>DIWP01000030.1 GCA_002423545.1 Thermoleophilia bacterium UBA6103
GCCTGGTCGGGCTGGTCGGCGTTGGCACGCACCTTCAGACGCCGGTACTCGTCGGCCCAGACCATCATGCGCTCGTAGTAGTGGTAGGCGTGCGAGGCGGACGGGTCGAGGCTCTTCTCGAGCAGCACCTGCAGCACCTCGCTGGGCCGCGTCTCGAGCTCGCCGAGGATCACTTCGCCGGTGAAGCCGTCGATGGAGACCCAGTCGCCCTCGCGGACCACGGTGTCGTCGACGGTCATGGTGCGCGCCTTGTAGTCGATGGCCAGCGCCTCGCAACCGACGATGCAGGTCTTGCCCATCTGGCGGGCGACCAGCGCCGCGTGGCTGGTCATGCCGCGGATGTCCTCCGGGGATGTCTCGATACGCACCAGCAGGACGGCCTCGCCGCGGGCCGCCCACTCCTCGGCGTCGGGCGCGTTGAAGACCACCCGGCCGCTGGCGGCGCCGGGGCCGGCTGCCAGACCGGTCGCGATCACGCGACCCTCGTCGACCGCCGCCCGCTTGGCGGCCGGGCTGAAGATCGGCCGCAGGAGCTGCGTGAGCTGGTCGGGCTCCACCCGCAGGATCGCCTCCTGCGGGCTGATCAGGCCTTCTTCGACCATGTCGACGGCGATGCGGATAGCGGCCAGGCCGGTGCGCTTGCCGTTGCGCGTCTGGAGCATGTAGAGCTTCTCGTGCTCCACGGTGAACTCGAAGTCCTGCATATCGCGCAGCTCGCGCTCCAGGGTCTTGCGCACCTCGAGGAGCTGCTCGTAGGCGACCGGGAAGACCTGTGCCAGCTCCTCGACCGGCCGCGGCGTGCNNCGCCGGTGGCCGGGTCGCGGGTGAAGGCGACGCCGGTGCCGGAGTCGTCGCCGGCGTTGCCGAAGACCATCGTCTGCACGTTGACGGCCGTGCCCCAGCTGTCGGGGATGTCGTAGAGCCGCCGATAGGCGACGGCGCGGTCGTTGTCCCAGGAGGCGAAGACGGCGGTGATGGCGCCCCAGAGCTGCTGCCGCGGATCGTCGGGGAAGTCGTGGCCGGTGCGCTGCTTGACGGCCGCCTTGAACTTCCCGACCAGGTCCTTCAGATCGTCGGCGGACAGCTCGGTGTCGAACTTCACGCCCTTGTCGCGCTTGGCGAGGTCGAGGATCTCCTCAAAGGGGTCGATCTCGTCTTTGCCCTCGGGCTTGCAGCCCAGCACCACGTCGCCGTACATGGCCACGAAGCGCCGGTAGCAGTCCCAGGCGAAGCGCGGGTTCTGGGTCTGGGCGATCAGGCCCTCGATGGTCACGTCGTTGAGGCCCAGGTTGAGGATGGTGTCCATCATGCCCGGCATCGAGGCGCGGGCGCCGGACCGCACGCTCAGCAGCAGCGGGTCACCGTCGTCACCGAACCGCTTGTGCGTGGACGCCTCGACGTCGGCCAGGGCGGCCTCGACCTGCTCGGTGAGGCCCTCAGGGAACGCCTGGTTGGCCGAGAAGTGGTTGCAGACCTCGGTGGTGATGGTGAAGCCGGGCGGCACCGGCAGGCCGATGGTGACCATCTCGGCGAGGTTGGCGCCTTTGCCGCCGAGCAGCGCCTTCATGTCCTTGTTGCCTTCAGAGAACCGGTACACGTGCTTGGCGGCCATGGGCACCCCACCTCAGTCGCGGTCTGCTACGGAACTTTGAAGCATAGTAGCGATGGCCGATGCCGTTCAACAGCGGGGTCCGCATCAGGCGGCCGAAACCAAGGGGGCGCCGCGAAGAGACCGCCGCCGCAGAGCCGTCGCGAAGAGCCCACCGCCGCTGCCTGATCGCCGTCGCCCGACTGCCGTGCGCTCCCGCCTCACCGGCCCCTGCGCAATCGCGCCAGTGCCGTGGCCGGCCGGATGACCCGAGCGGTCGTGTCGGTGAGTCGTCGCGCCCGGCCGGCGGCCGGTCACGACACCGGTCAGACGGGGATGCGCGAGAGGTCGCCGATGCCGCGCAACAGGTCGCGTACTGCGGCGAGCTGCGCCAGCCGGTTCTGACGGATGTCTGGATCGCCGTCCATCACCAGGACGTCGTCGAAGTACCTGTCGACGGGCTCCCGCAGCGTCGCCGCCAGGTCGACGGCGACCACCACGTCGCCCGCGTCCAGCGCCGCGTGGACGCGCGGCTCCACGGCCACATGCGCGTCGTAGAGCGACCGCTCGGCCGGCTCGATGAGCAGGCTGCCGGAGACCCGCCCGGCGGAGGCGCCGGCCTTGGCCGCCAGCGAGGCGCAACGGTTGTACACGGTCACCACATCGGTGAAGCTCGGCCGCTCGCGCCGGCCGGCGATGGCGCGAGCGCGGGCGGCCACGCCCGGTACGTCTGTCGCCGACGAGCCCAGCGCCGCCTCGACCGAGTCGTAGTCCAGGCCTTCGTCGAGCAGCAGGACCTCCAGCCGCTCCCAGATGAACGCCAGCATCTCCCCGACCGCGTCGCCGCCGGGGAGCTCGCGGCCCTGTCGCTCGTATGCTTCCCGAGCCGCCTCGATCAGCGCCGCGATGCTGAGCGTGAGACGATACTCGAGAGCGATACGCACGAGGCCCATGGCGGCGCGGCGCAGACCGTACGGGTCGCGGGAGCCGGTCGGCTTCTCGCCGGCCACCCAGGCCCCGACGATGTTGTCGATCTTGTCGGCGACGGCCAGCAGCGCGCCGCCGAGCGTGGCCGGGACCGGCGCTGTGGCCGAGAGCGGCCTGTAGTGCTCGCCGACGGCCGCCGCGACCTCGTCAGGCAGCCCCGCCGCCTGCGCGTACAGCTCGCCCATGCGCCCCTGCAGCACGGGGAACTCCTGCACCACGCCGCTGGCCAGGTCGGCCTTGGCCAGGCCGGCGGCACGCACGATGGTGTCGGCCAGTGCCGGGCTGTCGGCCGCGCCGGCGGCGTCTGTCGCCGCATTCGTGACGCCCGGCAGCTCAGCCAGCTTGGCCGCCAGCTCCTGGAGGCGCGTCGTCTTGTCGGCCAGAGTCCCCAACTTCTCGTGGAACACGACCGCTCCCAGCTTGGCGCCGATGGCCTCCAGGCCCTCGGCGACGTCGCGGTCGTAGGCGAACCCGGCGTCGTCGAGGCGACCCTCGAGCACACGCCGGTTACCGGCCGTGATGAGGTCGGCGTGCGCCGGATCGGCGTTGCTCACATACAGGAACACCGGCAACAGCGCCCCGCCGGCGTCTCGCACCGGGAAGTACCGCTGATGACTCTGCATGGCGGTGATGAGCACGTCGGCCGGCAGTCGCAGCTTGTCCTCGGCGAACGTGCCGTGATGCACGGTCGGCCACTCGGCCAGATACGTCGCCTCGCTCACCACGTCGCCGGGATCGAACCATTCGCCGCCGCACTGCGCCGCCTGTTCGTCGAGACCCGCCTCGATGAGCCGCCGGCGACGTTGCTGATCGACGATGACTCCCTGGCCCTCCAGAAGGCTCTCGTACTCTGTCGCGGCCGTGACGCCGAACGCTCCGCCGAGCACGCGATGACCGTGCGAGAGCTCGCCGGCCTGCATGTCGTAGAACGCGAACGGCACGGTCCGCGCGTCGAGCTTGCAGACCAGCCAGCGGATGGGTCGTGAGAAGCGCAGATACTCCTGCGCGCCGGGCGGCCGCGCCCCCCAGCGCATGCCGCGCGGCACGTGGATCTGCTCGAGGATGGCGGTGCACACGTCCGGCACCACGGCGCCGGCCCCGCGACGTGGCTCTTCGACCTCGGCGGTCACGAACTCGGTCCCGTCTATCTCCTCCCGCCCGAGGTCCTGCGGCTGCACGCCCTTGGCGGTCGCGAAGCCGAGCCCCGCCCGGGTCGGCGCGCCGGCGTCGTCGAAGGCGACGGCGGCGCGCGGACCGCGGAAGCGCTGCACGCACACGGTCTGCCGGGTCGGCACACCGTCCACCAGGATGCCGATGCGGCGCGGCGACACGAGCACGCGCAACGTCGCGCCGCGCGCCGGCCAGAGCCGGTGGGCCTCGAGCTGACGGCGGACGATCCCGGCTTCGGCGCCCTCCGCCTTGGCGGCCGCGGCACCGGACGCGGCTCCCAGCAACTGCCGCTCGATGGACACGCAGACCGTGGCCGGCAGTTCCTCGCAGCCGATCTCAAACAGCAGGGTGCTCATGCCGCACCGCCTTGGGACGTCGGGGTACTCGCTGCGCCGCCGGTCGATGGCGCACCGCCGTCGGGCGTCGGCGCGTCGCCCGCGGCCGGCGGCCCGTCGCCGGCCTGGACCGCCGCCGACCCCCCAGCCGCCTGCCGTCCAGCGGTCACCTCGAGGTAGAGCTCGGCGACCCTGCGGGCGAGGTCGCGCACGCGCCCGATGTATGCCGTGCGCTCCGTCACGCTCACCACGCCGCGCGCGTCGAGCAGGTTGAACGTGTGACTGCACTTGAGGACGTGATCGTACGCCGGCAGCGGCAGACCGGCGACGATGCAGCGCCCGGCCTCGGCCTCGTGGTCGCGGAAATGCCGCTGCAGCATCTCCACGTCGCTGGTCTCGAAGCCGTAGATGCTGAACTGCCGCTCGTTCTCCCTGTAGACATCGCCGTAGGTGACGGTGACCTGCTCACCGTCCTCCTCCCAGCGCGACCACACCAGGTCGAACACGTCGTCGACGCCCTGCAGGTACATGGCCAGCCGCTCGAGCCCGTAGGTGAGCTCGACGGTGATGGGGTCGAGGTCGATGCCGCCGAGCTGCTGGAAGTAGGTGAACTGGGTGGCCTCCATGCCGTCGATCCAGACCTCCCACCCGAGGCCCCAGGCGCCGAGCGTGGGGCCTTCCCAGTTGTCTTCCACGAACCGTACGTCGTGCTCGGCCAGACGGATGCCGAGAGCCTCCAGCGAACGCAGATACAGGTCCTGGATGTCCGCCGGTGAGGGCTTGATGACCACCTGATACTGGTAGTAATGCCCGAGGCGATACGGGTTCTCCCCGTAGCGGCCGTCGGCCGGCCGCATCGAGGGCTCCACGTAGGCGGCCCGCCAGGGCCGCGAGTCCAGACAGCGCAGGGCCGTCGCCGGATTGAAGGTCCCGGCGCCGACCTCGGTGTGGTAGGGCTGCATGATCACGCAGCCCTGCCGTTCCCAGTAGGCCTGCAGGCTGCTGATGATCTGCTGATAGGTCGGCGTCGCCACCAGTCCTCCACATCGTTGAGACACGAGCCGACGGCGCACGGCGTCGCGATGCCACCGTCCAAAGCTGCCGGAGAAGGCCGTGACCGACCCGGCCAAGGAGCGCACAGTCTATCAACCGCCCTGCCGGCGGCCAACGCTGAGGGCCGGCGCCGCGTCGCGCGGAACGCCGACGAGCGACACACGGCATACCCGCCGGCGCCGCCTTGCGCGCACGGACGGCCGGCCTCGTAGAGGGCGCCCGCCTAAGGCACGTCGCGCGCACGGACGACCGTTAGTAGAGGCCGCCCGGCAGCTCCGAACGGTTCAGCACGTGAAGCGCAGTGAGCGCAGGCGGCCGCCGGTGTGATGCATGAACAGGGCGTGCACGTGCCGCAGCCCCTCCGCGACGGCCGGCGTCGGCGGCAGGGTGCGGAGCCGGTCCAGCGGCTCCGCCACCGCGTCACAGAGCGCCTCGACGGCCGCGCCGGAGATCGGCACGCCCTCACCCACGCACTCGCCGCACACCAGGCCGCCGCCGGCCGCCGAGAACGCCGCCGCCTGATGGCCGTGCCCGCAGCACGCACATTGGTCGAGGACGGGCAGAAAGCCGGCCTCGTGCAGGAGCTTGACGACCGCGCCAAGCGTCACCGGCGCCTCCAGGGCCGGCCCGGCGAAGCCGTCGTCGAATGCCTTGAGGGCACGACAGAGGAGGTTGAACACACGCTCGTGCTGCTCTTCATCGCCGAAGAGCCGCGCCGCCGCCTCGCAGGTCACGGCTGCGGCGGTCAGCGATGCCCGTCGGGTGCGCAGCTGCGGGAAGCCGGCCACCAGGTCGGCGCCGGTGACCGTCGCCAGGGAGCGCCCGCGGAAGAGGCTCAGGTCGACGACGTTGAACGGCTCCAGTCTGCCGCCCCAGCGCGACTTCGTCTTGCGCACGCCCTTGACGACGCCGTCGAGACGGCCGATCTCGCGGGTGAAGAGCACGACGATGCGATCGGCCTCACCGAGCGGGCGGGAGCCGAGCACCACGGCGCGGACGTCGAGGTGGCGGCTCATGAGAGGCCGGGCGCGCTCACCGCCGCGGATCGGGCCCGCTCACGACCGCGGACCACGCGCGGCGCTCCGCCGAGGTCGTCATGGACCGTCACCTCCGCGTAGCGGCCGGTCGCCTTGAAGAGCGCCGTGACCTCGACGGCGCGCCCTTCATGGATCTCGACCGCCAGCAGACCGCCCGGCTCCAGGAACGGCAAAGCGCCGGGGACGAGCCGTTCATGGACGTCCAGCCCGCTCGAACCGCCCAGCAGCGCGTGCCGCGGCTCGTAGACCCGGACCTCGCGCTCCACACCGGCGAGTTCGTCCTCCGTGAGGTAGGGCGGATTGGACACGATGAGATCGAAGCGCGCACCCTCAGGCAGCCCGTCGAACAGGTCGCTCTCGAACAGCTCGACGCGCTCCGTCAGCCCCAGACGCCGGGCGTTGCGGCCGGCGATGTCCAGTGCTCGCGAGTCGATGTCGACGCCGACCACACGTACGCCCGGGTGCTCCGACGCCACGGCCAGCGCGACCGCCCCCGAACCGGTGCCCACATCCAGCAGCCTGGGCACCCGCGGTGCCGGCCGGCGCGGCGCGGCAGTCTCGCCGCGCTCTGCAGCGTCCGGCCCGGCGGCGGCGCTCGAAGCCTCTTCCACACCCAGCTCGCGGTCGAGACGCGCGTCGAGCCGGGCCAGCTCCGCCAGCGCCACCTCCACCAGCGTCTCGGTCTCCGGTCGCGGCACCAGCGCGCCCGGCCCCACCTCCAGCTCGATGGTCCGGAAGGCCCGCCGACCGATGATGTAGGCGACAGGTTCACGCCGTTCGCGGCGCCCGGTGAAGCCTGAGAAGCGCCGTGCCTCCGCGTCGGTCAACACCCGCTCCGGCTCCCGATACAACGCGTCGCGGCGCACGCCGAGCGCTTCCGCCAGGAGCAGCTCGGCGTCGAGACGCGGGGTGAGAGAGCCGGCGGCGGCGAACCGTGCCGCCGCCTCCCTCACCGCCTCGCGTACCGACGCCGGCGCCACTACTCCTTGACCCAGGTGACCTCGTCGAAGACAAGCTTGCCGTCCTCGACCGTGCCGGCCTCGGTCTCGTTCATGCCCTCGGCCGACAGCGTGATCTTGTCGCCGTCGAGCGTGTAGGTGCCGGTGAAGGACACCTCCTCGTCGCTGCCCGGGATCGTGACGCTCACCTTGAACGTCTCATCATCGTTGATGACCAGCGCGGCACTCTGGAACTCGGGGTCGTCGCCCTCGGCCTTGTAGGTCCCGGCTATGTCCGCACCGCCGCAGGCCACGATCGCGAGCATGAGCCCCGCGAGCACGACCACCGCCGTCACCGCTGCCACCAGTCTGCGCATGCCGCTCCCCTCTTCTCAGGTCGGTGTGCTCTTGTCGGCACCAGGACCTGATTCTACGCCGCCCTCGGGTCTCCCACGAGCGCGCCGGCATCACCTCCCCGGTGACGACGCCGCGCCGATAGCACCGGGGAAGCCCGGACCGCGATGCCTCCTCAGAGCACAGCGACGCCCTCTCGTTCCGCCGCCCGGCGCAGCCGCTCGTCGAGGGTCGCCAGGGGCAACCCCAGTCGTCCGGTGAGGTCGAGATAGGCCGCATCGTAGGAGCTCAGACCGGTCCGCCTGCCCAGCGCCAGCACGTCGGGCAGCACACGGTCCACGGCGGTGGTCTCGATCCGCAGCGGAAGCCTGCCCAGCAGCTCGACGAAGCGATCCGACTCGGTCGTCGTCAGCCGGCCACGTCGCTCGGCGACCAGCAGCGCATTGCTCACCTCGAGCGTCCAGAGCCACGGCACGAATGCCTCACTCTGGACGAGGCCGTCCCGTATCGCGGCGGCATGCGGCGTATCCTCGTCGTCGAAGGCCCAGGACATGGTGACCGAGCAGTCCAGGACGAAGGCGCTCACCAGCGCCGGCCCTCCTCGATCAACTCACGGATGCCGAGCCCGCCGAGGTGGCGCCCCCGCGCGTGCGCCTTGAGCTCCGCCACGGTGGCCGCCACATCGTGGCGCGGATAGTCCGCGAACGGGACGAGCACGGCCACAGGGACACCGTGCCGGGTGATGGTGACATGCTCACCGCGCTCGACCTGGCGCAGCAGGTCGGCGAGCTTCGTCTTGGCCTCATAGGATCCCACCGTCGTCATTTGAGCCACCTCCCTCGATGCCGGCACAGGCCGAACGACCGGCGAGCTAAAGACTGGTCGACGACTGGTCTAAACCATTCTGCCACCGTAGCCTGCGCTCTGCAAGAGAGCGTCCGCAGCGGCCGTGTCGCCCGGCCGACGCGGCCACGCCGTCCGACTTCCGCCACCGCCTTCTGCCACCGGCGGGACCGCCGCGCCGGTGGCTTCAGCCGGCGCCGGCCAGATGCCCCACCTGAGCCTCATGATCGGCGGCCGCCAGTGCCTCGGTGAGCTCGTCGAGGTCGCCGTTGAGGATCTCTGTGAGGCGATGCGTGGTGAATCCGATGCGGTGGTCGGTGACCCGGTTCTGCTGGTAGTTGTAGGTGCGGATCTTCTGGGCGCGGCTGCCGGTCTGCACCATGTCGCGCCGCGCCTCGGCCAGCTCGCGCTGCTGCTCCTCCTTGCGCAGCTCGTAGAGCCGCGCCCGCAGGATCCGCATCGCCTTGTCCTTGTTCTGGTACTGGCTCTTCTCGTCCTGGCAGCTCACCACCAGCCCGGTCGGTACGTGCGTGATGCGGACCGCCGAGTCGGTCGTGTTGACCGACTGCCCGCCCGGTCCGCGGGCCCGGAAGATGTCCACGCGCAGCTCATTGGGATCTATCTCGATCTCGATGTCTTCGACCTCGGGCAGGACGGCGACGGTGGCCGTGGAGGTGTGGATGCGGCTGGCCGTCTCGTTGGCCGGCACCCTCTGCACCCGATGCACGCCGCTCTCGTACTTGAAGGTGCCGTAGGCGCCGGCGCCACGCAGCTCGGCGATGACCTCCTTGAAGCCGCCGGTCGGCGGCTCGTTGGCGGAGAGCACCTCCACCTGGAAGCCTCTGCTCTCGGCGTGGCGGGCGTACATGCGGAAGAGGTCGGCGGCGAAGAAGGCGGCCTCGTCGCCGCCGGTGCCGCCGCGGATCTCAAGGATGGCGCTCTTCTCGTCGTCGGGGTCATGCTCGAGCATGCCCAGGCGGATCTGCTCCTCCAGAGCCGCGAGACGCGCGTGACCGGCCTCGAGCTCCTCGGTCAGGAACGTCCGCATCTCGTCGTCGAGACCCTCACCGCCGTCGTCGCCGAGCAGCTCCCGTGCCTCGACGACGGCCGCCTGCGCCTCGCGGTACTCGCGTGCCGCAGCGTACAGCGGCTCCAGCTCGCCGTGCCGGCGGACCGCCGCCGCATAGCGGGCGCGATCGGCGAGCACCTCGGGTTCGGCAAGCTGCGCCGTCAGCTCGGCGTAGCTGCGTTCTATCTCTGTCAGTACATCGTCGATCATGGCATCGTGGCCGCAGGCCGGGCCGGGAGGGCGCCGTGGGAGCTCGGCGGGTCCTCGCGACCCTGCATGCCCGGTCCGCCGCCCGGCCGGACCGCCTGCACCGGTCACGCTTCGATTATAGTGCCGCCGCCGGTACGCGCGACCAACGGCGACCCGCGCCGCGCCGCCCGGCAGACGCACACCGACACACTACGGCGCGCCACACAGCGGCCGCACGGTCACGCAGCGACCGCGACACCGTGAGATGATCGTGCGCCCGCCTGCTGCAGCCGGGCAGAGAAGAGGACGACGAGGCGAATCCCTGCGCACTGGTGCTTCAGGACGGTCCGGCGACCCATCAGCTGCCGCGTTCCGCGTCTCACTGTGGACCCTGCCTCGTCGCCTGAGACGGCACACTGTCGTCGGTGGTGGGAGATCGTCGTGCTCGTCGCCCTCCGCCTGCACCTTACGTCGCTGTGAAGACGACGTCAATGGCCGGCGTTGGCGCCGCTAGCACCTGCGGTGACCGGCGTCACGCCGCCGGCGTCACGCCATTCACGCCATGACCTCCACGCCCTCGACCGGCGGCCGATCCTGCGGCTCCAGCTCGATGATGCGCTCCAGGGCGCTGATGGCGACCTCGATCTGGCCGGTGTCCGGCTGCCTGGTGGTGAGCCGCTGCAGCATCAGGCCGGGCCACATGACGCCCTTCACGAGCCGATTGTCGTCGTGGCGGCCGGCCCACTTGATGATCTCGTAGGAGACTCCGGCGATGAGCGGGATGAGGATGATGCGGCTGAGGATGAGCCAGTACCAGGCCGGCCACTGCACGATGGCGAAGACCAGGATGGCCACGACCATGACCACGAGCAGGAACGAGGTGCCACAGCGCACGTGCAGCGTGCGATACTTCGCGACCGTCTCGGGCACCAGCGGCTCGCCGTGCTCGAGGGCGTGGATGCTCATGTGTTCGGCGCCGTGGTACTCGAAGACCCGCCGCAGATCGGGGATGCGCGTGATGGCGACGATGTACAGCACGAAGATGAGCACGCGCACCAGACCTTCGACGATCCAGAACGCGAAACCGGTGCCGAGCACGCCCTTGAGCAGGCTGGTGAGTCCCAGCGGCGCGAGGAAGAAGAGGCCCACGGCGATGATGAGCGAGATGGCCAGGGTGACGCCCATCTCGCGCTTGCCGAGCGGCTTCTCCTCTTCGCCCAGCGACTCGTTGGCGGACAGCTGCAGCGCCCTGATGCCGAGGACCAGCGACTCGACGAGCGCCACGACGCCGCGGACTATGGGAAGTGCCAGCAGGCGATGGCGCTGCGCGTACGGCCGCAGGGGGAAGTCGTGGATGCCGATGGAGTCGTCGGGACGGCGCACGGCCAGCGACCAGTGCGTGACGCCGCGCATCATGACGCCCTCGATGACGGCCTGACCGCCGACCTGGGCCCGCTTCGGCGCGGCGGTGGTCAGTCGACGTCCTCCGGACGGTACGGCTCGCCGCAGGTCATCTTGCCTTCGCCGCACTGCCCGTAAAGGCAGGACGGTCCACTGCCCTCGAAGAGATACGGCGACACCTGGCGCACCAGGCGCCGCATCTGCCAGGCCATCTCGTTGATCTCCCACTGCGCCCGCCGGCAGCAGCGCACATGGAAGAAGTGCCGCAGCTCGCGCGCGTTCATGGTGACCACGATCTTGGTCTCGGCGGCGTTGGGCAGCACGAAGCGGGCGTCTTCCTGCGCCGACTCGGCGCTGCGGCCCTCGCGGAGACCGATCTCCACAAGCCTGTCATAAGCCGTGCGAGCGTGCTCCATGGCCTCGAGGAAGATCGCCTGCGCCTCTTCGTCGGCAGCTATCTTGGGCGGCACGACGAAGCCGTCTGCCGAGTCGAAGCGGACGTACCGTTGCGACTGCTGGTTGTACGACGCCACCCGGTGACGCACCAGCTGGTGCGTGCAAGCCCGCGACACCCCGTCGACGGCGAACGTGAACGAGGCGTGCTCGATGGCGCTGTGATGGCCGGAGCGGACGAGGATGCGGACGAGCTTGGCGACGTCGTCGTCGCTCATCTCCTGAGTGAGCTCGGCGGCCGAGACAGGCGCGTAGCAGAGCCGTCCGGCGACCGCCACCGCCCGGTCGGGGTCGGGCGTGTGCTGCAGCAGCGTCAGCGAGAGATGCGCTGCCATGACGGCCCGCTACTCCTTCTTGGCCTGCTGGGCCTTGCCGTAGCGCTTCTGGAAGCGTTCGACACGACCGCCCGAATCCACGAGCTTCTGCTTGCCGGTGTAGAACGGGTGACACTGGGAGCAGAGCTCCACGTGCAGCTCCGGCTTGGTGGAGCGAGTGGTGAACGTGTACCCGCAGGAGCAGTGCACGGTGGCTTCCTGGTACTTCGGGTGGATGTCCTTCTTCATCGGATCGGGTCCCTTCATTCTCCTGAGACGGCGGGGGACCGCACGCCCCGCCGAGCGCATCATGGTACCACTATCGGCTGTCCTTGTTGCCCAGACTGCCGCTATCGGCTGTTTTTCTGGATGGCAAGCAGGAAGTCGGCGTTGGACTTGGTCTCCCGCACCTTGTTGATGAGCAGCTCGATGGCCGCCGACGGCTCCAGCGAGTGCAGCACGTTGCGCAGCTTCCAGACCATGGCGGCCTCGGCCGGCTCCATGAGCAGCTCCTCACGACGCGTGCCGGTGCCGTCGATGTCGATGGCCGGGAAGATACGCTTGTCGGCGAGCTTGCGATCGAGGCGGATCTCCATGTTACCGGTGCCCTTGAACTCCTCGAAGATGACCTCGTCCATGCGCGAGCCGGTGTCGACCAGCGCCGTGGCCATGATGGTCAGCGAGCCGCCTTCCTCGATGTTGCGGGCCGCTCCGAAGAACTTCTTCGGCGGGTAGAGCGCGGTGGAATCGACGCCGCCCGAGAGGATGCGCCCGGACGCCGGCGTGTTGAGGTTGAAGGCCCGTGCCATGCGGGTGATGGAGTCGAGCAGGATGACCACGTCGTGCTTCTGCTCCACCAGCCGCTTCACGCGGTCGAGCACCAGCTCGGTGACCTGCACGTGGTTCTCCGACGGCTGGTCGAAGGTAGAGGCCACGACCTCACCGTTCACGGAACGCTGCATGTCGGTGACCTCTTCCGGGCGCTCGTCGACGAGCAGCACGATGAGCTTCACCTCGGGGTTGTTGGCGGTGATGGAGTTGGCGAGCTTCTTGAGGATGGTGGTCTTGCCGGCCTTGGGCGGCGAGACGATGAGGCCGCGCTGGCCCTTGCCGATGGGACAGAGCAGGTCCATGATACGGGCCGCCGTATCGTGCTCCTCGGTCTCGAGCCGCAGGCGCTCCTCGGGGAACAGCGGCGTGAGGCGCTCGAAGACCGGCCGCTGCCGGGCGATCTCGGGATCGACGCCGCCGACGGTCTCGATCTTCAGCAGCGCCGGATACTTCTCGTTGTCCTTGGGCTCGCGCACGGCGCCGACGATGTCGTCGCCGCGACGCAGGCCGAAGCGGCGGATCTGACTGAGCGACACGTACACGTCGCCTTCGCTCTGCGTGTAGCCCTTGGTGCGCAGGAAGCCAAAGCCGTCGGGCAGCACGTCGAGGATGCCCTGACACTGGATGATGGGGCCCGGCTCGCGCCGCTCGCGATCGCGGTCGCGATCGCGGCCCCGGCGCCCACGCTGGTCGCGGCCGTTGCCCGGACGACGGTCCTGGCGGTCGCCGCGATCCTGACGCTCCGGGCGATCCTGCCGCTCGGGGCGCTCCTGGCGCTCACCGCCCGGCTTCTCAATGCGACGCTGCTTGTCTCCAGAGGGCGCCTCGCCTTCGCCGCCCTCGGTCACGACAGCCTCTTTCGAGGCGGACGGACCCGACGTCAGGGTGGGTCCGGCGGTCGGGCCCGAGGCCGGGCCTTCCGGGGTCGTCGGCGCCGCGGCAGGCCCGGCGGTGGGGCCTGAGGCCGGACCTTCCGGGGTCGTCGGCGACGATCCGGCGGACACCGTGTCCGGACCGGCGGAAGCATCCTGCGGACCGGCGGAAGCCTTCTCCCGCTGGCCTTCGGCGCCGGCCTCACGGCCGGCCGGAGCCTGCGTCTGCTGCGTTGATGCCGGGTCCGAGGACGGTCGCGGGGCGTCTGAGGACGGCCGCGGAGCGTCGGTATCGGCGGGTGTCCGCCGACGCGAAGCCGGCCGTCGGCGAGCCGTGACCGGCCGTTCGGCGGCGGCGTCGGTGGACGCATCCCGCGGTGGATCGCCGGCCGGCGGCGTCGAAGGATCGGAAGCGGCGCTCTCTGTCGCGACCGCCGCCGGGGCGACGGTCGGCTCGGCCGACGAGGTCGCGACCGGATCGACGAGCGGCGGCTCAGGAGAGCGCGCGCCCAAAGGAGTCTGTTCGTCGGTGTGGTTCATGGTGGTGACTGCGGGACCTCCGTGCCGTATCGACCCGTGTGCGCTCCGTACCAAGGGTGCTGGCGGATCGGCGTCGGATCGAGCCTACCGGGAGACCGACGTCGCTGCGGCGCAATGACGCACGCCCAGAGGCCGGTGCCGCTCCCTTGAGAAGAGATGGATGGTTGGAATAGACGCGCCCGGAGAGGGGGCGATGTCATTATACCCGATGGACGCGGTCGGCGCGCAAGTAGCCGCTTACATCACTCGCCGGGACCGGCGGCGGCGGAGTCCACGGCGACCGCATCAAGGACCTCGTCGAGCGCCCGCGCCACGGCGGCGTCGATGTCGCGGTTCTCGACGACGGTGACACCACGCTCCACCGCCCGCTGCCGGATGAGGTCCTGGATGCGGCGGATCTCGTCGAGATGGTCCAGGTACCGCTGCAGCGACCGCATGCCGCCGGTGTGCCAGTCGCGGAACGTGAAGTGCTGCTCGTGGCGGCGACGCTCCGGCACCGTCACCACCAGCTCCACGACCAGCGCCTCGCCCCAACGCGTCGCGTCAAGGTGACCGGGGACCAGATGCACGCCCTCGATGATGAAGCCCTGCTTCTCCTCGACCGCTCGTGCCACGAGCGCCTCGATGCCGACCTGGACGGCTCGCACCTGTTCCATGAACCCGGCCAGCGTCAGGTCGACCCCTTCCGGGACGGGAACGGGCACGGCGGCGGCACAGTCGAAGGAGCTGGAGTGGACGGCCGGCATGAGATCCGCGGCGAAGAAAGCGCGCATGACCTGCCTGACCATGTCGGTCGAGGCCACCCGGACGATGCCGAGGCGATGGGCGAGCTGGTTGGCCAGGGTACTCTTGCCGACGCCGGTGGTACCGCCGATGAGGATGATCAGCGGCCGTTCCAGCGTCCGCACGCGACGCCAGCGCAGCAGCCGCTCCATGAGCGCGGCGCTCTCTGCCTCGCCGAGCATCTCGTGCGAGATGTCGCGCAGATCGTCGAGACGGATCGTGCGCCGGCCGGCGTGCAACAGCCGCTGCTCCAGCGCCGCCGCCAGCCGGTACGACGACTCCGGCGAGAGCCCGGTCGCCATCAGCGTCTGAGCCGTCAGGCCTTTCGAATACGGCAGGCCCGACTCCGGCTCGAGACCCAGCTCCTTCCCCTCATCCGGTCCCCGGCTCACGACCGCACCCCCTCGCCCGGCGGGGCGGTCTCCAGGCGCCCGGCGAAGCGGTGGCGCGCCAGCCTCGCCAGCTCGCCGGGCAGCCCGGTCAGCTCACCGTCCAGCACCGCCACCGGCTCGTTGTCGCAGAAGAGGAGCTCCTTGCCGGCGGCGACGGCGGCCTCCGCCACCACGTCCACGGCGGCGGCCTTGATCTCGGTGAGCCACACGTCGGCGGCCGCCGCTCGACGCAGGCCGTCACGCAGCGCCGGCCGGCTGGCCAGCGACGCCGTGGCCGCCACGACCTCGGCCCCGTAGGCTGCGCTCAGATGTCCGGTCAGCAGATCGAGGCTGCGCTCGGCGGCCGTGGTGAAATACGCCACCCGGCGACCGCCGACGTCGCCGAGCGGTCGCGGCCGGAAGACGGTGGGGATCACGGTCAGATCGGGGCAGACCCGTGCGATCGCGGCGCGCAGGGCGTCGACCCGTCCCGCATCCGCGAACGGCGGCTCGCACATGCTCAGCACGATCGTGTCGCTGATGAGGAGCCGGTAGGTCCCCAGATAGCCCGCCACGTAGTCGAGCGGCTGATCGGCGGCGACCACACAGACGGTGGCATCGGCACAGGCCGGAGGGATCACCGAGCCCGAGCCCTCGACGATCACCATCTCGGCCGGCAGCGAGTCGAGCAGCGCGAACGCCCGGTCGATGGTGCTGTCGAACGCACTGCCCGCCAGCCCGCCGCCGCAGCGCCGTGAGCCGATCGTGGTGACGCCGGCCAGAGCCGCGTCCTCGTAGTGGTCCGAGGCGGCGTGCCGGCCGCGACGCGAGGCCGCCAGGAGCTCCGCGGCGCCGATCCCTTCGCCGCCGCGGATCAGCTCGGGCTCGGCCGGGCCGCCGCGCCCCATCGCCACGATGACCAGACGGTCGGCGCCCGGCGACACCTCGTCCGCCAGGCCCCGCGCCAGAAAGCCGCTCACCGCCGTCTTGCCCACGCGCTTGCCGGTACCGATGACCGCCACCGTGGGCAGCGGCAGCGGCGCCCGCTGCGGAGGTCGCAGCTCGACGTCGGCGCCCACGTAGCGGGCGCCGGCGGCCAGGGCGGCGCTGGCCAGACGGAAGCGCTCGCGATAGCCCACCACCGGCTCGTCGGACAGGTCGACCACGCACTGGGCACCGGTCTCACGGACGAGCGCCATCAGAGCCGCCATGTGAGCCTCCTGGCCACTGGGCCGGCGCACCGGCAGCCCGTAGTCGGCGACCTCGCCACCGTCCCTGAGCTTCTCGCTTCCTCCGAGGAACAGCGCTGCACGGAAGTCGAAGCGCGGCGCCAGCTGCTCGAGGGCGGCACGCACCACCGGAGGGTAGTGCTCCCCGTCGATCAGCGCCACGGCCGGCGGCGGGCCGGCGGCCACAGTTCATTCCTCCGTCTTGGGCCGGCCGACGGGACCGCCGGCGACCGACTTGGTGAACTCCCGCGACGACCGCGAGAACGTCAGCAGCGACTCGCGGCCGTGGAACGGATACTTGCGGAAGACGTCCACGACGTCCTCTCCCAGTTCGATCACCGTGTAGCAGGGCTTCATCATGCCCCGCAGGCGCAGCGAGCACGCCGTGCCGGTGTTCACCACGAAGAAGCGCTCGAGCCGCCAGGCGTACGGCACGTGTTTGTGGCCGGAGAGGACCAGATCGACGCCACAGCGTTGCAGCACCTCGATCAGATCGCCGGCGTCGTAGACCACGTTGCGCTCCCGCCCGGTGCCGGGCACCGGCAGCAGGTGATGGTGCAGCATGAAGATGCGGAACTCGGCGGGGTGGGCAAAGCGTTCTTCGAGCCACGGGTAGCGGGCCCGGCCGATGTGACCGTGATCCAGGTCGGGCTCGGTCGAGTCGACGCCGACCACCGTGAGTCCCTCGCCGTGCCACACCACGCTGCGCTCACCGAAGAGGGCTTCGAAGTGGACGTAACCGACGTTGCGCGAGTCGTGGTTACCGGGGATGACCAGCAGCTCGGGGCAGTCGAGGCGGTCCAGGTAGCTCTTGGCGAGCAGATACTCCTGGCGGAAGCCCATCTCGGTGAGATCGCCGGTCACCAGGACCAGATCGGGGCGCAGGTCGTTGATCTCGACGATGGCGCGCTCCATGAGGTTGGGCACGAAATAGGGGGAGCCGGCGTGCAGGTCCGAGATGTGGACGAGCGTCAGCGGACGCCTGCGAGTCGTCGGACCGGATGTGTGTGACGACGTGGCGGTCATGGGCAGCCTCCCGGTCGCCGTGCGACGCCTCCATGCTACACGTCAGCGCCGGGCGGCAGGAGTATCGGACCGTGAGGGTGAGGCGTAAAGGTCCGGCGCACGCGACGCGCGGGCGCGAAGCCGTCGGCCGAGGGCGCGGTCCGGCGCGGAACGCAGCCCTTCAGGCGGTGGCGGCGAGGAATCGGTCCATCAGCGCCGGACCGTCGGGGATCAGCAGCCCGGAGGCGGCGGCGAGTCGCTCCGAGAAGCCGCCGGCGGGCATCGCGAGACGTTCCCGTGCCGACAGAAGGTCCGCCCGGGGGGTCGCATGCGCGAAGGGCACCGGCGGATCGGTGTGCGTGCGCACGCGCACCGGCGTGAAGTGGTCGGGGAGCACGAGGACCGCCGGTCGCGGCGTGGCGGCCAGCAGCGGACCGAGGACCTCGGCGTCGATCCGCTCGATCGCCGCCACCTTGGCCGCCGCATCGCCCTGATGGCCGGCCTCGTCGGGCGCCTCGACGTGCACGAAGACGAGGTCGTGGTCGCGCAGCGCGGCGAGCGCGACCCGGCCCTTGCTCGCGTAGTCGGTCTCCAGGTCGCCGGTGGCCCCCGGTGCGTCCAGCACGTCCATGCCGGCGGCGACGCCGATGCCGCGCACCAGGTCGACGGCGGCGACCACGGCGCCGCGCAGTCCACGCAGCTCGGTCAGCGCCGGCAGACTGGGTCGGCGTCCTTCTCCCCAGAGCCAGATGTCGGTGCCCGGCCGCAGACCGGCGACGACCTCGTGCGCGGTCACCATGACGGCGCGCAGGGCGGCGGCCGGCGACTGCGCGCCACCGCGGAGTCCGGCGGCGATCGGGACCTCGCCGGCATCGTCCGGTGCCGGCTCATCGCGCCCGCCGCCCAAAGACCCGGTCGGGAGCGTCGCGCCGGGCAGGTAGCCCACGACCGGCTCGTCCAGGATGTCGTGCGGCGGCGTGCAGGGCACCTCGACGCCGCCGCGCCACACCATGAGGTGGCGATAGCCGACGCCGGGGTGGAGCTCGAACGGGCTGCCGGCGAACCGCTCGGCCAGCGCCGCGATCACCGTACGGGCCTCGTCGCCGGAGATGCCGCCGGCGGTGTGGTCGCGCATCATGCCGTCGACGATGGTCACGAAGTTGCAGCGGTAGGCGACGTCGTCGGGGCCGAGGGCGACGCCGATGCTGAGCGCCTCGAGCGGCGCCCGCCCTGTGTACACCTGCCGCGGGTCGTAGCCGAGCACCGCCAGATTGGCCACATCGCTGCCGGCGGGCATGCCGGCGGGGATGGTCCGCACCAGCCCGACGATACCGGCGCCGGCCAGGGCGTCCATGTGCGGCGTCCGCGCCGCCTCCAGCGGCGAGCGGCCGCCGAGCTCGGACAACGGCTCGTCGGCCATGCCGTCCGGCACCAGGACGACGCGGGCCGTCATGCGGTCCCTCGCGCGAGGGTCACCGCGGCTCTTCGCCCTCGACCCGGATCGTCGTCGGCTCGCCTTGGACGCACTCGAGCGCCGCGATCCGCTCCAGGCTTGCCGTGACGGCGGCCTCGCGAGCCGGGTGCAGCAGCAGGACCAGCTCGGCGGTGTCGTCGCGCCCCGACTGCCACATGGAGCGCACGCTCACGCCCTCTTCGCCGAGGATCGGCGTGATCTGGCCGAGGACGCCCGGCTTGTCGGTGACCTGCAGGCGGACGTAGAAGCTGCTCACCATGTCGGCATGCGGGAAGAACGCGAGGTCCCTGTAGCAGGTGCAGTTGCGGACGAAGCCGCCCGCGGCGGTGGTGACGACGCCGATGATGTCGCCGATGACGGCCGAGGCAGTGGGAATGCTGCCGGCCCCCGGTCCGTAGAGCATGATCTTGTCGAAATGCCTGCTCTCCAGGAACACCGCGTTGTAGGCCCCGCCGACGCTGGCCAAGGGGTGGTCCATCGGCACGAAGGCGGGATAGACGCGCACGTTGACGCGCTCATCGATGAGCTTGGCGACGCCGAGCAGCTTGATGACATATCCGTAGGACGTAGCATGAGCGATGTCGGCGGCCGTGATGCCGGTGATGCCCTCGTACGGTACGTCGGCGAGCGTGGTACGGCTGTGGAACCCGATGGAGCTGAGGATGGCCATCTTGGCGGCCGCATCCTTGCCGCTCACGTCTTCGGTGGGATCGGCTTCGGCGAAGCCCAGCTCCTGCGCCTTCTTGAGCACCTCGTCGTAAGGCGCGCCGGTGTCGCTCATGGCGCTCATCACGTAGTTGGTGGTGCCATTGACGATGCCGAAGATGGTGTCGACCTGTGCCGCCGCCAGGGACTCGCGCAGGGCCTTGATGACCGGGATGGCGCCGGCGCAGCTGGCCTCGAAGCGCAGGTGGGCGCCGCTCTGCTCGGCGACGTCGAACAGCTCCGCCCCATGCTGGGCGATGAGCTGCTTGTTGGCGGTCACCACATGCTTGCCCGCCTGCAGGGCGGCGCGCTCGAACTCGAGCGCCGCATCGACCCCGCCGATCAGCTCGACGACGATCTGTATCTCTGGATCGGCGAGGATCTCGCCGACGTCGTGGACCACCAGCCCGGCGTCGAGGTCGGGGTGTGAGAAGCCCGGCAGCTCGAGGACCTTCGCCAGGTACACCTGCTTGCCGGTGGCCAGGCTGATGTCATCGGCACAGTCGCGCAGCAGCGTACCGACGCCCGAGCCGACCGTGCCGTATCCAAGCAGTCCTACACCGACGCGTTCCACGACTAAGCCTCCTGTCCTGTGGAGCCTGTCTCCCCGTGCAGCGGGCGCTGCAGGCGCAGGACGTCGTCCCATGTCTCGCGCTCCACTATGACGCGCGGACGGCCGGCGCGGACGAGCACGACAGCCGGCCGCGGCTGACCGTTGTAGTTGTTGGCCAGCGCATACCCGTAGGCGCCCGTCCCGGGGGTCACAAGGATATCACCCGGCTCCGGCGCGGCGATGAGGACGTCGCGGACCAGCACATCGCCCGATTCGCAGTGCTTTCCGGCGACGGTGACCTCGTCGGTCGCCGGCACCTCCGCCTTGCTCGCCAGCATCGCCTCGTAGCGCGAGCCGTACAGCATCGGCCGCAGGTTGTCGCTCATGCCGCCGTCGACCGCCACGTAGGTGCGCAGTCCCGGGATGCGCTTCACGACGCCGACCCGATAGGCGGTCACGGCGGCCTTACCGACGATGGACCGTCCCGGCTCGACCAGGATGCGCGGCAGCGGCAGACCGTGACGGCCGGCCTCGTGACCCAGCGTCCCGACCGCCACATCGGCCAGCTCGGCGATGGACGACGGCTCGTCTCGGCTGGTGTACCGGATACCGAGCCCGCCGCCCACGTTGAACATCCGGCACTCGAAGCCCAGCGTACGCCGCCAGTCGGCCAGGGCCGCGACCAGGGTCTCGATGCCGCGGCGGTACGCCGAGAGGTCGAAGATCTGCGAGCCGAGGTGGGCGTGGATGCCGGTGAGCCGCAGAGCCGCGGTGGTCAGCACGCGGCCGACGGCTTCGGCGGCCAAGCCGTCCGCGAGGCCGAAGCCGAACTTGCTGTCCTGCTGCCCGGTCTGTACGGCGGCGTGCGTGTCCGGCCGCACGCCCGGGGTCACGCGGACCAGCACATCCTGAGGGCCGTCACCGCGCTCCCGGACGGCCCCCGCCAGCCGCTCGATCTCGTCGAACGAGTCGAGCACGAAGTGACCGATCCCCATCCGCAGCGCCAGACGCACTTCGTCGGGCGTCTTGTTGTTGCCGTGGAAGTAGATGCGCGCCGCCGGGAAACCGGCCTTCCGGGCGGCGGCCAGCTCGCCGCCGGAGGCCACGTCGAGGCTGAGTCCCTCCTCCTCCACCAGCTGACAGAGGGCCCGGCAGCTGAAGGCCTTGCTGGCGTACACGACCTCGAAGTCGTGGCAGCGCGCGCCGAAGGCACTCAGGTACGCCCGGCACTGGCGACGCAGCGTCTCCTCGTCGTAGATGAACAGCGGCGTGCCGAAGACGCGACACAGATCCACCACGTCGCAGCCGCCGATCTCGAGATGGCCGGTCTCGTTGTGACGAGCGCTGACCGGGTAGATGAGCGTATGCGTCACGACGACTCCCCGCAGCGTGGCGGAGCAGCGGCGCGCCGGCCCCGTGTGGGACCCGCCGTCAGCTCGCCCCGACCACGAACATCGGCTGCAGCTCGAAGGCGTCGTAGGTCGGCCGGTAGCGCTCGGCGTCGTAGAAGCGCTCCACGTCGACGACCTTCTTGTACGCGACCACGGTGTCGATCGGCACCGAGTCGTAGCGGCCGTTGCGCAGGGCCACCATGCGGCCGGTGTCGCCACGCAGGATGTGGTCGACGGCCAGGTTGCCGAACACGAGCGGCACGATGGAGTCGAGCGAGTCGGGGTCACCGCTGCGCACCAGGTAGCCGAGGTTCATGGCGATCATGTCGACCTTGCGGCCGTCGTTGTACTTGGGCGAGAGCTGCTTGATCAGGGCGCTGACCTGCTGGCCGATGCCACCGAGCTTGGCGTGGCCGAACATGTCCTTCTCGCCACCCAGGATGCTCATCTCGCCGCCGGCCAGCGTGGCGCCCTCGCTCACGAGCACCGTGGCCGAGCGCTGCGGGTTGTTGGCGCGGTCCTCGAGGATGATCTCGGTGACCTTCTCGATGTCTGCCGGGCTCTCGGGGATCAGGCAGCGGTGGGCGGCGCCGGCCAGCGTCGGCAGCAGGGACGTGTAGCCGGCGTAGCGGCCGAACACCTCGACGACCATCACCCGCTCGTGACTCTGTGCCGACGTCCGCATCTGGTTGGCCAGGTTGATGGTGCGGCTCACGCAGGTCGAGAAGCCGATGCAGTAGTCGGTGCCCGGCACGTCGTTGTCCATGGTCTTGGGCACCGCCACCACCGGCACGCCGTTGCGCTCCAGCTCGACGCCGTAGCTCAGCGTGTCGTCGCCGCCGATGGGCACCAGATAGTCGACGTCCAGGAACTCGAGGTTGGCGATGACCTCGGAGGTGAGGTCGTTGACCTCGCCCGAGTAGCGGTTCTTCATGATGTCCGGCACGTCCTTGCCCGGCACCGCGCTCGGCCGCGTGCGCGACGAGTGCAGGAACGTGCCACCGGTGCGGGCAAAGCTCTCGACCAGGTCCTTGGTCAGCGGCATGACCGCGTGACTGTTGTCGGCCTCCTGGTCGCGCTTGACCTCGATGAGGCCGGCCCAGCCGCGACGGATGCCCACCACATCGAAGCCCTCGCGGATGGCGCGGTAGGTGATGGCGCGGATGGCCGGGTTGAGGCCCGGTACGTCACCGCCACCGGTGAGGATCGCAATCCGCCCCTTTGGTCCCTTCTGCGCACGCATCGTCTGATCCCTCCCCATCTGCCGCGGCCGCCTGTGAGGCCACGGGTCGCCGTACACTGCATGACCCCTATCTTAGGACCACCCCACCGGGTCTGCACGCACATCTCGTCGAGGACGTCGGCGAGACCCTCCGGACCGCCGCCGCAGGCCCGCCGGGAGCGACGTGGCCGCCGCAGGCCCGCGCCACACGGACCCCCCGGCGGCCGCCCGGGCGGTTCAGTATTCGATGCCGGGACGCGCCCGCACGCCGGCATCGAAGTAGTGCTTGAGCGGCCGCATCTCTGTGACCAGGTCGGCCGCCGCGATCGCCTCCGGCGGCGCCCCGCGACCGGTCATGATCAGCTCGGTGTGGGCCGGCTTGTCGCGCATGAGCGCCAGCACATCGTCGAGCGGCAGCAGTCCGAACCACAGCGCCGTCCAGATCTCGTCGAGCACCACCACGTCGTAGACGCCGCTCATGACGATCTCGTGTGCCCGCTCGAGGCCGGCCACGGCCGCGGCCCGGTGCTCGTCGGTGATCTTGTCCTTGTGTACCCAGCGACCGATGCCGGTCTGCACCACCTCGATGCCGAGACGCCGCAGGGCCACGATCTCGCCCCATTCGGGATCGAGCTTCATGAACTGCAGCACCGCGGCCGTATGGTCGTGGCCCCAGGCCCGCAGCACCAGACCGAGAGCGGCCGTGGTCTTGCCCTTGCCGTCGCCGGTGTAGATCTGGACGTATCCGCGACGATCGGCCGCCCGCGTCTCGCTCATCGCCTCTCCCTCACCGTGCACGACCACGCTCAGCCGTACGAGTAGAAACCGGCGCCGGACTTGCGACCCAGCCGGCCCGCCGATACGTAGCGCCGCAGCAACGGACAGGGACGGTACTTGGGATCGCCGAGATCACGGTGCAGCACCTCCAGCACGGCCAGCGTGGTGTCCAGGCCGACGAGGTCGGCCAGCGCCAGCGGTCCCATGGGATGGTTGGCGCCGGCCTTCATGGCGGCGTCGATGTCGTCGGCGCCGGCCACGCCCTCCTGCAGCACGTAGATCGCTTCGTTGATCATCGGGAAGAGGATGCGGTTGACGACGAACCCGGGCGAGTCGTTGGCCATGACCGGCACCTTGCCGAGGCTCTCGACGAAGGCCCGCGCGGCAGCGGCCGTCTCCGGCGCCGTCTCGAGACCGCTGACGACCTCGACCAGGGCCATCGCCGGCACCGGGTTGAAGAAGTGGATGCCGACAAAGCGCTCCGGGCAGCCGGCGGTGGCGGCCAGCTGGGTGATGCTCAGGCTGCTGGTGTTGCTGGCGATGATGGTCTCGGCGCCGAGCGCCGCCGTCGCTTTGCCGAAGACGTCGCGCTTGACGTCGAGCGACTCGGGCGCCGCCTCGATGAACAGGTCGGCGTCCTTGCCGGCCTCGAACGTCAGAGCGGTCGTGATTCGGGCCAGCGCGGCGTCGCGGTCCTCGATCGCCAGCCGCCCCTTGTCGACGGCTCGTGCCAGGTTCTTCTCGATGCTCGCCAGACCCCTGTCGATGAACTCCTGCGCGATGTCTGTCATCACGACCCGATAGCCCGCCTGCGCGCTCACCTGGGCGATGCCGTTGCCCATCTGGCCGGCGCCGGCCACCAGCACTGTACGGATCTCCATGGGGACCTCCCTGCGCGCAGGCGCGGTCAGAAACAGGCAGGGCACGACGATCGGGCCCGGACACACGGCACGGCAGCACGTCGCCAGACCGACCCGACGCGGTGCGCACCGCCGGGCACTCGGAGTGCCCAATGCTACAACACGCGTGCACAAGCATCGGCCAGCGGCTCTGCTACCATGGATAGCCACCATCGCCACGCAGAAAGGACGGGGTGCTACCGTGGCAGACGACTTCAGCCTCAAGATCATCGCCTGCGAGACGCTCAGGGACGAGATCTCCCATGTGGCGCCGGACATCGAGACAGAGTGGGTCAAGGGTGGCCTACACGACTACCCGGACCAGCTGCGCGATGAGATCAGCAAGCGCATCGCCGAGACGCCCGGCCGGCGCACCATCCTGCTCGGCTACGGCCGCTGCTCCAACGGCACCGCCGGCCTCCAGGCCGGCCCGCACCGGCTTGTCCTGCCGGCCATCGACGACTGCATCTCGTTCCTTCTGGGGTCACGGCGCCGCTACCTCGAGGAGTTCACAGCCTATCCCGGGACGTACTACTACACGCGCGGCTGGGTCGAGGAGCTCGAAGACCCCTATCAGGAATACGAGAAGATGATCCCGCGCATCGGCGAGGAGAAGGCTCGCGAGGTGGCGTTGATGATCATGCAGAGCTACACGCGCCTGGTGCTGGTCGAGACCGGCACCTACGACATGGAGAAGTGCGAGCGGTACGTCAAGAAGGTGGCCCAGTTCTACGACCTGCCGATCGAGATGCTGCCGGGCAACATGCGCCTGTTCCACAAGCTCGTCAAGGGGCCGTGGGACGAGGAGTTCATCATCGTGGAGCCCGGCGGCGTGCTCGAAGAGAGCGTCTTCTGGCACCTGGCTGGCGACGTCGACGAGCTGCCGGAGGACCCCGACGCAGCCGGCGTGTGGGGTCCGCCGATCACCGTCGAGGCGCCGTGCGAGGTGTGCGCTGCGGGCTGTTGCTGCGGCCCGGCCTCCGACGCCGACGACATCGAGGCGGTCGCCGCCGACGGCTGCTCCTGCGGCGGCGCCGACGAAGGCTGCTGCTGATCGACGCCACGCCGGACCTGCTGGAGCCCTGAGACCGGTCTGGGCGATCTTCAGTGGACGAAGCGCTCCGCATCGCCGTCGTACAGGCGCATGATGCTCCGCCGGACACCGCCGCCAACCTGCGCGCCGGTCTGGCCGGCCTAGCGGCGGCGGCCGACGCCGGCGCCGGGCTCATCGTCTTCCCGGAGCTGTTCCTGGGCGGCTACTACCTCGACCACGCCATGGCGCGACGGGCGGCCGACGCGTCGGCCGCCCTCGACCGCCTGCAGGCCGCCGTCGACGAGACAGGCGCCGCCGCGGTGCTCGGCGCGGCGCTGCTCGGCGCTCGCGGCTCCGCCCGAGCCGCAGCCGGACGACCGGCGGTCCCGGCGATCGACCCGCTGGCCGCGCCGCTGCCCTCCGGCGACGTCCTGCTCAACGCGGTGGCCGTTCTGCGGCCGCATCTGGAGCCCGCCTACGCCGTCAAGGCGCACCTGTACCCCGGAGAAGACGAGTGGTTCACGCCGGGCCATGCACTCTGGACGGGGCGCATCGCCGGCTGGCCGTGCGGCATCGCCGTCTGCTACGAGCTCGGCTTTCCCGAGGTGACCCGCCTGCTGGCTCTGCGGGGGGCACGACTGATCCTGCTGCCGGCGGCCTTCGGCCGCGCCCGGGCGCGCATCTGGGACGTCCTGACCCGCGCCCGCGCCATCGAGAACGGCTGCTACCTCGCGGCCGCCGGCCAGGCGGGGGCGGCCGGCGGGCGCCGGTTCCTCGGGTGCAGTCGCATCGTCGATCCGTACGGCGAAGTCATCGCCGGCTGCAGCAGCGACGGCAGCGGTGCCACCGCGGATGCAGCCGACGACGAGCGAGACGCGACCGACCCGCAGTGTCCCACCGTCGGCGAGACACTGCGGGTCGGTCACCACACGGTACATCTGGCCGATCTTTCAGCCGATCGCGTCGCCGCGGCACGTCGCGGCGACGATGGCTGGCATCGCACCCTGACCGATCGCCGGCCGCGACTCTACGACGACCTCACGCGGGAGCCGCCGTCCGAGACGCGGTAAGCGCGGCGGCGGCCGCATCCGGCACGCCCCGCATCCGGTCCGGAGGATCAGTCCACCCCGAGCCGGCGGAGGGCCTCGTCGGCACCCAGCCGCCGCTCCTTGCCGGCAAGCAACCGGTGCACCAGCAGCGCCACGTCGTCGTCGAAGAGCTCCGAGCAGTGCCGCGGATCGCGCGGCACTCTGCGACGCAGTCGGTCCTGCCACCGGTCGCCGCCCGGCCGCCGGTCGGGCGGCAGGGCGGGGATGCCGGTGCCGACCTCGTAGATCAACGCCGCCACGTCGCGCAGGTCCTGCCGCCGACTCGCCAGCGAGAGACGCTGCTGGGCCGGCGAGATGTACATGGTCTGCGCGACGCCGAAGTCCAGCAGGACCGGACGACCCCAGTCGCCGCCACGCGGGACCACATTGGGGGGCCTCACGTCCCGATGCAGCACGCCGAGATCGTGCAGCTCCTTGACGCCCCACAGCAGTCCAACCAGCAGCGCCCGCAGCTCCTCTCTGGAGCGGGGCAGCGCCCCCGTGGCGATCCGCTGCCCCAGATCTCCGCCGGGTATGTATTCGCACTCCATGTACGGACAGGTACGACCAGCCAGCTCGAGGTGGCCGGCGCGATAGAGGCGCATGATGTTGGGGTGATCGACACGCTGCAGGGCGGTGAGCTCCCGCTCCCACAGGCTCTGGGGCATGCGTGGGACGAAGTGGCAGACCTTCAGCGCCAGCTCGTCGCCGCCACGGACGACGCGATAGGTCTCGCCGAACCTGCCGACCCCGAGGAACTCGTGGACCTCACAGCCGGCGAGAGCCGCGGCGACCAGCTCCGGACCGAGGACGGGCGCTTCCACATCCATGACCCGAAGGTAACAGGAGCCGTACCCGGCCGCCAACCCGTGGCCGCGGTGTCGAACCGGCCGCCGGCACCGGCCGGGCCACCTGGTACCGCCCGGCATCGGGGGCGCCGACGCGACCGCACGTCCCGACCCCACCGGCGCAGGCTGCCTGCGACAGCTACGTGAGATCGTACGCCTGCTCGCCGTGCAGCTCCGTGTCCAGGCCCCGTTCCTCGACGCTCTCCGACACCCGCACCGGTTCGAAGCGGTCGAGAACCTTGAGGATCGCGAAGGTCACCGCGAACGAGTACGCCGTCACGATGACGACCGCGGCGAGCTGGATGCCGAAGAACGAGCCGCCGCCGGCCAGAAGCCCGTCGGCGCCGGCCGGATTGACCGACCGCAGAGCGAAGACACCCAGCAGCACGGCACCGGTGATGCCGCCGACGCCGTGCACCGCCCAGACGTCGAGGGCGTCGTCCCACTTCTGCCGCTGCTTGAGGACGATGGCGAAGTAGCAGAGCACACCGGCCGCGACACCGAACACGAACGCCGACCAGGTGGGAACGTACCCGGCCGCCGGCGTGATGCACACGAGGCCGCTGATGGCGCCGGTGAGCGCACCAACGAGGCTCGGCTTGCCGTGCCGCACCCAGGTCAGGCAGAGCCATGTCAGCATGGCCGCGGAACCGGCGATGTCGGTGTTGACGAACGCCTGGCTCGCGACCCCGTCGGCCGCCAATGCGCTGCCGCCGTTGAAGCCGAACCAGCCGAACCAGAGCAGTGCCGTGCCCAGCGCGACGAAAGCGACGCTGTGGGGCAGCGTGCGCTCGCCGGGCAGGAACCGCCGCCGGCCGACCACGTAGACCGAAGCCAGGGCGGCGAAGCCGGCACTGACGTGCACCACCAGTCCGCCGGCGAAGTCGATGCCGCCCCACTGGGCGATGAAGCCGCCGCCGCGCGTCCAGTGCGCCACCGGGATGTAGACCAGCAGGCTCCACAGGACCAGGAACCTGAGATAGCTGGGGAAGTTGACGCGATCGGCGAAGGCGCCGGTGATCAGCGCCGGCGTGAAGATCGCCACCATCTCCTGGAACTCGAAGTGGGCCAGCGCCGGGATGTGCGGCGCCCAGGGGCCGGGCTCTCCTCCGACGCCGCGCAGGCCGGCCCAGTCCAAGTCACCGATGAGGCCGTACACGTCACCGGAGAAGACCAGTGAATAGCCGACGCCGACCCAGATGGCGGTCACGATGCCCATCGAGATGAAGCTCTGCATCATGATCGCCAGGAAGTTCTTGCGCCGCACCAGGCCGCCGTAGAAGAACGCGATGCCCGGCGTCATCAGCGCCACGAACGCGCTGCTGATGAGCACGAAGGCGGTGGCTCCCGTGTCGATGTGCGGCATCCGGCTTTCCTCCGGGAGCCAGATACGACACGCCGGCCGCCTACCCTGCGAAGCGACGCGTCGGGCGGCCGTTCGATCGACCGTGACGCGCTGGAGCCGGCCGGCCGGTCACCCTCCGTACGGTGGCCGGACCGTGCGGACGGCGGTCGGCAGATGCAGGCTCAGTCGCCGGCGACGCGGGCGTAGTTGAGCTGCATCTGGGCCAGCGTGGAGCGGTACGTCTCGATCTCCTCCGTATCGGCGACCGGCTCGACGGCGCCGATGACCGCGCGCAGCAGCTCGATGGCCAGATGAGCGTCGCCCAGGTCGCGCAGCTCGCGGGTCTCGTCGGTGAGGCCCAGCTTCTGATAGCCGACGGTGACCACCGTCAGCATCATGTCGCGGGCGATGTCGAGCAGCCGGAGCTCCTTGAGCTGCTGCTTGTACAGCTCGGCGCGCTCCTCGTCGGTAAGAGTACCGCCCCCGGCGCCGCCGGCGTCGGCGTCACCGCTCTCCACCGGCTCGGCGTCTCGAGGCTGCTGCGGCTCCGTCGCCGGCGGCTCTTCCGACGGCCGCGCCTGTCCATCGCCCGAAGCCTGCGCCTCGTCCGACATCTCGTCACGCGTCCTCTCGTCGTCTCCCATCAGACACCTCCTCCAGCCACGCATCCAGCCAGCGGCACCCGCTGTTCGTCGCGAAGCCGCTCCACCGTACCGGCAAAGGCTTCGCGCAGCGAAGCTCCGGCGACGTGGTCCGCCACTTGTCGCTGCGCGCCGTTGCCCTCGCGCAGCAGGCGCTCGACGTTGCCGATGAAGGGCCGCACGCCGAGCCGCTCGGCGGCCGGCCACACGTACTCGAGCAACTCCCGCACGGCGTCGGTCGCCGGCAGCTCACGCCCGCGACGGAAGTCGACCAGCTTGCCGTCCAGACCGTAGCGGATCGCTCGCCACAGGTTCTCCTCGACGTAGCGGGTCTCCAGGACCGGCAGAACGCGTCCGAGGTCGTACTCGTGCGCCAGCGTCGCCACGAGGGCGTAGGTCAGCGACTGCACCGCCAGCGTCTGCCACAGCTCTGTCTGCGCATCGCAGATGCGCACTTCGACGGTCCCGAAAGCATGATGCGGCCGCACCGACCACCAGAGCTCGGTGAAGTCGCGGATGCAGTTGGTGGTGACGAGCTGCTCGTAGAAGCGGCGGTGCTCGGCCCACGAGCCGAACAGGTCGGGGATGCAGCAGCGGGGAAACATGCGGATGAACGTCTGGGCACGAGCCGAGTGCAGCTCCGTCCAGGTGTCTTCAACGAAGGGAGAGTTGGCCGACAGAGCGAGCAGGTGAGGGAGGTAGCCGCGCAGGGCGTCGCACAGCACGACCGCCCGGTCGACGCCGCGGATGCCCACATGCAGATGCGTGCTCCAGGTGTTGTTGCGCCAGGCGACGTACTTGAGCGTCTCTTCGACGACGCGGTAGTGCGGTGTGTCGATGATGCGCTGATCGCGCCAGCTCGAGAACGGGTGCGTGGCGGTAGCCCCAAGGGTCACCCCGTGCAAGTGCGCCAGACGCAGCAGCGCCTCGCGTCGCTCCGCCAGCCGCATGGCGGCCTCGGCGAACGTGGCGCAGCGCGGCGTGCGCACCTCGATCTCCGAGGCGATCAGCTCACCGGCGATGGCGGTCGCCAGATCTCCGTCGGCCGCGTCACGCAGCTCCTCGAAGCGCTGCGTGAGGATCAGCGTCTCCGGTTCCAGGAGCTGGAACTCCTCCTCCAGCCCGACGGCCAGGTCGGGGGTGGTCGCGAAGCGACCCTCCACCTCGGCGAAGTACTCCTGCAGCGCTGCGGCCATGCGGCTCCCGGCGGATCGTGTACCCGAAAGGCCGCCCCAGGCATCGCGGGCGGCCACGTCCAGTATACCCGCGCCCGGCTCGCACACCGCGCCCGGCCGTGACAAGATGTCGCTCATGAGCAGTGTCATGACAGGCTTGATCGTGGCGACCTTCGTCGCAGCGGCGCTGATCATCGTCTGGGGCGTGCTGGTCACACGGCGCGAGTCGCTGCGGCGCCTCGCGATGCTCGACGGCGTCATGGACCGCTTCCCAGACGCCCACCGCTCCAGGAGCCCGTGGCGCTACCCGCGCATCGATGCGACCCTGGACGGCAGCCCCATCCGCCTCGACCTGATCCCCGACACGATGGTCCGCAAGGACGTACCGTCGATGTGGGGCGAGATCAGGTGGCAGCGATCACACCCCGCGGCCCTGTACGTCACGGTCGATCCCAAGGGTGCGGAGTATCTCCCCGACTGCGACATCCACCAGCGCCCGGACCTGCCCGCGCCGTCCCACTGGCCGCCGCGCACCCACGTCTGCGGCGACGCGCCGATCGCGGCCGACCTTCTGGACCGCCTCGACGATCTCGATCTGGCGGCGTTTCCGCGACTCAAGCAGCTGGCCATCACCCGCGACGACATCGCCGTCACCATCCGCTGCGCAAAGGCCACCCGCCGTCCGCGACTGCTGGTCCCCAGCAACGATTTCACGACACACGCCGTCGAGCCGGCCGTGATCGATCAGGGTGTGCGTCTGCTCGAGGACGTCGAGCAGCGCCTCGCCGGCATCACCTGACGTACCGCGCGGCACCCCGCGCCGCGACACCCTCAAAGCCACCTCTCAGCAGCTCAAGGCGCTCCAGAGACGCGCCGTTTCTTCTTGCGAGAAGATATTTCCTTAACACCCTCTTGCGCCTCAGTAGCCTGTGAGGTACATTGCTTCGCAATATCGCGCGCCACCTGGAGACCGCGACAGGTGAGCGCCGGCGGCACACGGTGACGGTCGGCAGCGGATCCGCCGCGTCTCCCTGGAAGCATCTGCCGGTCTCACCGAACGTCGCGAGCACCGCCACTTGGCGACGCGAGACGGGGGGAGGGGGAACATGCCAGCAGCGGCCGCACAGGTCCGTCCGCAGACGGGCTGCGCCTGCGGCGGTCGAAGCTCCGCCTGCTCCGGCGCTCTCCACTCCGTCCTCTCCGGCTCTGCGCCGTCATCCCCACCCGCGTGCGCGTCGCCGCCTGTCTTGCGGCGACGCGTGGGGGCCCGGATCCCTCGTCAGGAGTGATGCCTATGAAGCAGACCGCCACCGCGTCGCGTGCTTTTGTCACCAGACACTGAAGGGAGGGTGGACTTGAGCACACCGGATGTCGATCATGCCGTAGAAGAGGCGTTGGCCCGAGAGGCTGTGCGGGCAACGCACGACCCGCGCATCGACCAGATGTACAAGCGCGACGTCATCATCATCTACGCGTTCGTCGTCGCGCTCTGGATCGTCCTGTGGACGACCTTCTTCCTGGCCGCAAACCCGTTCATCGAGGACGAGGGGCTGCGCTGGCTCCTCATCGGACTCGGCGCCATGGCATCGATCTTCAACGCCACCGGCATGATCCAGAACACGCGCCGGCTCAAGCATGAGGCGGTGCGTTTCTACACCCAGGACCTGTTCTGGCAGGACCAGAAGCGGCTTCTCAGGCAGGAGATGAACGCCGAGAAGCAGAGGCTGCGCGCCGGCAAGATGGGCGGCGCCTGAGCAGGCGACCCGCCCGGTACCTGGAGGAGACACATGACCGAGAAAGACGAATGGGTACCGTACGCAGACTACGAGGCGCCGAAGCAGCACGTCTTCTGGCAGGTCTTCGACGTCCTCTTCGTCCTCGTGCTCTGCTACATCTGCCTGTTCATCCCGATCGTCCTGACCGGCAAAGTGCTGGTCGGCTAGTCGTGGGGGGCACGATGTCCAGCTGGTCGCGTCACGTTGGACGGCGTGCGGGCGCTCTCGCCCTCGCCGTCGGCGTCGCGCTGCTGTCCATGCTCGCATTCGCCGGCGTGGCTCTGGCAGCGGAAGAGGAGGCGGCGCCCAAGCTCGACTACACCTTCGAGTGGTGGTCGTTCATCTTGTGCGTCGTCCTCGTCATCGGCTTCTACATCATGATCTTCACGATCTCAGAGAAGGAGTTCAAGAAGGTCATCAACGAGCGCTTCGGCCCCAAGCGCTGAAGGGGGTGTCATGGACACAGCTGCCGAAGTCCTCAACTGGGTCGCGTGGGCCGGCGTCGCGTTCCTGGCCCTTTACCTGATCGTCGACGCCGCCCGCGTCGAGTCCACCTATGACAACGACCTGCTCGTGAGCTCGGTCGAAGGTGAGATCGAGAAGGAGATCCTCATCCATCCGGAGACCATCAGCGCGATGGAGGAAGAGATCGCCGAGGAGACGCCGTCCGTCGACACGGGCGCCGACAACATGAAGGAGGTCGAGTGATGGCGACCTCGGAAGCGGCTGCCACCCCACAGGCCGCCCCGACCGTGCGGCGTCTGAGCCTGCTGCGCGTGCTCGGCCCCATGCACGTGTGGGCGCTCGGCGTCGGCATCGTGCTGGTGGGCGAGTTCATGGGCTGGAACTTCACCGTGGCCAAGGGCGGCGTGTTCGGCGCCCTGGTCGCCTGCTGGTTCGCCGGCATCCTCTATTCGTGCGTGGCCATGATCGACTCGGAGGTCAGCTCCACGGTGGCCTCGGCCGGCGGCCAGTACGCCCAGATGAAGCACATCGTCGGTCCGCTGGCCGCGTTCGTCATGGGCCTGTTCCTGATCTTCGAGTACTGCATGCTGGCCTCGGCCGACGCCATCGTCATCGGCGCCATCATGGCCGAGCTCAACGCCAACTTCTCGCCCCTGCCGTGGGTGATCCTCTCGCTGCTGTTCCTCACGTGGCTGAACTACCGCGGCGTGCATCTGTCGCTCACGTTCAACTTCGTGATCACCGCGATCGCCTTCATGACGATCATCATCCTGCTGTTCGGCGGCGAGTTCTGGAACCCCGGCAAGATCTTCCAGACCTCCGAACTGTTCGCCGTGCAGCCCGACGGGGTCGATCCCAAGGCGCCGTACGGCTGGCTCGGCTTCCTGGCCGCGCTGCAGTTCGGCATCTGGTACTACCTCGGGATCGAGGGCACCTGTCAGACCGCCGAGGAATGCCGGTCGGTGCCGCGGGCGCTGCCGATCGGCACCATGTCCGGCCTCATCACCCTGCTGATCGCCGCCACCATCACCTGGTTCGTCGGCACCAGCCTGGTCGACTGGGTCACGCTCGGCGAGTCGGCGTTCCCGTTGTATGACGCGGCGCTGAACACAGGGAGACAGTGGCTCGTCGTCATACTCTTCATCGGCACTTTCCTGAGCTGCCTGGCGTCGGCGAACGGGTGTATCAACGACGCCTCGCGAGCCTGGTTCGCCATGGGGCGCGACCAGTTCGTGCCGCGCTTCTTCGGCGGCGTGCACCCGCGCTACCGCACGCCGTACCGGGCCATCCTCTTCCTGGTGCCGATCACGCTCGGCTTCGGCTACACCGGCCTGCTCGACCAGGTGATCACGTTCTCGATCATCTCGGGCCTGCTGATGTACGCCATCATGCCGATCAACATGATCCGCTTCCGGCGCCTCTACCCGATGGGATCCATCCCGCGCGGGTACGTACACCCGTTCCACCCGGCGCCGTCGATCGTGCTGCTGCTCTTCTGCATCGGCACGTTCATCGCCATCTACTTCGGCTACTGGAAGAACCTCATCGCCGCCATGGCCTTCTACATCCTGGTGTCGGTGTGGTTCATCTTCAGGCGCTACAAGATCGTCGACCGCAGCAAGCTCTACACCATGCCGTGGCCACGACCTAAGGGTTACTGAGGAAGGGGACGGCCGTGTTCGAGACCATCATGGTGGCGACCGATGGGTCGCACTCCTCCGAGAGGGCCGTCGAGTTCGCCGTCGAGTTCGCAAAGCGGCACGACAGCAAGCTGGTGATCTGCACCGTGACCAACCAACAGCTCGTCGTGCTCTCGAACAGGGAGCCCGACCCGATGAAGGGCGCGCGCAGCGTCGGCGAAGAGCTCTCCGACCTCGGCGCCGAGGTGCTGCGGCGAGCCGAGCAGGTGGCCAAGTCAGCTGGCCTGAACGACTACGAGCTCATCGAGGCCTACGGGACCAACATCGCGGCCACGATCGTCGCCCAGGCGGAGGAGATCGGGGCCGACCACCTCGTCATCGCGTCGCTCGGCACGACCGGCGTGAGCAGGCTGCTGCTGGGATCAGTAGCGGCGAGCGTCATCCACCACGCCCATTGTCCGGTGACGGTGGTGCGCTGACGTGATGGACCTCGCGACCGCGGCCACGGCGTGAGAGGATGGTGCGGTGGACACCGTGACACTCCTCAAGATCGCCGTGGCCGCGGTCGCCGGCTTGCTGCTCGGATGGCGGTTCCTCGCCATGTACCAGAAGGAGCATGTGGGTCGCGCCCACATGCTCGACGGATTCCTCGACGAGATCGCCGCGGCCAGGCTGAGCAAGAGCACCTGGCGCACACCGCGTGTAGAGGGGCTGTTCGACGGCTCTGCGATACGCGTCGACCTGGTCCCCGACACCCTCGTTCAACGGGCGTTGCCGACGCTCTGGCTCGAGCTCACCTGGGCGCGCCCTCACGACGGCCATCTCTTCGTCACGATAGACCCGGTCGGCACCGAGTACATGATCGACGATGAGATATGCGCCGGCGCCATCTTGCAGACGCCCCCCACTTGGCCGCCGCGGACACGGGTCTGCGGCGACGGCAAGAGCTACCCGATGCTCGACCGTCTGGCGTCGGTCGACCCGACCGACTACCCGCACCTCAAGCAGCTTGCGGTCACCGAGCGGTACCTCAAGCTCACCCTGCGCGCCACGCGAGCAGAGTTCACGACCTACCGATTCCTGCGCTCGGCCAACTTCCCGGCCGACGCCGTGACGCCCGAGCTGATCCGCGAGAGCCTCAGCCTCCTGCGGACCGCGGAGAGAGCAGTGACAGAACCCGAGGAGGCCACATGAGCACCAGCGACGCGGGGCGCCCACAGGGCCATCCAGACGATGATGGTGTATGCGGGTCGACGACCGCGCCTCCAGGCGGCACGTCCGCGACCCGGCGGCCCGAACGCGCCACGCGCTCCGCACGGCGCAGGGCACGTCAGGACAGAGCATATGCCGACCGCCGCTCCGAGCGAGCCGCTGCCCGCGCGCGGGCAGCCGAGGCCCGCGACGCCAAAGGGAGTCAACCGCGCAAACCGTACCCAGTCTGGGTGGTCACCGCTATCGCGTTCGTGCTTCCGGGCGGCGGGCAGGTCCTCAACGCCGACCCCATCCGCGGTATCATCATGCAGTTCTTCATGATGCTCCTGGCCTTCATCACCTACATGGTGACCTCGCCGGACATCTCCTACTTCGGACGCTTCGCCGGAGGCTTCTTCATCTACATCATTGCGGTCCTCGACGCCTACTCCATCGCCAAGAAGCGCAGCCGCTCCTGGGAGCGTATCTGCGACGGGCGGCAGGGCCAGCCGGCACAGAGCTGACGAGGCGTTCGCCGATCGGGATCGGCTGGGCCCGAGGCAACGACCCGCAAGCCCGGAGCCCGACCAGACACGAAGGGGGGCGGCGGTCCACGGACCGCCGCCCCCCTTCTTCTTCACCACCCGCGGCCGGGCTTCTCGGCCCGGCCGCGACCGCGAGGTTCAGGCCAGATCGAGCAGCTGCTCGATCTTCCTGATGCCGTCGCTGGCGTCCTTGGCGAACGCATCGGCGCCGATCTCGTCGGCCCAGCCCTGCGTGCAGACGGCGCCGCCGACGATCGTCT
>DIWP01000005.1 GCA_002423545.1 Thermoleophilia bacterium UBA6103
TCGATGCCCTGGCTCTGCTTGAACTCGGCCACCATCCAGTCGACGACCGCCTTGTCCCAGTTGTCGCCGCCCAGGTGCGTGTCGCCGTTGGTCGACTTGACCTCGAAGACGCCGTCGCCGATGTCGAGGATGGAGACGTCGAAGGTGCCGCCACCGAGGTCGAAGACCAGGATGGTCTGGTCGTGCTGCTTGTCGAGGCCGTACGCCAGGGCCGCCGCCGTCGGCTCGTTGATGATGCGCTTGACGGTGAGGCCGGCGATCTTGCCGGCGTCTTTGGTAGCCTGCCGCTGGGCGTCGTTGAAGTACGCCGGGACCGTGATCACGGCCTTCGAGATCGTCTCTCCGAGGTAGGCCTCCGCGTCCCGCTTGAGCTTCTGCAGGATCATCGCGGANNTCATGGCCGAGATCTCCGGCGGCGAGTACGTCTTGCCGCCGATGTCCACGGAGGCGTCACCGTTGGCGGCCGCGACCACGTGGTACGGCACTATGGTCATCTCTTCCGAGACGTCGCCGAACTTGCGGCCCATGAACCGCTTGATCGAGAAGACGGTGTTCTCGGGGTTCGTGACCGCCTGACGACGAGCCACGGTGCCCACGAGACGCTCACCGCTCTTGGAGAACGCCACGACCGACGGGGTCGTGCGCCCCCCCTCCGAGTTGGTGATGACGGTCGGTTCGCCGCCCTCGAGGACGGCCATGGCACTGTTGGTCGTCCCCAGATCGATGCCGATCACTTTGCCCATTCTGTCTCCTCCTCGCGAAGGCGTTCGCTGGTATGAGTCCGTGCGTATACTACAAGTTGAGTCGCTGCGTATCAACTGTATTGCCATGATGGGCAGCGCCAAAACATCCGCCGCGCTTGTCATCTGGTGACGTACGAGCCCGAAGCCCGGCCACCCCAGCACCTCACCCCCTGCCTGTATACTCGCCTCGCGATGCTGGTCGATCTGCACACGCACACGTGGCCCGCCTCCCAGTGCTCGGAGATCCGCCACGACGAGTACGTGGAGCGCTGCGCGGCACTCGGTGTCGCCGCGATCGCCCTCACCAACCACGGCAGCATCCGCGACAATCTGGCCCTGGCGCCGCGGCTGGCCGAGCTGGGCGTGGTCCTGCTCAGCGGCGTGGAGATCAGCACCATCCTCGGCGACTTCATCGTGTACTCGCCCGACCTCGAGTTCCTCGACTCCCTGCACGCCGAACAGGAGCCGCTTCATCGCCGCGAGGTACCGGACCACGCGGCCGTCGTCTGGGCGCATCCGGCCGCCGGCGGCGGCCGCAGCGGATCGTCTTACTACCGCGGCCTCGAGGAGATGGCGGCACCGCTCATCGACGCCGTGGAGGTCTTCAACGGTAACTGGCCGGCCGACCGCTACGTCACCGCCGCCGAGCGGATCGCCGCCGGCCTGGCGCTGCCGGCGACCGGCGGCAGCGACGCTCACACGGTCGCCGCGATCATGCGCTGCGCCACCGAGGTCGAGATCGCGGTCGAGCTCGACGGCGGCGGCACCGCATCGACCGCCGCCCTCGTCGCCGCCATCCGCGAGGGCCGCGTGAGTCCGTGGAGGGCGCCGCCGGCGCCGCGTCAGACCGACCGGTCCACGGGCCGGGTGAGGCGGTCGCTGCTGGGCCGGCGGCGGACAGGGGAGGAACGATGCGAGTCATGAGCGTCCCGACCAGCCAGCACGTCGAGCTGCTGGACGTCACCAGACAGATCGCCGCGGCGCTGTCCGACGAGGGGGTGCGCCGCGGTGCCGTGGTGGTCTTCGTGCCGCACACCACCGCCGGCGTCACCATCAACGAGAACGCCGACCCCTCGGTTCGTCGCGATCTGGAGACCACCCTGGCCCGGATGGCGCCGCCCGATCTGCCCTATACGCACCTGGAGGGCAACGCCGACGCGCACGTCAAGGCCGGCCTTATGGGCAGCAGCGTGACCGTCCCGGTCGAAGACGGCCGCCTGCAGCTCGGCACCTGGCAGGGCATCTACTTCGCCGAGTTCGACGGTCCGCGGCGGCGCAGCCTCTGGGTGCAGTTCCTGGCGGCCGCGGACTGACCGCGGGCGACCGCCCACGGCAGGCCGACCGGCCGGCCCGACTCAGCGGCCCAGCGTCTGCGTGAGCAGATGGAGCAGCGGGCCCGCGTCGAGACGCCCGCCGCCGTGCTTGAGCAGCAGCCGCGGCGAGTTGTACTGCTGCCCATACGACCACAGACCCTTGAGATACTCGCCGGCGGCACGGTCGGCGAACCAGCTCTCGCCGTAGTCGCTGCGCAGGATGACGCGCAGCGCCGCCTCGAGCAGCCAGGCGCGCAGATAGCTCACCACGTAGAAGCCGTCGTCGACGTCGGTGAGATACCAGTCGGCCGGGAAGTCGACCAGCGTGCCGGCACTCAGCGTGTCGTGGTACACCTGGGCCATGGCGTCGAGGCTCCCATTGCAGCTGTGCAGACGCAGCTCGTAGCTGAGCTTGGCCGCGTAGCGGCGCATGAAGTACAGATCGCCGACGGCGCTGAAGCGCACGTAGTCGGCGGCATCCTCGTAGCCGAGGTGATGTCGCAGCCAGTGCGGGTCGGACACGAGGTGGTCGAACAGGAAGGCGAAACCCTCGGTGACGGCATTGTCGCCGAGATAACGGAACTCGAACGGCAGGTCGGCGGCCACATGGGCGAAGTGCTCGGTGTGGCCGGCCTCGTGGAACAGCGCCGCGTAGTCGTCCTGCCCTCCCTGCGGCAACACGCAGAGGTAGATCTCGTCGGGGACGCGCACCGGTGAGCAGAACGCGCGCGGCGACTTCTTCTCCCTGACCTCGGTGTCGAGGTGCACGTTGCCCTGGGCGGCCAGGTCGATGCCCAGCTCGGCAAGGGTCCTGCGCAGGGTCGGCAGCAGGCGCTCAGCCGAGAAATACCCGTCGTATTCCGGGGCACGGAACAGGTACGCCATGTCCCACGGCGCCAGCTCGGTCAGCGGCAGATCGAGCTTGTCTTTCACCACCGCGGCCAGCGAGCGCTCGTAGATGGATCCGGTGTCCTGGAGCAGCGCCTCCATCTCGGCTTGGAAGAGGCCGTGGTCCATGGCCTTGACCTCGGCGAACAGAGCCTCGTAGGACGGGTAGCCGAGCTGCACCGACACGTCGTGGGCGGTCCGCCAGTAGCGGTCGTAGAGCGGGTTGAGCACCTCGGCCACGACACGGCGCCGGGCGTCGTAGATGTCACGGCGCCGATCCCGGTCGGGCTCGTTGGCCTGAACGACCGCCGCGTACCGATACGGTACCGGCTCACCGTCGATGTCGACGGTCGCCGCCGCTTCGACCTCGGCGATGTGATCGCTGAGCTCTTTGACCTGCTCGCCGATGAAGCTCTCGGTGACGAAGGTGAGCAGGTATGCCAGGCGCAGGCGCTCCGTCTGGTCGTCGGCGCCTTGATAGGCGGCGTCGAGTTCGTCGAGGACGTCGCGGGAGAACAGATCCCCGTAGCGCTCGTAGACGGCGGCCGTTTCGGAGTCCTCCTTCTGCCCCGAGTAGTGGAGGTAATGCTCCTTGTCCAGCGCCCCGATGAAGCCTTCGGCGCGGCGTCTGTATGCACGCAGATCGACAGCTGTCACGATGACCTCCGGTCCCCGGTCGTCGGGCGCCCGGCCGGCGCCTCCCCTCCGGCATGCTCTCCGGCACTGTACCAAGTCGACCACCCCGGGTGCAGCCATGGAACGCCGTCAGGAGGTTGACATTGTGTCGCGCGGCCACGCCACGCAGGCGCGAAGAGCCAGGCCTCGGGTGCGAGTGAGCGCCGACGCCGCCGACGCCGGCGACGATCCATGGAGACCTCGGGCTGTGAGAACGGCCGCGCGCCTGTACACTGGGCCGATGCTTCGCACCGGAGAGACAGTCGAGCTCGATGTCGACCGCCTGGCCTACGGCGGTCAGGGCGTGGCGCGCCACAACGACCTGGTCGTGTTCGTGCGCGGCGCCGTGCCGGGCGACCGGGTCCGCGCCACGGTGCGCCGCCGCAAGCCCCGGTACGCCGAAGCGCGCCTCGATGAGATCCTCGAGCCCTCGACGCTGCGGAGAGCGCCGGTCTGCCGGCACGTCGCCGACTGCGGTGGCTGCGAATGGCAGTCGCTCGACTACGCGGCCCAGCTCCAGCTCAAGCAGCAGCAGGTCGTCGAATCGCTCGAGCATATCGCCGGCCTGCGGGACTTCGCCGTGGAGCCGATCGCCGGCATGGAACATCCCTGGGAGTACCGCAACAAGATGGAGTACTCCTTCGGGACCGACCCCGACGGGCGGCTGCTGCTCGGACTCCACCGGCGCGGCTCCTGGCGCGAGATCGTCGAAGCCGACGAGTGTCGCCTTGCTTCGGCAGAGATGCGGCAGGCACGACAGGCAGTCCAGGACGCCTGCCGCACGCTGGGTCTGAGCGCCTACCGGCGTACCGACGCGACCGACGACGACGGCGACGGCGAGGGGCCGCTGCGGCACCTCACCGTACGCCGCGGCGTCGTCAGCGGCGACCTGTTCCTCAACCTGTTCGTGAGCCGCCGGCTGCCCCAGGAGCAGCAGATCGTCTCCTTGACACGGTCCGCCGGCTGCGGCTTCACCAGCTTCGCGGTGACCGTCAACGAGTCACCGGCCGACGCCGCCGTCGGCGTCGGACCGTTCATGCTCGAGGGACCGCCCTTCTTCCACGAGACCCTGGCCGGCGTCCCTCTGCGGGTCCCGGCGGCGGCGTTCCTGCAGACCAACACCGTCATGTGCTCGCGGCTCTACGAGACGGCGCTGCGCTGGGCGGCTCCGGCGCCCGACCGCCCGGCGTTCGATCTGTACTGCGGCATCGGCAGCATGACCATCCCCCTGGCCCGCCGTGCGAGCCGGGTCACCGCCATCGAGGTCCAGGAAGAGGCCGTCGACGCGGCCGCCGAGAACCTGCGTGGCAACGGCGTCTCCGCGGTCACCTTGCAGGCCGGCGATGTCCGCGTGGTGCTCAAGGGGATGCTGCCGCTGCCGCCCGGCGAGGTGCCGGCGACGGTGATCACCGATCCGCCGCGCGCCGGGATGAGCAAGAAGGCGGTCGCCCGTATGGCCGCGCTCGGCGCCGACCGGCTGGTCTACGTGTCGTGCAACCCGGCCACGCTGGCCGGCAACGCCGCTTTGCTCGCCGAGTCGGGCTACGTGCTGCGTCGTGTGGCGCCGGTCGACATGTTCCCGCATACGCACCACATCGAGGCCGTCGCCCTGTTCGAGCCGGCCTGAGCGTCGCCGGTGCCGCGCGACAGCCGGCGCCGCTACACGCGCCGGCGTCCGCCCGACGGACCGCGGCAAGCCGGCCCGGCGGCACGGTCACCGTCGCTGCCGGCCAGCCGGTGGCCGGTGACGTCTCCATCGTCGCCCGGACCCCTCTCGCAGAAGGCGTCGCCGTCGCCGGCCGGTGACCGGCGCCGGCGTATCATCAGATCGGCGTTGACGGCCAGGAAGCCGGCGGCGAGCCAGGGCAGGGCAGGCATCACGCCGATCCAGATCCCGCCCACGACGGCGGCCGCGATGCCCAGGGCCACGCCGGCGACGGTGGCCGCCGAGCGCAGGCCGAACGCTCGCGCGGCGCCCACGTAGAGGGCGAAGAAGACCAGATCGGCGACCCCGAGCGCCGTCGACAGCCGGGCGGGGTCGTAGCCGGGCCAGACGAAGGCGACGGTGAGGTACCCCACGCTCTCCGGCGCCTTCTCGATGAGCGCCTTGGTCGGCCCCCAGGCAACGCTCACTATGTCCACCACGGCCGACAGGCCGGCGATGAGCACGATCACCCCCAAGCTGGTGACCGCGCCTGCCAGCCAGTAGCCGAGGCCGGCGGCGGCGACGGCCTTGGCCACGTTGGCCGCCGGGATCCAGCCGGCCCAGCTCAGCGGTACCGACAGCCCGCCGGCCACCGCGGCCACGAGCAGCGCCCGGGCGCCGGCGGCGCGCAGCGGGCTGAGGCCGGCGATGAGCGCCGAGAACAGCGCCAGGTTCGCCGCGAGCGCCAGGACCAGACCGGCGCGGATGCCGGTCTGGGGCACGTAGGGCGCGAGGTAGCCGTAGAGGAACAGGAGGGCGCCGGCGACGATCGCCAGCCGCAGCCGGGCGCCGGGCTCGGCACCGGCGGGAACGTGCGGTGGCCCCGGACCCAGTGGTGGCCGGCGGCGGTCAGTACGGCGGGATCGACTCGTACCACTCACCGAGCCTGCGGAACGCCCGCCAGAACGCTGCCTTGAGGCGCTGCTCGTCGAGCGACCGGTCGATGTCCGGCGTCGCCAGCACCTCCATGCTGGGCGTGATCGGGACGATCTGCCCGGGAGCGTACTCGATCTTCTCCGCGAGCGGCAGCCGCAGCGCGTTGAGCGCCGCCACGACCTCCTCGCCCATGGCGACGATGATCTTGGGCTCCACGATGGCGATCTCTCGCCGCAGGTAGGCACGACAGCTCTTCTCGGCGGTCGCCGGATCGACGCTGCCGCACTTGATGACGTTGGTGCCGTAGAGCTGCAGCGGGTCGATGCCGAGCCGCTGGGCGCTCTTCATCACGGCCGTGCCGCTGCGTCCGTAGAAGGCGACCCCTTCCTGACACTCGCTCGGGCGCACCTGGTACTTGAGCAGCATGATGTCCGCGAGTGGATGACCGGAGCCGATCACCGGCATGCTGCGGGACCCGGCGCAGGACCGGCAGCGCAGGACCTCGCCGGTCAGCTCATTGATCTCGGAGATCGCCCTGGTGAGGTACCTCTCGTAGATCTCGTTCGGCTGCGCCAAGCATCACCTCATCGTCACTGCCCGCGTCGGGCCGCCGTTCCCCTCGGCCGGGGCCGGCTCACTCGCCACCCCGTCCACGTCGGCTAGTTCGCGTCGTCCGGGGGGACTCCTTGTCGCCCGCCGGAAGCCGGACGCTCGCGCAGGCCACGCCGCCTGCCGCCCCCCGCGGCAGACGTCATCGGCGCCGGATCGGCGCGTCTGGGAGCGCCCTCGAAGTTGGTCTGCAGGAACTTCAGGCCGGTCAGGTACAGGTAGCTCTTGGGCCGGCGGATGATCCGGCTGTCGACCAGCGCGTCGAGGAAGTCGTGCCGGCCTTCAAAGCGACCCATCGCCGTCATCGCCGTGCCCAGGCTGGCCAGAACGTGGGCGTCGCTGCCGGCGGCGGCGGCGATCCGGTAGCGCTGGGCGAACAGCTCGGCGCGCTCGTTGAACGCCGGGAACGCCAGACGGGAGTTGAAGACCTCGACCACGTCGATGGCATCGACGTGCTGCTTGAGGAGGCTGTAGCTGGGGACGGTGTGCAGCCGGTCGAACGGATGCGGAAGGTAGACGATGCCCTCCTGCTCCTTGATGGCGGCGATGGTGTCGGCGAAGCTCATCCCGGCGGGGATGGTGCGTTCCAGGAACAGGCCGACGACCTCGCCCTCGGTCGTCTTGACCTCCTCTCCGACGATGACGTGCAGGCCGTACTCCGCCGCCAGTCCGCGGCCTTCCAGACCACCCGCCGCGGTGTCGTGGTCGGTTATGGCGATGACGTCGAGGCCGCACACCACGGCGCGCGCCAGCAGATCGCGCACCGGTACCACGCAGTCCTTGCTGTGCTCGGAGTGCACGTGGAAGTCGGCGAAGAGCTCGTCTGCCGGCGGCTCGACATGATGCCCAGGCGCTGGCGACTGCCGGTCGGCCGCAGACGGTCCGGCGGGCCGAGTCGGTCCGGCCGGGCCGGCGGACACGCGGCGCGCAGCGGCGGGCTGCGGCCGTCCGCGGCGGCGGCCGGCGGCGGCCGCATAGACCTCTTCCAGACGGTCGGCTACGACGTCGACGTCGTAGCGAGTCGCGGCGGCAGCCGCCGCCTCGCCGAGCGCCCGCCGCCGCGGCGGATCCTCGGCCAGATCGCGCAGGACGTGGGCGAGCGTACGCGGCTGGCGCGGTGTGACCAGCAGGCCGTCGACACCGTCGTCGATGAGCTCCCTGTGACCGGCGACGTCGGACACGACCACGGCCAGCCCGGCGGCCATGCCCTGGACCACGCCGATATCGAACTCCTCGGCCTCCGGCGCGGGAGCGCAGAGGATGTCGGCGCCGGCCATCAGACGCGCCACGTCGGCGTCGGCGAGCGCCCCATGGAAGCGCACCGGCAGCCCTTCGGGAACAAGGTGCGCGTACCGCTCGGCCGTCAGGCCGTCGCCGGCCACGTCGAGCCGCACGGCAGGCGGCCCGCCGTGGGAGCGCCGCAGGGCCCGCAGCAGGTGTCGCAAGCCGGTACGCGGAGCGGCCGCACCCGCGTAGACGATGCCGATGCGCGCACCGGCCGACGACGGCGACCCGCCGGCGCCGGCCGGTGCATATGCGTCGCCGGCCCCGTGCGCAGCCCGCGCCGCGGCGAACAGGGCCGTGTCGACGCAGTCGGGCAGTACCTCCACGTCGCCCTCGAAGGCACGCCACAGGGAGTCGCGTACGGCGCGCGAGACCGCCAGGACGTGATCGAAGGCCTCGACGTAGCGCTGCAGGCGCGCGCGACGCGCCAGCCAGTAGGTGCGGAACTGCTCGGAGTCCACGTGGAACGTGGCCACGAGAGGACGACCGGCGTGACGCAGGCTCGTCCAGCCGAGACCGGGGACCAGCGGCTCGTGGATGTGCAGGACGTCGAGGTCCTGCGAAGAGAGCAGCACATCGACGTTGGCGAGCAGATCGGCGCTGGCGGCGATCAGCTTGGTGGTCCGGTTGAGCCGCACGGAGTAGGTCCCCCCGGCCACGAACAGCCGCGGGTAGGCTTCATCCGGATCGAAGACGGCGGCGCGGTCTTCCATCAGGACCTCGCGCACGGCCTGGCGGGTCCGGCGCACAGCCGTCCTGTCGGCGCTGGGGGCGATGATGGTGACCCGATGCCCACGCTGCGTCAGGCGGTCGGCGAGGATGCCGACGTGGCGGTTCACGCCACCCGGTCGCGACCACGAATAGGGCGTCACCAAGCCGATCGCCAAGCCGGAGTGCGGCACGCTCACCTCCGGACCGTCGCTTCAGTCGAGAACGACCGCCGCGGCCGGCGCCGCGGCGGTCGGCGTCGTCAGCCCTGGGAGAGGAGCGTGGCGCCCTCGCCCTCGCCGGCGATGAACTGTTCTGTGTACCGCCGGCACTCGTCGTCGGGATACTGGACCGGCGGTGACTTCATGAAGTACGAGCTGGGACCGTTGAGCGCCCCCACCAGGCCGCGGTCGCGGGCGATCTTGGCACAGCGGACCGCGTCGATGACGATGCCGGCCGAGTTGGGCGAGTCGACGACCTCGAGCTTGAGCTCGATGTTGAGCGGCACGTCGCCGAACGAGCGGCCCTCGAGGCGGATGTACGCCCACTTGCGGTCCTCGAGCCACTCGACGTAGTCGCTGGGGCCGATGTGCACGTTCCTGGCCCCCATGTCGTAGTCGAGCTGGCTGGTGACGGCATTGGTCTTGCTGATCTTCTTGCTCTCGAGCCGCTCGCGCTCGAGCATGTTCATGAAGTCGGTGTTGCCGCCCACGTTGAGCTGGCTGGTGCGCTCGAGACGGACGCCGCGCTCACGGAACAGGCGCGTGAGCACGCGGTGGACGATGGTGGCGCCGACCTGGCTCTTGATGTCGTCGCCGATGATCGGCACGCCAGCCTCGACGAAGCGCTTCTGCCAGTACGGCTCGCGAGCGAGGAACACCGGGATGCAGTTGACCATCGCGCAGCCGGCGGTGAGGATCTGCTCGGCGTACCACTTCGTGGCCTCTTCGCTGCCCACCGGCAGGTAGTTGACGACGACGTCGGCCTGCGTCTCCTTGAGGATACCGACGATGTCGGCGGTGGAGCCCGGAGCCTTGGTGATGATCCGCTTGAGATACTTGCCGAGCCCGTCGTGCGTCATGCCGCGCGCCACCTTGACGCCGGTCTCCGGGACGTCGGCGAACTTCACGGTGCAGTTGGGCTTGGTGAAGATGGCTTCGGAGAGGTCTTTGCCGACCTTGTTCTTGTCGATGTCGATGGCGGCAACGAACTCGATGTCCTTGATGTGATACCCGCCCACGACCGGGTGCATGAGCCCGGGGACGAAGTCGGTCTTCCTGGCGCTCTTGTAGAACTGGACACCCTGCACGAACGACGACGCGCAGTTGCCGACGCCGATGATGGCCACGCGCACCGGATTGCCCACTATCTGCTACCTCCACGGGGGACGACCTGAGCGGCCGTCGTGATCGGTCCGGACCCTGCGCCTGTATGCGTGCCCCCGACGCGTCCATGCCCCAGAAGCCCCTGCGCAGGCGGGCGGGAGTATACCACAGGCATGGCGCGTGACCCGGCCGGCAGGCAGGCCGGCCGGCCGGCGACACGGCGCCCGGACGCGGAACTCAGGAGCCCGGCGACGTGCCGGCCGAGGCGCGTTCGGAGCGCACGGTGCGGTACACGTGCACGACCCGTTCGCCCACCGTGTACGCGGTGAGCGCCGCGAGACCGAAGACGGCGACGTCGAGCACGTGCCAGCGGTTGAGGATGAGACCGACGATGAGGATGATCAGGCGCTCGGCCCGGGACATGAGCCCGACCCGGCAGTCCAGATCGAGCGCCTCGGCACGCGCCCGCGTGTACGAGACGAGCAGCGACGCCACCAGGAACACCAGCGTGGCGACAAGTTGCGGGAAGTAGTCGACACGGACGTAGAAGATCGCCAGAGCGCCGAGCGTGGCGCCCTCTGAGATGCGGTCCATGGTCGAGTCGAAGAACGCTCCGAAGGCAGAGACGCTGTTGCTGCGGCGGGCCACCGATCCGTCCAGGAGGTCGCACAGGGAGGCGACGATGAGGACGATGCCGGCCCAGAAGAGGTAGCCCATCACGATGAGCGCCGCGGCGCCGAGATTGAGCAGGATGCCGGCCGACGTGAGCATGTTGGCGGTGATGCCCATGCGGATAAGGCGGTCGACGAGCGGGTCGAAGCCACGCCGCACCGTGGAGTAGAGCGACTTGGGATCGATCAACGGCGCTGCTCCCGAAGTGGATGCGATGGTGGGCCGTGAAGGATTCGAACCTTCGACCTTGGGATTAAGAGTCCCCTGCTCTACCAGCTAAGCTAACGGCCCTCGCAAGGTGGGCGCAATGGTATCAAGCACCCTGCCCGCTGCCAAACGTTCACGGCCTGCCGGCAGCGGCCGGCGTCGGTGACCGCCGCCGGCCGGTCCCGCGTCCCGACCGGTCACGTCAGCTCGCGCTCGTCGGCGACCGGATACCCGGCGGCTTCTATCGCCGCCCGGACCTCCGCCGGCGACGCACCGCCGGCGGCGAGCCTCACATCGACCGTCTTGTCGGCCACCGAGACGGTGACCGACTCGACGCCGGGGAGCGCCGAGACGGCCGTCTCGATGGCGCGCTTGCAGTGTTCACACGAGATGTCGGGCGCCGTATACAGGATGTGCATGATGTCCTCCGTCATCCGTCGCCGCCGGCCTCGGCCGCCTCGTCGGGACTAAGATCGAGCTCGTCGAGCGAGAAGGTCGCGTGCCGACCCTCGCCGAGGTCCACCGTGACGCTGTCCCGCGTCGGCAGCAGCTCCGTGACCTTTCCCTGCCCAGCGGGGGTGGTGACCATGCGACCCCGCTTCGGCGCGCGACGGCGGAACGACGTGTACGTGTCGCGCTCGTACTTGAGGCAGCACATGAGACGTCCGCACACCCCGGATATCTTGGCGGGATTGAGCGGCAGGTTCTGATCCTTGGCCATGCGGATCGACACGGGATCCTGGTCGCCGGCGAACAGCGTGCAGCAGAGACGCCGGCCGCAGGTCCCGTAGCCACCGATCAGCCGTGCCTCGTCGCGGGCCGAGATCTGACGCAGCTCCACGCGTCGCCCGAGGCGTTCCGACAGTCGCGACACGAGCTGACGGAAGTCGACGCGCTGCTCGGCGCTGAAGGAGAACAGGACCTTCGCCTGATCGAAGCTGGACTCCACCGACACGACCTTCATCGCCAGACCGGCGGCGTCGATGAGGTCGGCCGCCACCTGGCGTGCCTCACGCTCGAAGGCCCGGTTCTCGTCGAGCCGCCGCAGGTCTTCCTCGTCGGCCACCCGGACCACGTGTTTGAGCGCCTGCGCGGAGGCATCGGCGTCATCCTGCGGCGCGGACACGACGCGGCCGCTCGTCAGGCCGCGCGCCGTCTCGACGATGACGTCGGCGCCGGGCTGCAGCTCGAGCTCGCCGGCGTCGAACAGGTAGGGCTTGCCGCCCTCCTGGAAGACTACGTTGACGACACGCGTCACGACGCGCAGACCTCCTCGATGCGGGTGAACAGCGCCAGCAGCGCCAGCTCGCGGTCCACGTTGAGCAGCATGTCCCGGCGCGTCCGGGCGACCTCGTCGAGAGCGCGCGCGTACGTCGCCGGATGGCCCGTCGCCGCCACCACGATGGCCGCGCGACGATCGCCGTTCAAGAGTACCGCGCTCCGGTCTATGCTCGCCACCCAGACGTCGCGCAACGCCGAGGCGACCACGTCGGCGCACCACATCGCCACGCGACGCGAGCGGCGGGAGCCGTCTCGACGCGCCTTGTCGCGCAGCCGCTCAACATGCCAGGCGCGATCGCGCTCGTCCTGGATCGACGCCTCGACGGCGGCCGACTCAGCGGCGGCGCGCTCCTCGACGGCGGCCGTCGCCCGGCGCTCGAAGGTCGTGACCAGCGCCGCCACCTCGGCCGCCACCCGCTCGCCGCCGACCGCCCGCAGGGTCGCGTCGATCAACGCCCCGCGACGGTCCTCCCCGAGCGCATCGTCGGCCAGCTCGACGGCCCTGCCCGGCGATCCACCGGCGACATCGGCAAGCGCGCCGGCGACGCCCGGCGACAGACCCTGGCGCGCGCGCAGCATCGCCAGCACGTCGGCCCGCGCCACCGGCGAGAAGCGCACCAGCTCGCAGCGCGAGACGATCGTCGGCAGCAGGCTCTCCTCTTCACTGCTCACGAGGATGAAGAACACGTGTGCCGGCGGCTCCTCGAGGCTCTTGAGCAGCTTGTTGGCGGCGGCCGGATGCAGCTTGTCGGCCTCGTCGACGATCCACACCCTCTCGGAGGCCAGGAACGGCTTGAGGCTGAGCTCCGAGACGAGTCGCGTGACCTGCTCGTAGCGGATCAGGTCGCCCTCACGCTCGACGATGCCGACGTCGGGATGAGCGCCGCGCAACGCCCGCTCGTACGCATCATCATGTCTGCCGCGAGCCACGATCAGCGCCGCCAGCTCCTCCGCGAAGGCGCGCTTGCCCAGACCGTCCTGACCGGCGAACAGGTACGCGTGGTGCAGCCCGCCGCGGCCGGACGCCCACCCGTCGATCAGCCTGTCGAAGTGTCCCTTGACCGGCGCCTGACCGACGATGGCCTCGAAGCGGCCGCTCACGACGGCTCCCCGGATGCTTCCCGGCCGAGCAGACCGCGCCGCTCGAGCCACGGCAGGACTGCGTCCGCCACCGACGCCGCGACCGCGGCCCTGTCTCCGTCCCCCGGCACGACGAGCATCCGCTGCGGGAAGCGCCGTACGAGCACGGCGTAGCCGTCTGCGACCCGCTTCTGCAGATCCTCCCCCTCGGCCTCGATCCGGTCGGGGGACGACGACCGTCGCGCGGCGGCGACCCGACGGGGCAGCTCAAGGACCAGCGACAGGTCCGGCAGCAGACCGCCGGTGGCCGCGGCGTTGACCTGCAGCACGGCGTCGATGCCCACACCGCGGGCATGACCCTGATAGGCCAGCGACGAGTCGACGTAGCGGTCGAGCACCAGCACACGACCCGCGGCCAGCGCCGGCCACAGGACGTCGTGGGCGAGCTGCGACCGGGCCGCCGCGTACAGCAGCGCCTCGGCCCAGGCGCCGACGGCGTGGTCGCGGTGTAGCAGCAGCTCGCGGACACCCTCGCCCAGAGGCGTCCCTCCAGGCTCGCGCACGACCGTACCCGGGGCGTCGAGAGGGCCGACCGCGGCACCGCGGCGCTGCAGCGCCTCGACCAGCAGGCGGGCCTGGGTCGACTTGCCGCAGCCGTCGACGCCCTCGAGCGCGATGAGCGCACCGCCGCGATCGGCGCCGGGGGCGCCCGCCGCCACACCGGGGGACCGCTCGGCGCCGAATGCGCCGGGCGCGGTGTCGTCAGCTCTTGGTGCGGCGGCGACCACGTCGCGCGGTCCCGGTCGAGCGCCCCTCGGCGGCGGCGTTCCGGCGCGCCTCGCGACGCTCGCGGAGCGCCGCGTTGGAGGGACAGCCGTAGTAGTCGATGCACTGCTCCCGCGATCCGCGTCCGCCGACGATACGGATCATCGGCCAGCCGCACTCGGGACAGGCCTTGCCGGCCGCGGCTATCTGGCCGAAGGGCGGCAGCGGGAACGTCTGGCCGCAGCCACGCCGGCGCGGCGCCGTATCCTCGCCGTCGGCCGGCTCGCCGGCCCCGGCAGCCGCATCGGCCGCCGGCTCGCCGGAGGCCGCCGCCGGACCGCTCGGCGGCGCGTCGGCAGACCGCGAGGCGTCATCGGCGACCTGTGTCGCGGCGGCCCCGCCGCCGGGGGACGCCGGACCGGACGCCGCCGCGCCGCCGGCCTCGGTCTCGCCGGCGGCCGCCTGCTCGTCGGGGAGCCCCCGGCAGGCGGCGAACCGCTTGCCGCTCTTGCGGCTCGTCACGGCCACGATCTCGCCGCCGCATGTATGGCAGGTGCCGAGCGTCTGATCGCGGCGCACCGCCTCCAGGATCACCGTGCGGACGTCCTCGATGGCGCCGTCGAGCCGCTCCCAGGCGTGTTCGAGCATCTCCTGGCTCTCAGCCAGCACCGCCTGCCAGCCCAGCTCACCCTCGCTGATGCGGTCCATGTCCGCTTCCAGCCGCGCCGTCATGGCCGGCGAGCTGATGTCCACCGGCGCCTGGTCGAGAGCGGCGTCGAAGGCCGCGATCAGCGACATGCCGAGGTCGGTCGGTTCGATCGGGTTGCCGCGCACGTAGGTGCGATCGTAGAGACGCTGGATGATCTCGGCCCGGGTCGCCTTGGTGCCCAGCCCCATGTCCTCCATCTTCTCGATGAGCGTCCCCTGGCTGAGCCGCCCCGGCGGCTGCGTCTGCTTGGCCTCGAGACGTACGGCCTCGACGGTGAACGTGTCGCCGGGGGCCACCTGCGGCAGCGGCTTCTCGCGCTCGGCCACGTACTTGCCGTAGACGGCCAGGAAGCCGGCCTCGGCGACCCGGCTGCCGCGGGCCACGAAAGGTTGCGAGCCGATGCTCAGCTCGAGCTTCTGGCTCTCGATCCGGGCCGCGTCCATCACCGTGGCCAGGAAGCGCCGCACCACGAGCTCGTACACCTTGGCCTCGTTGCCCTCCAGCGGGCTCGAGGGCACGCCCACCGGGTAGATCGGCGGATGGTCGCTGGTGCGCTTGTTGCCGCGCGTGGCCGTGAGCTTCGGGCGCGCCGCCAGCTCGGCCGCGATGCCCGCTACCGGGCCGTAGCCCGTGAGGCCGGCCGCCACGCCGTTGAGGTCGAGGGCCTTGGGATAGACCGTGTTGTCTGTGCGCGGGTAGCTGATGAGACCGCTCAGGTAGAGCGACTCGGCGGCCCGCATGGCACGCGACGGCGACACGCCGACCGACGAGGCGGCGCTCATGAGAGCGGTGGTGTTGAACGGCGCCGGCGGCTTCACCGAGCGCGGCCGCGTCTGGTAGTCGGTCACCGTCGCCAGCGGCGTGTCGGCCTCGGCCTGGGCACGCTCGGCCTTCGCCTGCGCGTCGAAGCGGCCGTGCGCGTGCCCGGCGGTGAGCTGCCGGCCTTCTCTCTCGAGATCGGCCCACACCTCCCAGTACGGCACCGGCACGAAGGCGCGCCGCTCGCGCTCGCGGTCGACGATCAGGCGCAGCGTCGGCGTCTGCACGCGCCCCACGGAGAGGTAGGCGGCGCCGTAGCGGTACGAGGCCAACGAGATGAAGCGGCTCAGCACGGCGCCCCAGAGCAGATCGACGTCCTGGCGGGTACGCGCCGCGTCGGCGAGGTGGAAGTCGAGCGTGGTCGGCTTGGCGAACGCCGCCTTGACCTCCTCGGCGATGAGCGCCGAGTAGCGCACGCGATGGTGCCGGTCGACGACCGCCCGCGGCAACATGGCGCGGACGTGCGGGGTGCCGGCGTCCGCGGCGTCCTCCGCCGGCGGCGGCTCCTCAGCCCCGCCCTTGCGGCGCTTCTTGCCGGCGCCGTCGTCGTGCGGATGACGCTTGAGCGCCTCGCCACCGAGGATGGCGAGCGCCTCGTTGCCGATCAGCTCGCCCTCGCGGTCGTAGTCGGTGGCGATGATGAGCTCCTGGGCGCCTTTGGAGGCCGCCCGCAGCGCCCCCAGGACGGTCTGCGCGCCGCCGTCGACGACCCAGACGAAGTCCGGGTCGCGGATCATCTCGTGCAGGTTCTTGAGGCTCCAGCGCTTGTACCGGTCGGGGAAGGCGGTGCGCATGACGTGACCGCGGAGACCGATGGCGACGGTGGGACGGCCCTGCCAGTCGAACGCGTACGAGCTGACTTTCTGCTTGCCCGAGCCGTGCCGGGTGACCTCGACGTGATCGCCGAGGATGTCGGCGATCTTGCGCGCCGCCATGTCCTTCTCGGTGATGATGAGCAGCTTGTCGGGCATCTCCCGCCTTTTCGTCGTTGCCTTGGCCGTGACCGCTGCGCACGGCGGCGCCGGCCGCTGCACGGCGCGCAGGTTATACCCGCAGACGACCGGCTGTCGACGCGACGCCGCTGTGAGCGTCCACCGGCAGCGCACGATGATCGGAGAAGAACGCAGCTCCGGGACCGGATGGCCGTTGCCGCGACCGCGAGGGCGATCCGCCGGCGGTCCCGGCGGAGCGCGGTGCTCAGAACGCCGCCGCAGCCTCCTCGCGTGTCGGCACCACGGTGAACACCCGGTCGAGGCCCGTCAGCGTGACCGGTCGCATGACGGCGTGGCCTTCGGCGACGACCACCAGGCGACCCTGCAGCGGATGCAGCTTGCGCACCGCCCCCACGAGCACACCCAGCGCCGTCGAGTCGATGAACGTGACCTCCGTGAGGTCGACCACCACGTCGGTGAGACCGTCGTCGATGAGAGCCTGCAGCGCCTCCTTGAAGCGCGGCGAGGTCGAGATATCGACTTCGCCGCACAGAGCTATGAGGCCGATGCGGTCATCGAGCGTCCCGCGCTGTACGGCGAACGGCACGCCGCGCTGCACCGGGTCGTACGTCTGCGGCTGATCGCTGCCGTCGTCCTGCATGGTCACCCTCCGTCTGTAGCCGACGGGGACGGCTCCGGCTCTCCCGTGAGCTCCTCAAGCAGAGCCCGGACATCGGCCGCGAACTGCGAGTCCGGCTCCAGCTCAAGGTACTTGCGATAGGCGAGGATGGCAAGGTCGGTGCGGCCGGCGTTCTGCGCCGCCTGGCCGTAGTACAGGTAGTTCTCGGCCTCGTTGGGCTGCAGGTCGGTGAGCTGTCCGTACACGCGCACCAGCGCCTCGGCGTCGCCCAACTGCGTGTACAGCGAGGCCAGGGTGATGTACGTGTCGACGAGCTTCTGGGTGGCGCCGGCGTCGTCGGCGGGGTCGCCGAGCGCCTCGATGTAGCGTTGGTAGTAGTCCACAGCGGTCTGCCAGGCGGCGATCTGCGCCTCCGAGCCCTGCGGCTCCTGCGCGCCGAGCTGCTGGTACGCCTCGGCCAGCGAACGCAGCGTCGCCGCGGCGGTCGGGCTGGCCTGCAGCGTAGCCTCGAGCTGCTCGATGCGCTCGGTGGTCGGCGCCGGACCACCGCCGCCGCAGCCGGGGAAGGCGCCCAGGACGCCGGCGATGCCGAAGCCGGCCATGAGCAGCGCCATGAAGCCGAAGATGATGCGCTGCCAGAACTTGACCCGTTTGCGGTCGAGGAGCACGGTGCCTCTCTTCTTATCGGTCGGCGCCGGGAACGTCCGGCGTGGTCGTGGAACGGTCGATGGTGTGCCACCAGCCCGACTGGTCGTCTCCCACGCGCACGCCGTCGCGCACCCTGGCGTGCAGCTTCTGACGCACGGCGATGCCACCCTGACGGACGGCCTCCGCGTCGAGCGATCGCAGGACGCGATCGTGATAGAGGACGCGTCCGCCGACGCAGGTGAAGGTGACGTCGTCCTGATTGGCGCCGTAGACGAGCGCCGAATAGGGGTCCTCGACCGGCGCGAAGTGCGAGCGTGAGGTGTCGACGGCGATGAGGTCGGCGTACTTGCCGGCCTCGAGCGAGCCGACCTGATCGGCGAGACCCAGAGCGTCGGCGGCGCCGAGCGTGGCTATGTACACGCACTTCTGCGCGGAGAGCACACCGACGTCGCGCTCGACGGCACGATGCAGGAACAGCGCCGTGCGCATCTCGTCGAACATGTCCATGATGTTGCTGGAGGCCGGGCTGTCCGTCCCGAAGCCGACACGGACACCCTGACGCAGCATCTCGGCCAGCGGCGCCACACCGCAACCCAGCTTGGCGTTGCTCTTGGGACAGTGCGCCACCGCCGCCCCCTTGCCGGCGAGGATGCGGATATCGTCACTCGAGGCCTGCACGCAGTGGACGGCGAGGAAGTCGCGGTCGAAGACGCCCCACTGCTGCAGGTACTTGATGGGGCTGACGCCGTACGGCTGCACGAGCATGCGTTCCCAGCCGACCTTCTCACGGAAGTCGTGGGCGAACTTGCCCGAGCCCGAGCGGATGTACGTGAGCTCCTCGCGGCTCTCGGCCACATGGCTGGCCACCTTGAGCCCATGCTCTCGCGCGTAGCCGGCGATCGTCTGATAGAGGCGGCTGGAGACCGTGTACGGCGCGTGCGGCGCGATGCCGATCTCGATCTGCGGCGGCGCCGCGGCGCGGGCGCCTTCGAGCCGCGCCTGCAGCTCGGCCATGGTCTCGTCGAGCCGTGAGTCGTCGATGCCGAAGACCTCGAGGTAGAGGCGGCCGCGCAGTCCCGCCTGAGCGGCGGCCAGCAGCGTCTCGCCGCCGAACGCGGTGTCGGCGATGGTCGTGATGCCCGACGCGACGCATTCGGCGGCACCCAGCAGGGCGCTGTGCAGATAGTCGCTCGGCGACAAGGCGGCCTTGGCGTCGACGAGGCGTACGATCCAGTCGCCGAACTCCTCGTCGTCGAAGATGCCGCGGAAGGTCGCGTACTCGAGATGACAGTGGGCGTTCACGAAGCCCGGCATGAGGACGGCGGCGCCGAAATCGACCACGTCGGCCTGGGGATTGGCGGCCGCCAGATCGAGCGCCGGGCCGACGGCGGCGACGCGCTCGCCGTGGACCAGGACCGCCCCTGCGCGCAGCGGGGCAGCCGTGACCGGCAGCACCCATTCGGCGCAGTAGATGACGTCCTGAGTCTGTTCTGAGGCGCTTTCCATACGGGTTCGCCGACGGCGGCGTGACGCCTTCAACGCCGCCCGTCGGACCGGCGTGAGTATAGAGAGCCGGACTGACGGCAGGCAAACGCCGCCGACAACGACGGCATGCCGGACGGCGACGGCGAGGCGCGAGTGGGGATCCAGCGCCGCGCGGGTGGACGCTATAATCGGATCAGCGATGCCGCCGGACAGACGGCGGCCGGACGCCGGCGGCCGACCGGCGACGCACGCGTCACGCGATACCGGGGTGGACGTGACCCAGACACAACCTTCGAGGATCTCTCCGGAAGACCTCACGGCCGCCGTGTGGCAGGTCGTCAGGGAGGTCCCCGGCGTCGTCGATCTGCACCGCAATCCGCTGCAGATGCTCGGCGAGCGTGTCAAGCTCGACTGGCACGGTCCGGTGCGCCTGCTCGGCGACGAGACCGCTCCGGTGCTGGAGGTCCACATCGTCGTCGCCGTGGGACACCCCATCCCCGTTGTCGCCGAAGCCACGCAGCAGGCGCTGCGCCGATACGTGCGCCATGACCTGCCGTCGTGCCGCGACGTACGCCTGTGCGTCGACGACATCGTCGATCCCGCGGACCCCGGCGACGGCGAACCCGGCGACGGGTACCATGCCGGTGCTCAGTCCGGCGCCGACGACTGATCGCGCCTGAGTCGATGCGCACCGTCGATCTCACCACCGGCAGTCGGGACCTGCTCGGTCCGCCGTGTCGTGACTGCACGTGGTGGCAACGACCGGACCCGTTCTGCCGGGTCGACCGGCGGGCATGGGAGCGCGCCGTCGAGCTGGAGACCGGGCTCTTCGGCAAAGTAGCGCTCGACGACCAAGCCGTGCTCGGATCGGTCCATGCCGCGCCTTCGACCCTGGTCCCCCACGCGCGGCGCCTGCCGGCCGGGCCGGCCGGCCCCGATGCCTGGCTGATGACCTGCGCGTTCTTCTACGACGACGAGTTCCTGCACGGGTTCCAGTGGCTCCTGCAGGATCTGGAAGCGGCGCTCAAGCTCCGCCAGGCGACGGCCCTGGAGGCGTTCGCCCTGCGGCCGACCGGCGTCGGGGACCGCTTCCGCGGCTACCTGCACGAGCGCAACCTCTTCAATCACGAGGTGCTCGAGGGCAGCGGCTTCCGCCCGATCCGCAGCAGGGGCGACGTGACGCTGTACCGTCTCGACCTGGCGACCCTGATCGCCGTGCCGCGCTGGGCCGGCCTCGACGTCCGGATCGAGAAGCACGCCGCCGCCCAGCCGATCTGAGATCCGGCGCCCGCTGCCCTGACGGCACGGGTGGCGTCAGCGGAACAGCCGCGGCAGCCGCTGCGTGAGCTCGTCGGGCAGCACCGCTTCCAGCGCGTCGTCGAGCGTCACGATCCCGGCGAGATGGCCGTCCTTTTCCACGACCGGCAGGGCCAGGAGGTTGTAGTGCGTCATCAGGCGCGCCACCTCCTCCTCCGGAACGTCGGGCGTGACGGTGACCACGTCGTCTTCCATGAAGCTCTCCAGGCGACGGTCGGGGTCGGCGAGCACCAGCTCACCCAGCGCCACGACGCCGCACAGGCGCTGCCGGTCGTCGAGGACGAAGACGATGGCGAGCGCGTGCTCCTCGGGGCCCTCGGCGCGGATGCGGGCGAGCGCCTCCGCCGCGGTGATGCCGCGCGGCAGCGTCACGAAGTCGGTGGTCATGAGCGCCCCGGCGGAATGGTCGGGATGGCTCGCCAGGCCGCGTAACGACTCGGCGTCGGCCTGAGGCAGCCCGGCGAGGAGCGTCTCGGCGGCGTCGTCGGGCAGCTCGGCAAGGATGTCGGCGGCGTCGTCGGGATCGATCTCGGCAAGCACGGCGACCGCCCGCTCGACTTCCATCTCCAGCAGCGCCGCCGAGCGCAGCTCGTCTTCCATCTCCTGCAGCGTGTCGGCGGCGAGCTGCGTGTTGAGCGCGCCGAGCACCGCCGCCCGCTCGCGCGGGCCGACCTGGGAGATCACGTCGGCGAGGTCGGCCGGATGCATGTCGGCGACCTCGGCGAAGGCTTCGACGAAGTTGAGCCGTGAGAGCCGCAGCGAGATGAGATTGACGGCATCCCAGGGCACGACGTCGTCGGGTGTGACGTGCCGGCGGCGGGCGAGGAACCCGAGCCCGATACGCCGCATGACGGCGCCGCCGCTGACGTCGATGCCGGCGACGGTAAGCCTGCCTTCGCGCGTCTGCAGCGCCACATCCTGGACCCGGACGAAGCGCCGCGAGCGCTTGTCCAGCACCTGGTTGTCCAGGACCGCGTCGACCAGCGCCAGCTCGTCGGCGCGCAGCGCGGCGGCCTTGACCCGCTGGCGCGGGACGTTGAGGCGCAAGCGCTCCCGGTCGACATCGATCTCAGCGACCTGCGCCCAGCTGGCGGCGAGCTGCTCGTGATCGCCGATGAAGAACGCCGAGACGACCGGCGGCTCCTCGGCCATGGTCACCACCACATCGACGATCTCGCCGATCTCGATGCCCTCGGCATCGACGACCGTCATCGACTCAAGGTCGGAGAGGGCCAGCAGCCCCGGGTCTTCGTCCACCTGCTCCCAGTCGGTCCGGCTGTCCGGCGCTGCCCTTGAAGCCGGACGGTGTGCGAGCGCACCCCGACCGGAGAGGCTCCTGCCCTGCGAGCGCGTCGTCGACGCGTCGCGGGCCCAGCCGCCGCGGACATCGGCGACCATACCGGCGGCGCGGCGGGGCTGTCAACGAGCGGCCGGCGACACGGTAGACTGCGGCCGCCGCACCGGCTGGGTCAACGTCGTCACGGCGCTCTGCTTCTTCGCCGCCATGACGCTCTCGCCGCTCGTCGACGTGGTACCCGCATCGGCCACGGCGCCGGCGCTGGTGATCGTCGGGTACTACATGATGCGCACGCTGACACGGGAACACGTCACCGTCGACCGTCGCGCCGGCACGGTGCGAGCAGTCTCGGCCATCGACTTCACCGACCTCGCGTTCGGCCTGCCGGCCACGCTCACCATGACGGTGATGCCGCTCACCTACAGCATCACGAACGGCATCGGCGCCGGCTTTCTCGCCTACGTCACCGTCCGCCTCGCGCGCGGCGAATGGCGTCAGGTGCACTGGCTCCTCTACGTCGTCTCGCTGGCCTTCCTCGTCTACTTCCTCTTCCCTCTGATGCAGAAGCACTTCGGCTGGTGAATCGGGCGGCCGGGCTCGCGGACCGGCTGTGAGGCGTGAGCCTAAAGGACGCGGCCGCCGCTGCCGATGTATGGGCATTCGGTGGTCCGAGCTTCGCGTCGCTGCATCTGACGCTGCTCCGCACTGGTCGATCGGCGCCGGGGGCGCCACAGAGGAGGACTCATGAGACGCATCCGTATCCTGCTACTGGCGGGCCTGGCCGCCCTGCTCACCCTCGGTGTGCTGGCGCCCGGCGCCGGCGCCGCCACCTTCCGCGCCGATCCCAACAACACCGAGGTCTACGGCTACGTCATCGGCTACGGCGGCGTCGGCCGCAGCTACTGGCAGAAGAACCTGACCGGCGCCTCCGTCTGGCTGCACGACTTCACCACCGGCAAGCCGATCCTGATGGACAGCACCGATGGCTTCGGCAGCTTCGACTTCGCCGTCAACCTCAAGACACAGACCAACAAGAAGGGTGAGTTCTTCGTGAGCCCCACTCACTACTTCCGCAGCACGGCCGAGATCCACAGCCACCCCGGCCACGCGGTCAACCATGTGTTCAAGTGCCAGGTGCTGCCGACCATCCTGACCGGCAAGGTCATCAACAAGAAGACGCGGAAGCCGGTCGCCAAGGCCAAGGTCCAGATCCTCAACTGGGACGTCTACACCGACGCCAAGGGCGTCTACCAGGTCCAGGTGACGCTCAAGCCCAACACCATCTACAAGGCCTGGGTCGACAAGGCCGGCTTCAAGCGGACCAAGAAGCGCGTCAAGAGCCTGCCGACCGCGACCGACAAGGTCCGTACGCTGAACTTCCAGATCGTGAAGGCCAACTAAGGCGAGACCAGTCGCCGGCGCCGGGCGCCGGAAGCCGAGAGGAACGGGGCGGGGNNGGGCGGCCGCACGGCCGCCCCGCCCCATTTCTGCATCCGGTCCGCCGCCGACCCGCCCGGGGTACGGTCCCGGCGACCCGCTACGGCTGCTCGACGGTGATCGTCACACGTGAACCCGGCGGCCGCATGGTACCGCCGGCCGGGTTCTGGGCCAGCACCGTGCCGGGCGGCTCGATGGCCTCGCTCATGTACACGACGTTGACCACGAAGCCGTCGGCCTCGAGCGTCGCCGTCGCCGTCCCCTCGTCCATCGACACGACGCTGGGGACCTCGACCGCCGGCGTCTCGGTGGGCGTCGGCGTGGGGGTCGGTGAGCCGCTGCTGATGATCAGGTCCACAGCCGCGCCCCGGTCGACTTCGGTGCCGGCCGCCGGGTCCTGCCCGATGACCGTGCCGGCCGGCGCCGTCTCGCTGGTCTGCTGGTCGACCGTGCCGACCACCAGGCCGGCGCCCTCGATGGCGGCGCCGGCATCGGACTGGCTGATACCGACGACGTCGGGCACCGTCGCCCGGCGAGGCCCACTGCTGATCCAGTACGTGAGCGTGGCACCGCGCTTGACCGTCTCCCCGGCGGCCGGATCGGTCTTGTAGACGAGGCCCTGTTCGACCGTGTCGTTGCGGCCGGTCTTGCGCTCTCCCTCCACGCCGTTCTCCTCCAGCCACGCCTCGATCGCCTCGGGCGACTGGCCGTTGAAGTCCGGCACCTCGACGGCGCTGGGGCCCTTGCTGACCCAGATCTCGACGGTGCCGCCCTCGCGCAGATCCGTGCCGGCCGGCGGCTGCTGCCGAAAGACGACGCCGGCTTCGCGCTCGTCGGAGAAGCCCTCGTTGCGTTCCACCCGGAACCCGGCCTCGACGAGCGCGACCGTGGCTCTGTTCTCTTGCATGCCGACGACATCGGGCACGGCCTCCCCGCCGCCGCCGATGGACCGGTAGATGAGCACGCCGGCGGTCGCCAGACCGGCGACGACCACGACGACGATCAGCCAGAGCCACCAGGGCGGACGACTGCGCCGGTCGCTGCCGTCGCGGCGCTCGCGGCCCTGTGCACGCGAGCCGCCGCCCGGCACCCGGGCCTCCGCCCGGTCGCGGGCCGTCATGACGCGCGTCGCCTGCTCGCCGGCGATGGTCGTGGCGGCCGGCGGCATTCCCTCACCGCCGACGTGGTAGGCCGCTGCCAGGACCGGGCCACCGGTCATGGCGGCCCGCAGGTCGGCGCCGAACTGGGCGGCGCTCGAGTAGCGCAGCGCCGGGTCCTTGGCCATCGCCTTGAGCACGACCTGATTGAGCGTGTACGGCAGTCCGGTGACCAGCTCGGCCGGCTCGGCCGGCCGCTCATTGACGTGCTTGAGGGCGACCGTGACGGCACTGTCGCCCTTGAACGGCACCGAGCCGGTGAGCATCTCGTAGAGCACCACGCCGACCGAGTAGAGGTCCGAGCGCTCGTCGACCTGCTCGCCGCGCGCCTGCTCCGGCGCCAGATACTGGGCCGTGCCCAGGATCGAGCCGGCCTCGGTCATCGACGGGTCGCCCGCCTGCGCGATGCCGAAGTCGGTGACCTTCACGCGACCCTCGGTGTCGATGAGGATGTTCTGGGACTTGACGTCGCGATGCACGACCCCGCGGGCGTGGGCGGCGGCCACGGCGGCGAGCAGCTCGAGCGTGATGGCGACCGCCTGCGAGGTATCGAGCCGGCCGCTGCGGCGCACGCGGTCTTTGAGCGTCTCGCCCTGGACGTACTCCATGACGATGTAGTTCTGCGCCCCGACCTGACCCCAGTCGTAGACGCCCACGATGTTGGGGTGATTGAGGCCGGCCGCCGCCTTGGCCTCGCGGCGGAAGCGCTCCACGAACTTCTCGTCGTCGGCGAAGCGCTTGTGCAGCACCTTGATGGCGACGCGCCGGCCGAGCGTGGTGTCTTCGGCGAGATACACGCTCGCCATGCCGCCGCGGCCGAGCGTGCCCAGGACCCGGTAGCGGTCGCCGATCAGATGTCCCTGTGCGAAGTCGTCGGTCATGTCGCGGGATTGTACCCCCTCACGGCAGTGCGTCCTCGTCGAGCGCCGCTCGCATGACTGCGGCGGCCAGCGGCGCCGCCACGGCGCCGCCGGTGCCCGGCGTGTCCTCGATGGTCACCGCCACCGCGACGCGCGGCGCCTCCGCCGACGCGAAGCCGATGAACCAGGCCTGGTTGGCATCGCCACGCTCCGCCGTGCCGGTCTTGCCGGCGACGTCGATACCCGAGAGTGCCGCTGCCGTGCCGGTGCCGACGTCCACCACCTGCTGCATCATCTCGTTGAGCTGCACGGCGTGCCGGGCGTCGAGCGCCTCCTTCCAGACGACCGGCTTCGTCACCCGCACCTCGCCGCCCTGAGCGGTGATCACGCGGTCGACCAGATAGGGCTGCATGATGCGGCCGCCGTTGGCGACGGCGGCCGCCACCAGCGCCATCTGCAGCGGCGTGGCCAGCACCTGCTCCTGGCCGACCGCCGCCCAGGCGACCGCCAGCGGGTCCATCGGCGCGCCCGGCGGCAGGAGCGCGTCGTCGTCGAAGCGGCCGCTGATGCGCACCATGGACTGCGGCAGCTCGAGCGGCGGCCGGTCCCAGAAGCCGAAGCGTTCCATGTACGCGATCAGCCGCTGGCGGCGCAGCTCGTTGCCCAGCTTGCCGAACGTGGTGTTGATCGAGTACGTCAGCGCCTCGGTGAGCGTGTTGACGCCGAAGACCTCGTCGCCGTAGTTGGTCACCTTGCCCCCGGAGACCCGATAGGTGCCGGTGTCCTCGAAGACAGTCTCCGGGGTCGCCACGCCGGTCTGCAGGGCGGCGCCGGCGGTGAGCACCTTGAACGACGAGCCCGGCGGATACAGACCCTGCAGGGCACGGTCCAGCAGCGGCGCGCTCTCCCTCTTGCTGAGCTGCGCGAAGCGGTCGACGAGCTGTGCCGGGTCGTAGTCGGGCGTCGAGGCGACCGCCATGACGGCCCCGGTGACGGGGTCGAGCGCCACGATGGCGCCGGTCTGGGAGCCGAGCGCCTGCCGCGCCGCCTTCTGTACCGCCGGCACCAGCGTGAGCCTGACGTCGGCGCCCTCCGGGTCCCTGTCGAGCAGACGATCGAGCCAGCTCCGCAGGCCGAGGTCGACCGCCTGACCGGTCAGGTAGTCGTCCATCGACGCCTCGATCCCGCTCTGACCGTAGCGCAGCGAGCTGTAGCCGACGGTCTGCGGCGCGAAGCGACCCTGCGGGTAGGTGCGCTGCCAGTAGCCGTCGCGCTTGCGCGAGCCGGCGATCACTGAGCCGTCGAAAGCCAGGATGCGGCCGCGCTCGACCCGCGCCTCCTGGAGGATGCGGGCCCGGTTCTGAGGCTTGTCCCTGAGGGCCCCGGCGCGGATCACCTGGATGTACACCACGTTGACCATCAGGGCCGCGAACAGGACGGCCAGCGCCATGAACGTCCGCACGATCGCCTTGTTCATTCGCTCACCCTCCCTCCGCCAGTCTGAAGCGCTCGGCCGCGGTGCCGCGCAGCACCACATTGGACCTGTGGGAGACCATCAGCAGCAGTGCCAGCAGCATGAGGTTGGCCAGCAGCGAGCTGCCGCCGTAGCTTACGAAAGGCAGCGTGATGCCGGTGAGCGGTATGAGCCGCGTGACGCCGCCGATGATGATGAACGTCTGCAGCGCAAACGCCGCCGAGAGCCCGGCCGCCAGCAGCTTGGAGAAGCCGTCCGGCGCCCAGATGGCGATGTGGAAGCCGCGCCAGCAGAAGAGCAGGTAGCAGAGGATCATACCGATGGCTCCCAGCATGCCCAGCTCGTTGGCGACGGCCGAGAAGATGAAGTCGGTCTGCAGGTCGGGGACCACCGGCCGGCCATCGGGGAACAGCAGGTAGCCGCGCCCCAGACCCTGGCCGAGCACGCCGCCGTCGGCCATGGTGAACAGCGACTGCAGGAGCTGGTAGCCGGTGGTGTCGGCGGTGGCCCAGGGATCGAGCCAGATGGCGAAGCGGTCCTGGACGTGCGGTACCAGCTCGTAGGCGAGGAAGGCCCCGATGCCGAAGAGCGTCATGCCGACGAGCGCGTAGACGAGGCGGGAGGTGGCCATGTAGATGAGCGCGATGAAGATCGTGAGCAGGAGCAGCGAGGCGCCGAAGTCGCGCAGCAAGATCAGCAGCAGGATCGAGAGGGCCCACATGACGAGCAGCGGGCCGAAATAGCGCACCCGCGGCACCGGCATGCCGAACAGCCTGCCGGTCGGCACGCTGAGCAGCTCCTTCTTGTCGTTGAGGTAGCCGGCCAGGAAGATGACGATGCAGATCTTGGCGAACTCCGCCGGCTGGAACCCGAAGCCTGCGAAGCGGATCCAGAGCTTGGCGCCGTTGATCTCGGTGCCGAAGACGATGGTCACCGCCAGGAGCAGCAGCCCGAGCGCGCCGATGATGTACCGGTAGCGGTCGAGCTTCACTGGGTCGCGGATGAGCAGCACGGTGAGGACGAACACCACCGCACCGGCCACCAGCCAGCGCCCCTGGAGCAGCGCCAGCGACGGGGAGATACGGTAGATCTCGGCCAGCCCTATGGCCGTGAGCAGGGCGGCCACCGGCAGCAGATAAGGGTCGGCCTCGGCCAGCCTGAACCGCATGAGCAGGTGCAGCAGGGCGAAGATGACGACGAAGATGCCGGCGTAGACCAGCGACCAGCGACTGATCTCGCGAAAGACCCCGGAGTAGACGGCCACGTACGAGACCACGGCGAGGACGGCCGCCAGCAGCAGCAGGAGGAGCTCGCGATCCCTGGGTCTCATCCCGCACCCTCCGGGTGCTGTGTCACGGTCCCGCCCGAAGCGAGTCCAGCAGCCGCTCGCCGGAGCCCCACCAGCCGACCGAGTGGGCATCGACCCGTCGTCGCTGCGCCGCCGTGAGATCGCTGTAGCGCAGATCCGGCGCCCGCTCGTGCTCGCGATAGAGCCGCAGGCCGGCGAACTCCCACGGTACGCCGCGGTAGACGGTGACGACGTCGTCGTCGTCGGCGCCGACCCATTCCAGCTGACCGAGCGCCAGCGCGCCACCGGCCACCACCGCCAGGACGACGACCGCGGCGATCAGGCGCCAGAGCCAGCGTCGCCTGCCGGTCGGCCGCGCGGCGGCGGCGGCGTCCGGCGGCTGCACCGGGGCGAGACCGGGCGCCGCTCCGATCGGAGCCGCTGCGGCGCCGGGTCCGGGAGCGGGCTCCACTCTGGGAGCAGGTCCGGCGGCCGGCCGGGCGGCCGGCTCAGCGATCGGCAGCTCGGCGGTCGGCAGCTCGGCGGTGGGCTCGGTCATGGGTCCGGCGGCAGCCTCGGCGGTCGCCGGCTCGGCGGTCGTGTCCGGCGCGGCGGTCTCGGCGGTCGGCAGCTGAGCGGTGCGTCCGGCGTCGGGCGGGCCGGCCGACCCGGCGGCGGGCGTCTGTCCGGATGCGGCGGCAGCGTCGCCGTCGGTATCCGGAGCCGCTGCGACGCCGTCCGCCGATCCGGTGGCGGCGTGCGCGACCGCACCGGTCGCGGCGGCGGGCGCCGCATCCTGGGTACCGACGCCGTGTGCTGCGGCGGCGGGCGTCGCCTCCTCGAGCCGGATGACCACGACGGTGATGTTGTCCGGCCCCCCGGCATCCAGAGCCGCCGTCACCAGCGCTTCGGCCGCCGCTTCGGGATCGTCGCGGCCGAGAAGCTCGGCGATGCGGTCGTCCGGCACCGGTCCGGTGAGGCCGTCGCTGCACAGCAGGACGACGTCTCCCGATCCAAGGTCCACGTCGAGCAGGTCGATCTGCGGCTCCGGCTCGGTGCCCAGCGCGCGGCTGAGGACGCTCCGCAGCGGGTGACCGGGCGCCTGGCCCTCCGCGAGCTCGCCGCTGCGCACCATCTCGGCGACCAGCGAGTGGTCGTCGGTGATCTGCGTCAGTTCGCCGCCGCGCACCATGTAGGCACGGCTGTCGCCGATGTGCGCCAGCCGGGCGCCGCTGGGACACAGCACCAGAGCGGTCAGCGTGGTCCCCATGCCGGCCTGCGAGGGATACTCCCGGGAGAGCTCCCAGACCCGCCGGTTGGCCTGGTGGGCGGCCGCCAGCAGCGCCTCACCGGCGGCCGCGCGGTCACGAGGGTCGATGGTCGCCGCGGCGCCCGAGAGCGTCTGCAGCGCGACCCGCGAGGCGACCTCACCTGCCTGCGCGCCTCCCATGCCGTCGGCGACGGCGAAGAGCGGCGGGCGGACCAGCCAGGCATCTTCGTTGGTCTGCCTGTTGAGCCCGATGTCTGAGCGGGCGGCATAGCGGGCGGCGAGCATCACGCCGCATCACTCCTGGTAGCGGAAGACGGTCTCGCCGATGNNGTGCCGTTGGTGCTGCCCAGGTCTTCGACGAAACGGGCGTGGTCGCGGCGCACGATGCGGGCATGGGTGGACGACACGAACGGATCGTCGAGCACCACATCGCTGCCCGGGGAGCGTCCGATGCCGACGGAACGCTCCAGGGAGATCTCCATGCCCTGCTGCAGGACGGGGCTGCTCTCCACCAGCAGTCGCGGCGCGGACACGTCCGCCTGGGACGCGCGCGCGGCGCCGTCCCACGACTCGTCGGCAGCGGACGGCGACGCGGCGACGCTCTCGATGGGCGCCGCCTCCGACGGGGTCACGGCAGGCCGGTCCGACCATGCGAAGTCGGCCGTCCCGGCCACGGTCGCCGGCGCCGCCCAGTCGGCGACCGCCGCCGGGACGTCCGGCTCGCCGTGCCACTCGCCGGCCACGCCGGTGCCGGGCGGACCGGCCGGAGCCGGCCACTGCTGCGGTCCGCGATCCCAATCCTGCGCCGGCGTCTGCCGCGTGGGCTGTGGACCGCTCATGCCGGCGGTCAGGTCGCCGCGAGCCGAGCGCACGACCCACCAGATGAACAGGAACAGAAGGACGAGAGTGATGACCTGGAGCGCGAGGAGAAGGATGTCTAGCACGGATGCCTCTCGAAGCGCAGACGCGTGGCCCCGAGCTCGATGACATCGCCCTCCTGCAGGATCGCCGTGCGCACCTGCCGGCCGTTGAGATAGACGCCGTTGGTGGAGTCCAGGTCCACAAGCGTGTACACGTCGCCCTGTCGCCTGACCTCCGCGTGCTGGCGCGAGGTGTTGGGATCGGAGAGCACGACTTCACAGCGCCGGCTGCGGCCGATGGTGGTGACCTCGCCGGCGAGCTCGTGCACGTCCTGCCCCATGATGAGGGCGCCGACCGTGGGCCCCGGCTGGGGGACCGGCGGCGTCTGGGCCGACGGCATGACGACCGTCTGCGAGAAGCCTGCCGGCTGCGCCGGCGGCTGGACCGCCGGCTGTGAGCCGGCCTCGGTACGGGTGGCGATGCCGAACTCGCCGAGATGCAGGGCATCGTCGGCGTAGAGCTCGATGAACGGCGGACTGACGAGCGTCCAGCCCTCACGCTGCGCATGCGCCGCCAGGTACGCCGAGAGCTCCCTCGTCAGCTCCGATTCGAAGGTCCTGAAGTGTTCGTGGTCGGCCGGCGACAGGTAGACCTCGTAGACGTTGGGCACGTACACGCGGGAGACGCTGACCGTCTTGTTGTCGCCCATCTCCTTGGCCAGCTTGTGGGCCAGCTCGACCGGCTGGACGCTGGCTTTGAACGTGCGGCCAAAGGTCCCCTCGACGGCCTTCTCAAGCTTCTTCTCGATCTTCCTGAACACCATCGTCGTCTCCCGCCCCGCCGGTCTCGTGACCGCCTGCGCCGCCGACATCCAGGCCCCCCAGGCCGGGCAGCGCGACGCCCAATGTTACCACCGCCACGACCGCCAGATTGAGCAGCAGTCCGTGCGTGCTCACGGCGGCGCCGAGGAGCGCCGCCGGCAGCAGTGCACAGGCGGCGAACAACCCGCCGAAGGTGAGTGACCAGGCCCAGAGGCGACGCTCGAGCCGGGGGCCGCCGCCCACGTACGGCAGAGCTGCGGCCAGCGCCGCCCAGACGACCGCCTGCAGCAGAGCCGCCGGCGAGAGCAGCACGCTGACGACGGCGGCGGCCGTGGAGAAGAAGCCGTCGGCGCCGGCGATGCTCGCGGCGGCATCCCCGGACACGTGGAAGAAGGTGAACGGCGAGCCGTCGGCGCCGGCGAGGGTCAGGTAGAACGACGTGCCGAGGGCGGCCCAGGCGGCCGTGAGCGGCCCGCGGACCCGACCCAGGAGGGCCGCCGCTGCCGGCGCCACGAAGGTGGCGGAGAGCGGCATCAGGAGCAGCGCCAGCGCCGGCCAGAGCACGCTCACCGGACGCGAGCGTGCCAGGAGCAGCGTAGGAACGGCGGCCACCAGATACAGAGCGCCGACGCTCAGTGACACGTTGAAGAGCGGGAAGGCGAGCGCGCCGAGCAGAAAGGCGAGACCGCCGGACGGCACGACCGCCCAGACCGCCGTCGCCACGGCCATCAGCGGCAACCGCCACGACGGCGGATAGGCCGGCAGGTCGCCGCTGAGGAACCACAGGCTCGCACCGGCCAGACCGGCGCCGACCACCCGCTCGGCGAGCGCCCGTACCCGGGAGAGGTCGGCCGCCGACACCACCCGGCGACGGCGCAGCTCGCCGGTGGCGAGGACCGAGCGCAGCCTGTCGGCCAGGTCGGCGGCGCTGGGTCGCCGGGCCGGGACCGGGGAAAGCGCCGCCGCCACGGCCTGCAACAGCTGCGGCGGCAGGTCCGGCCGCCGCAGCTCCAGCGGGACGGTGTTCCCGGCGGCCGTGTTTCCGAGCCTCTCGCCCGGCGTACGGCCCGGTGTCGGGTGCTCACCGCTGAGCAGCTCGTACAGCACCACGGCCGCGGAGTAGACGTCGCTGGCCGGCCCCACGCGGCGGCCGCCGGCCTGTTCGGGCGACATGTAGGCGATGGTGCCGAGCATGTCGCCCTCCGCCGTCAATGTGTCGGTACCGGTGAGCCGGGCGATGCCGAAGTCCATCACCTTGACCCGTCCCCGGTGCGTGAGCATCACGTTCTGCGGCTTGATGTCGCGATGCACCACGCCTTGAGCGTGCGCGTGCGCGACCGCCTCGAGGATCTGGGCGCCGACCTCGACGACATCGTCGTCCGGGAGTACACCGACCACCGTGTCCAGCGTGTCGCCCTCGACGAGCTCGTAGACGATGAAGCTGTGTTCGCCGTCGGCGAACACGTCGTAGAGGCGGACGATGCCGTGGTGGGTGAGCGCGGCGACGGTCTCGACCTCACGAGCTACACGTGCCGAAAGGCCGCGGCGCTCGTCGGTCACCTTGAGAGCGACGCGCCGCCCGAGCTCGTGGTCGATCGCCTCGTAGACGGTGGCGGATCCGCCGCTGCCGAGGGGGCGGACGATCTGATAGCGGCGCCGCCAGTCGGCGACGACCGGTGTGGTGCGTTGTGCTGCCGCGCTGCTCATGGCTCCCTTGTGGCCCCGCTGAGCTGTATTCGGTGTGGTACAATCCAAACCCTGTCGCGGGCGTCGGTCGTCCGGTCGGCGCCACTCCTGGCCCGATCCCGGTCGAGCGTGCGGTTCCCGCAGGATTCCTGGGCGAGTGGTGGAATTGGCAGACACGCTAGGTTCAGGGTCTAGTGCACTTACGTGCATGCGGGTTCAAGTCCCGCCTCGCCCACCACAGATCCTCCCCTGCACCACGACCGCTGAGGTGCGATGCGGTGAGCTTCTTCGAAGACGAGCCCCCCACCGGCGCTGAGACGACCGGGACCCAGAGGACATCCACAAAGAGGATCGGGCGGAGCAAGGCCGGCAACACGGGCGGGCGCCCTCCCCGTGCCGCCCGCTCGCGGCGCAACGTCCGCATCCAGCGCCTGCTGATCGCCCTGGTGGCGCTGTTCGTCATCGTGTTCCTGCTCGCCATCTGGATCCGCAGCTGCTCGCACAACCGCAAGGTGACCTCCTATCAGGAGTACTTCCTGGCCGTCGACAAGGCGATCAGCGCCTCCAACGCGGTCGGGCAGGATCTCAAGAAGATGATCCAGGAGCCGACCAGCTACACACGCGAGGGTATCTCCAAGCTGCTCGACGACATGCTCAGAGAGCAGACGGCGGTGAGCGAACAGGCCGCCCGCCTCGAACCGCCGGACAACCTGCGGCAGGAGAACACCGTCTTCGTCCAGGGCATGGCCGTCCGCACGCGCGGCTACGCCCAGTGGCGGGATGCCGTCTCGGCCGAGCTCAAGGGCAGCGACAGCGGCGTCAGTGCCAAGAGCCTGGCGGGCCTGGGCGGCTTCTTCACCGGCCCCGAGGCCTACTACCAGGCGCTGTTCTACAAGCAGTCCCAGCGCGTCATGGCCGACGAAGACGTCACCAACGTCACCGTGCCCAAGGCGAACTACTACACCAGCGCCATGCTGTTCACGCCGGTGAAGATGGACAAGATGCTCAAGAGCATCGGCAAGTCAGCGTCGCTCAAGGGCATCCACGGGGTGGCCCTGGCCGGCGTCGTGGTGCAGCCCGGAGACCAGTCTCTGGCGACCGGCAAGACCAACGAGGTCAAGGCGAGCGCCGAGCTCTCCTTCGTCGTCAGCGTGGAGAACCAGGGCACCGTCACGGAGAAGGACGTGCCGGTGATCGTCACGCTCATCCCGCCCGAGGGCGAGAACGTCTCCCAGCAGAAGCTCAACGCGGCCATCGCCTCGATCAAGGCGGGCGAGACAGCGACCGCCTCGATCGCCGGGTTCAACCTCGACCCGGCGGTGATAGGCCCAGAGCTCAAGCTGCGTGTGGAGGTCGGTCCGGTGCCCCAGGAGCAGGTGGCCACCAACAACAAGGCCACGTACACGGTCATCTTCAAGCTCTGAGGCCCCGAGCGTGCTGGGCGACATCGCTCCCTACGTGGCCCTGGCGGCCCTGGCGGCGGCGCTCGTCCTCGGTGGCGCCGCCTTCTGGCTGGCACGCCGTCAGAACGCCCTCGACGCGCAGCAGAAGGCCGTCCTCGGTCAGCGGCGCGCCAGCGACCTGGTCGAGTACGTCCTCGAGCTCGAGGAGCACGTCGGCAACCTGCGCGAGGCGGTCACCATCCTCACGGAAGAGGTCGAGCACTACCGTCACGACCTCGATGCCTCGCTGTCCAACATCGCCCTGGTGCGCTTCGACGCCTTCCCCGATACCGGCGGCGAGCAGAGCGCCTCGATCGCCCTGCTGGACAACTACCGCAGCGGCATCGTCATCAGCATCATCGCCTCGCGGGAGACGGCACGGCTCTACGTCAAGTTCCTGGACCACGGTCTGCCGGACAGGCGGCTGGCGCCCGAGGAGACGTCGGCCGTGGAGCGCGCCGTCCCCAGGCCGCTGCCGCGCGGCGAGCTGAGCCGCTCCCCGGTCTCGACGTTCTCCCGCGACGTCCGACGCACCATCGAGGAGGTCAGGCGCACGGCCGCAGACGCAGCAGCGCCGGCCACCGGTCCGCTGGAACGAGACGACACAGAAGGCGAAGCGTCCGGCGCGGCGCCGGACGGCGAGACGGCGGTCCCGGCATACAGCCGCGCGGCGTTCAGCGACTGGTGGTCCGCGGGACCGGAGACCGACGCGCAGCCGCCCGCCCCTGCACCAGGCGATCCCGTCGACGACGAGCCGGACGAAGCGCGCGACTCAGCGCCGCTCGTCGCGGACGAACGGTCGGGCACACCGGATCTCAGGCAGTCGGGCGCCGCGGATGAGCCGGCGCCGGACGCCGCCGACCTCCGGCAGCCGGGCGGGGCGCGCGACTCGACGCCGGCCACCGCAGGCTCCCGGCAGCCGGCCGCGGCGGACGAGCCGGCGTCGGCGACCGCACCCGCCGACGAGGCATCCGACGCGGCGCCGGTGACGGCGACCGAGACCGAGCCGGCGAGCGGCGGCCGGTCCGCGGCGATGCCCGACGACGATCGCAGTGCCGCCGCCGACGCCGACACACCGGCACCGGGGCCGGATGACCGGTCCCCCGGCGACGCCGCCGCCGACGACCGTCCCGGCGCAGAGACCAGGGCGCCGCGGCGCCACGACGACTGGCTGGGAGGTGAGGAGCTTGACTTCTGACGCGTCGACGAGCCCATCCGGCAGGCTCGCGTTTCTGGGCCCGGAAGGCACCTTCACCGAAGAGGCGTTGCTCGCCAACATGCCGTCCGGCGAGCGCTTCCCGTTCCCCTACCCGTCGATCCGCGACGTGGTCCGCGCCGTGGAGACCGGCGAGGCCGAGCTCGGCCTGGTGCCGATCGAGAACTCCATCGAGGGCTCCGTCTCACTCACGCTCGACCTGCTGGCCTTCGGTGAAGAAGAGCTGCACATCGTGCGTGAGATCACGCACCCCATCCATCAGCAGCTCATCGTCCGCGAGCCGGTCGAGCTGGACCGCATCAGCAAGATCGTGAGCATCCCGCACGCGTACAACCAGTGCCGCGAGTTCGTGCGCACCAACCTGCCCCGCGCCGAGCACGAAGCGAGCGATTCGACCGCCGAGGCCGTACGCCGCATCGCCCGCATCGAACGGCCGTGGGCGGCCATCGGCAGCCGTCTGGCCGCCGACATGTACGAGTGCACCGTCCTGCGCGACGACATCGAGGACTTCGCCGACAACCGCACACGGTTCGTGTTCCTCGCCCGCCAGCCCGCCGCTCCGGATCCGGCCACCGCCTGCAAGACGAGCATCGTCTGCGGCATCGCCCAGGACGAGCCCGGCAGCCTGCTGCTGATCCTCTCCGAGTTCGCCTACCGGCACATCAACCTCAGCAAGGTCGAGTCGCGTCCCTCCAAGCTGGCGCTCGGTCACTACGTCTTCTTCATCGACTTCGAAGGACGCAGCGACGATCCGTCGGTGGCGCAGGCGCTCAAGTGCCTCGCCTGCAAGCTGCCCTGGCTACGCGTGCTGGGCTCGTATCCCTTCTGACACTCCGGCGCCGAGCATTGATATCCTGACGGGGTCGGCGGGCGGCGCTGGCGCCGACCCGGTGTCCCGATCGCAGAGCACGCGAGGTGAGCCGCATGGACGACTTGCACGTGCACATCCGCGCCATGGAAGAGGGCGATCGCAGCCTGGTCTTCGCCCTCGCCGAGGAGGTGCTGAGACCGCTGGCCGAGGCGACCGGGCATCCGGAGCTGTTCCACGAGGAGGAGTTCCTGGCCCTGATGGAGCGCGCCGACGTCTGGGTCGCAGAGTCGCCCCGAGAGCCGGCGGAGCTGACCGGCTACGTCGCCACGGAGGTCGAGGCCGACGCCGACTGCCTCACGGTGCGCTGCGTCTGCATCAACCCGGCCTTCGAGGGGCAGCACGTCGGCCATCGCCTGCTCGACTGGGCCGAGGGCCTCGCCTACAGCCGCGGCATCGGTCGCCTCGCCGCCCCGCTGCCGGAGACCGACCGTCACTCCGTCGGTCTCTACCGCGCCCACAGCTTCGTCATGCGGCGAGAGGAAGAACGGCCACACATGATCGTCATGGAGAAGCGCCTGCGATGAGCGGCGGTCCCACAGCGCCGCTGAGAGGTGGCCGGAGGCACACGTGGACCTCTCGCTGATCGCCGTGCCCTGCCACCTCGGCCGGCCCCGGGTGGGCCCCGGGCTGGGACCGGAGCGCTACCTGGGCGCCGGTCTGGAACAGCGACTGCGGGCCGCCGGTCACCAGGTGCAGACGCTCGTCGTCGAGCCGCCACGGCCGCCCGACGACGAGCTGGCGGCGGTCCTCGATCTCGACGCCGAGCTGGCCGGGCACGTCAGCCGGGCCGCCGCCGCCGGGCACCTGCCGGTGGTGCTCGGCGGCGACTGCAACATCGCGCTCGGGGTCACGGCCGGTCTCGGAGCCGCGGCAGCGGCCCTCGTCTGGTTCGACGCTCATGGCGACCTCAACACGCCGCAGACGTCGCCCAGCGGCTTCCTCGACGGTATGCCGCTCGCCATGGCGCTGGGCCTCTGCCATCGCGACGTCGTCGTCGCCGCCCTGGGCCGCCGGCGCGTTCCGCCGGAGCTGGTGCTGCACGTGGGCGGCCGTGACCTCGACCCGGGCGAGCTGCGCAACGCGGCCGACGCCGGGGTCGCTCTGCTGGAGGGTCCGGAGCTGATCGCCGGCGATGATCCGGCCGCGACCCTGAGCCCCGCGATCGAGCGCCTGGGCGCCGCTCTCGCGCGGCGTGCGGCAGCCGGCGCGCCCGGCGGCCCGCCGCCGGATCGCGGCGGCGCCTATCTCCACATCGACATCGATGTGCTCGACCCGGACTGGGCGCCGGCGGTCGACTACCCGGCGCCGGCGGGCCTTGACCCCGGGCAGCTCCGGGGATGCGTCGCCGCGGTACATCGGCGCCTCCCCATCCGCGCCCTCAGCTTCTCGGCCTTCGACCCGGCGCGACCGGATCCCGACGACCGCACGCTGCGCAGCGGCCTCGACGTCATCACCGCCGCGGTCGACGTGGCCGCGCGGCGCGCCGACGACGCCGCCGGTGCCGATGCCGTCGGCGACACAGAGACGCTCTCATGACAGCGGTCCAGGTCGCCTGCTCGGCCGAGTCCGGTGACCGCCGCGGGCTCGGGATCCTCACCCTGGAAGACGACCGCCTGCTCTTCGACGGCGCCTTCCGGATCGTCATCCCGCTGCTGGAGATCGATCTGCTGCGGGTGCACCGAGGCTCTCTGCGCGTCACGTGGGGCGGCGGCGAGGCGCTGTTCGACCTGGGACCGCGCCGCGCCCAGCAGTGGGCCGGGTTGATCCGCGAGCCGCGCTCGCTGCTCGACAGCCTCGGCGTCAGGCCGGGGGCCAGAGCCATCGTCGCCGGCATCTCCGACCTGGGCTTCCGGCGGCGCCTCAAGAGCCGCGCCTCGGCGGTCGTCGACCGCGCCGCCGCGGCCGGCGAGCCGGTGGATGTGGTGTTCCTCGGCGTCGGGCGCCCGGAGGACCTGGCGGCCATCGCCTCCTATGAGCCGCTGCTCGCCCGGGACGGCGCCCTGTGGGTCGTGCGACCCAAGGAGGGATCGGGCGTGAGCGTCGACGACGTTATCGGCGCCGGACGGAACGCCGGCCTCACCGACGTCAAGGTGGCGGCGTTCTCGCTCACGCACACGGCCCACAAGTTCGTGGTGCCGCTCGCCCGCCGCTGAGCCGCAGCCCCGCAGCAGTGCGCGGTGGCCGCGGCATCCCGGCGGGGTCCTGCGCGGCGAGCGGATCGAGCCGGCCGGCTCAGTACACGTGGACGGTCTCGCCGACGTAGGACATGCGGTACGTCCACGGCGCCACCCAGTTCGGCTGGCGCACGCAGCCGTGACTGGCGGGATACGGCGGCACCGACGGATAGGCGTGCATGGCAAAGCTCGGGTAGAACTCCATGTCCCAGTAGAGCAGGCCGCCGTACGGCGTCGGCGCCGAGTAGGCCTTCCAGAGGATGCGATGGGTCCCGACCGGCGTGTTGCCGGTCGCCCCTGTGGAGACGTGGATGATGCCGATCGGCGAGCCGTCGCGGACGACCATCAGGATCTGCTTTCCCTTGCTGATCTCGATGTGCAGGCCGGAACCCGAGTATCTCGGTCGCAGGGTCTTCGCTCGGTCGAGCTTGCGCCAGTCCCGCGGGCCGAAGACGTAGGTGCGCGGCAGGCCGTAGGCTTTCTGGAAGGCCATGACGGCATCGGCGACGCTGGACGAGTAGTAGGTCGTGAGGCCCGGCGTACGGAAGCGCAGGCGCCGCAACTCCTTGAGCAGCAGCTTGACGTCGGGGCCGCGCGAGCCGACGCGCAGCGTGCGGAACGTGGTCTTGAAGCGACGGTAGACGGTGCGCTCGCTGAAACCGTCGCGGGCCAGCAGGGTGATCTTGACCTTGAACCGCCCCACGCCCGGCGCCGGCAGGCTGAGCCTGGCCTTGCCGTTCCTGACCCAGCGGATGGTCTTGCCGACCTCCTTGCCGTTGTGGATGACGGCGGCCACGATCTTGCCGCGATACTGCTTCGGGGCCACCACCACTCGCAGCCGGGCCTTGAAGTAGGCCTTGGCGCCGGTGACCTTGGTGACGATGCGCGGCTGCACACCGAAGGCGAGGTCTGGCCCGACGCTGCCGTCGGCGACCACGCGGGCGGCGACCACGCCACCGGTCTTGGGCGTGAAGCTGAAGCTGAAGCTGCCGTCGGCGGCGGTGACGACGGTCGCGATGTCGGCGCCGTTGAGCACGATCGCGACCTGCTGGTCGGCCGCCGCCGGCTGGACCGTGCCGCGCAGCTCGACCTGCTTGCCGTAGACGACGGTGCCCTTGACGAGCTGGTAGTCGATGACCGTGGCGGCGCGAGCGACCGGGGCGGCGAGCAGCCAGACGGCGAGGAGAAGCAGCACGCCGATCCCGCTGGCCGCCACTCGCGTCCACCACATCCGGTCCCGTCGGCATCGCGCTGCACCGTGCATTCGTCCCCACCTCATGCTCGTTCTCATCGGCCACGGCCCGCCGTCGGCGCTGTACGCGCCCGCGACGGGCCGCATCGGAAGGCACATTCTACCGGGGTCGGCCCCGGACTGCCGCCGTTGCACAGAGAACGCACCGGAGACGGCGAAGCTTAGCCACCGCGGACCGCGCCGACGATCGGCGCCACCGGGCGACGCGGTCGCCAGACGCGGCCACGGCGCGGTACGATGGACCGGCCGTGCCGGCGTCCGGCCCGCATCCCCGGATGAGCACCCGGGCGACCCGCGTGCCCGCAGGGGACGATGCACCGTCGGCACGGCGGCGACCCTGTGCCAAGGCGAGGAGAGACGATGCTCGACGTCAAGCTGGTGCGTTCCCATCCCGAGCTGGTGCGAGAGGCGCTGCAGCGGCGGGGGAGCACGCAGTCGCTCGATGAGTTCCTCGCCGTGGAAGAGGAGCGCCGGCGGCTCACCACGGCCGTCGAAGAGCGCCGGGCCACGCGCAATGCGGTCAGCGAGGAGGTCGCGCGGGCCAAGCGCGCCATGAAGAGCATGGGGCCGGATGAGAAGGCCGCCGCCGAAGCCGCGCTGCAGGAGCGCTTCGCGGCCATGCGGACGCTCGGCGAGCAGCTCAAGGCCGAGGAGGCGCGCCTGGTCGACATCGAGGCGCGCCTCAAGGACATGCTCCTCGAGATCCCCAACATCCCGCTCGACGACGTGCCCGAGGGCGGCGAGGACGACAGCGTCGTGCTGCGTCACGAGGGCACGCCGCCGGCCTTCGACTTCGAGGCCCGCGACCACCTCGACCTCGGTCTGGCGCTCGACCTCATCGACATGGAACGCGCCGCCAAGGTGAGCGGCTCGCGCTTCGCCTATCTCAAGGGCGACCTCGTCCTCCTGCAGATGGCCCTGCTGCGCTACGGGCTCGATGTGGTGACCGGCGCCGGCTTCCGGCCGGTCGTGCCGCCGGTGCTGGTGCGGGAAGAGGCCATGTACGGCACCGGCTTCTTCCCCACCGACCGCCAGCAGGTCTACCAGACGGTCGACGGCGACTGCCTGGTCGGCACCAGCGAGGTACCGCTGGCGGCCATGCACATGGACGAGATGCTGGCGGCCGAGAGCCTGCCGCTGCGCTATGCCGGCACCTCCACCTGCTTCCGCCGCGAGGCCGGCGCCGCCGGCAAGGACACGCGCGGCATCTTCCGTGTCCACCAGTTCGACAAGCTCGAGATGTTCAGCTTCTGCCTGCCCGAGGACGGGCCGGCCGAGCACGAGCTCATCCTCTCCGTCGAGGAAGAGATCCTGCGCGGCCTGCAGCTCCCCTACCGGGTCGTCAACATCGCCGCCGGCGACCTCGGCGCGCCGGCCGCCAAGAAGTACGACTGCGAGGCCTGGCTGCCGGGTCAGCAGCGCTACCGCGAGCTGACGAGCTGCTCGGACTGCACCGACTACCAGGCGCGGCGCCTGCAGTGCCGCTACCGCACGGACAAGGGTCCGCGCTTCGTGCACACGCTCAACGGCACGGCCATCGCCATCGGCCGCACCATCGTCGCCATCATGGAGAACCACCAGCGGGCCGACGGCACCATCGCCGTGCCGGCCGTCCTGGTCCCCTATCTCGGCAAGGAGCTGCTGGGCGCCTGATCGTCACAGGACTGGGCGCCTGACCTTCACAGCGCTCAACGCCCGATCGTCACAGCGCCCGCAGCCGGCCGCTCAGCTGCTACCATCTGCGGAGCGATCCTCAAGGACTGCGGGGCAACGGCCGAAAAGCCCCTCGGAGCATCGTCAAGAGTCCAGGCACAGAGGTGACGTGACGGACACCACCGACGAGCACGTGCAGAGCTGCGACGGCCTCGCGGTCATCGACGGCGAGTATGAGACCGCGTTCCGGCATGCCCCCGAGCCGTTGTGGCTGGAGGATCATTCGGACGTTCGCCGCCGGCTCATCGAGCTCCGTCTACTCGACGACCCCCGGGCGCCGGTCGACCTGGCCGGACATCTCATCGCTCGCCCCGACCTGTTGCGCGACGTTGTCGCTCGCGTCCGGATCCTCGACGTCAACGATGCCACCCTGTCGCGCTGGGGACTGCGATCGCTGGATGAGCTGCGCGAACGGCTCGCCGACCTGTACACGCAACAGACGCTCGAGTTGCATGCCCGCCTCTACGCCGCCCTGGCGCGGGGGGAGACGGTGTTCTCCGGCGACGACGTCAATGCGCTGGTCGACGGCGGGAGCATCCGCACGCTGACGTTGTGGGCCGTGCAGCCGGGCTGTGAGGAAGACTGGCGACGGCTCGTCATCGTCGACGTCGACATCACCGACAGGGTCCGAGCCGAGGACCTGGTCCGCACGCAGCGCGACGCCGCCGTCGCCCTCAGCATGCCCGGAGACCGGTCCGGTCTGTTCTCGCGGCTCATCGAGACGTTGATGCGACTCGAGGAGATCGACGCCGCCGGCATCCACGTCCGTGACGACGCGAGCGGCGACCTCGTGTTGGCCGCGCACGCCGGTGTGTCGAAGGCGTTTGCCGCCGCGACCGGACGCTTTCCCAGAGGGTCGACCCAACTCTCGACCCTCTACTCCGGCGAGGCGCACTTCACAAGCTGCCGACAGTTCGGGACACTCCTCGACGGACGGTTGAACGGCGTCGCCGCAGAGGCTCAAGGACTCCTGGCACTCGCCTCAGCGCCGGTCCTACACCAGGGCACCCTGGTCGCCGTGGTCACGGTCTCCTCCCGGACCGTGGAGAGCTTCTCGGCGGCCACACGCTCTCTGCTCGAGTCGGTGCTGGCGGTGACCGGCGGTGCCTTCGCCCGGCTGGCGGCCGAGGAGGAGGCGCGGCGTCGGCTGCGTTACCTCGAGGCCGTCGCCGACATCCAGCACGAGCTGCTGGCGCGACACGACGGGCTGCCGTTCGACCGCGTCCTGCCACGCCTGCTCGACGTCTCCGGCGCCGACCGCGTCTACGTCTTCGAGCAGCGTCTCGGCACTGCCGGCGAGCCGCGTATCGAACCGATGGCCGAGTACGTGGTGCCGGGCGTGAAGCGTCAGATGGACGATCCCACCTTCCGCGACTTCTCCTGGGACTCTTTTGGCCACGCATGGCGGGCCCCACTCGAATGCGGCGAGTCGATCGCCGTGCTGCGTCACGAGCTTGCTCCCGAGCAGCGCGCCGGCTTCGACGCCAAAGACGTCCTGGCCCTGCTGCTGCTCCCACTGACCGTCGCCGGAGAGCTGCGCGGCATGATCGGCTTCGACAACTGTCACGCCGAGCTGCCCTGGCCGGAGCCCGATGTGGCCCTGCTGGCCTCGGCCGCCGCCGCCATCTCCACCGCTCTGGAGCGCCAGGTGGCGCTGCAGGACCTGCGCGCCGAGTCGGCGCGCAGCAGCGCTCTGATGGAGGCCAGCCGCAGCATCACCTCGACCCTGGACTTCGACCAGGTCCTGGCGACGATCGCCCGTCAGGCGGCCGAGACCCTCGACTGCAGCCAGTGCGTCATTTGGGAGCACCTGTCTGAGACGAACGAAGAGGTCTTCCTCTCCCTCTACGAGCGCGAGCCCCGACCAGGACTGCAGGAGAAGCTGGCCGGAGCCCGCTACTCGCTGGCCGATCGGCCCCATGAATCGGGGATGCTGCGAGACGGCGATGTCGTCGAGGAACGCCTCGCCGACCCGCGCCTCCATCCGTTGGTCCGCGCCGAGATGGAGGCCTGGGGAGAGCGCGCCACGCTGCGCGTGCCGCTAGTCGTCTCGGGCACACTCTTCGGCGAGATGATCGTCATCGAGACAGACCGTGACCGGCACTTCTCCCCCGCCGAGCGGCGCCTCGCCGCCGGTCTCGGCGAGCTGGCGGCGGCCGCCCTGAGCAACGCCCGGCTCCATCGTCGCGTCCAGGACCAGCTGGCCCTGCGACACGAGCTGCTCGACCTCAGCGAGTCGCTGCTGAGCAGCCTCGCCGAGCCGGAGGTCTTTGCCCGCACCGCCGAGCTGCTGCGCCGTCTCGTCGACTACGACAGCCTGTCGCTGGGCGCCGTCGACGACGTCGCCGGACGCGTCACCGTGATCCACGCCGCCGGCAAGGACGCCGAGCTGATGCAGGGGCAGCAGTTCTCCAGCCACACCGGTGTCACCGGCAGCGTCCTGGCCGCCGACGCCGCGGAGCTGGTCAACGACATGCTGCACGACCCGCGCGCGGAACCGGTGCCGGGCACCGATCAGGAGGAGCAGGCCTCGATCATCGTGCCGCTGCGACTGGGGACCCGCCGCGGCGTGCTGCTCGTGGACCGTTTCGGCGGCCGGCGGTTCGCCGCCGACGACCTCGAGACGGTGCGGCTGTTCGCCGGGCTCGCCGCGGTGGCGCTCGAGAACGCCCGCCTGTACCACACCGCCGAAGAGCAGGCCATCAGCGACGGCCTCACCGGCCTGTACAACCACCGTCACTTCTATGAGCGCCTCGAGCAGGAGATCGCGCGAGCCCGCCGCTCCGACGAGCCGCTGGCCCTCCTGATGATCGACATCGACGACTTCAAGCAGCTCAACGACCGCTTCGGCCATCCCGTCGGCGACGATGTACTGCGCTCCATCGGCCTCATCCTGCAGGCCGGCACGCGGCACGGCGTCGACCTCCCCGCCCGCTACGGCGGCGAGGAGTTCGCGGTGATCCTGCCCGGTACGCGCGCGACGGCCGGCCCCGACGGCGGCGGGGCTCCCGAGGAGCCGCCGGACGGCTACCCGGGCGAACGCAGCGCCGTCGCCGTGGCCGAGCGCATCCGCGAAGCGGTGGAGCGTGGGACGGTCGTCCAGCACTCGTCGGCAGACGAGTCTGAGCCGGCGCCGGAGCTCGGCGTCACGGTGAGCATCGGCGTGGCCGTGTTCCCCACCACGGCCTCGACGATGAGCGAGCTCGTGGCCCAGGCCGATGCGGCGCTGTACCTCGCCAAGCGGCGCGGCAAGGACCGCGTCGAGGCGTACGGCATCCGCTGACCCGGCCGCCCTCGGCCTGCGGACATGCCGCCGGCCCTCGGAGGAGACCCCGACTCGCGCGGCGCGGCCGTGGCGCGGCGCGGTACACTGATATCGGGAGGGGTGGCAGAGCGGTCGATCGCAGCGGTCTTGAAAACCGCCAGGCCCACACCATGGGTCTCGTGGGTTCGAATCCCACCCCCTCCGCCACATCACAGTCGTGAGACGCGTGAGACGTTCGTCTCGTCGCGACGTGTCACTGTCTGAAGCATGCCGCCACCGCGATACGGCGTCGGACCCGGGCAGGCGACGCGAGCGGCGACACCACTCTCCGGAGGTCGATCGATGGACTGCAAGAAAGAGGCCAACCTCGCCGTCTGCACCTGCACCTACGAGCCATGCTCCCGCAAGGGCACCTGCTGCGACTGTGTCGCCTACCACCTGCAAGCCCGGGAGCTGCCGGGCTGCGTCTTCGACGAGCGCGGCGAACGGACCTACGACCGCTCCTTCGAGCATTTCGCGCGGCTGGTCGCGGAAGGACGCATCTGATCCGTTGTCACGACCGGCAACGCCGGACGTCAGATATCCTCAGGTGGCCACGTTGAGATAGGTGGGACCAGGCCGGGCCGAGGCCGACGCGTGCCTCGAGACGCAAGGAGGATGAGTGAGGCGAGCAGCAGTGATGCCTGCGCCCACAGTCGCGATCGTCGTCGCCGCGGCTGTCCTTGCCGTCACCATCCTGGTCTGCCTGGACCCGGGCCGTGCCGACGCCCTGACGCGGGCGCCCGGCCTCGACGAGCTGACGCGGCGGGCCGCCACCATCGTCGTCGCCGAGGCCACCGCGGCCCGCTCCTTCCGCAGCGCCGATCCGCGGCCGACGGCCGGGTACCGCGGCAGCATCCTCACCGACGTGCACCTGCGCGTGTCGCGCGTGCTCAAGGGGACTGCCGCGCGCCGCCTCGTGGTCTCCGTCCCCGGCGGCACCCTCGGACGCGAGACGATCGAGAGCCCCGACGCCCCCGCCTTCGTGCTGCACGGCGCCTATCTGGTCTTCCTCGACCGGCAGGGCGCCATCGTCGCCTGGCAGCGCGGGCAGCCGCGGATCCTCGCCGGTGAGGTGCCTCAGCTCGGGCGTTCGCTGCGCGCGACCATGGCGCGCATCGCGCGCCTCACCGGTCGTCCGGCGGCGGTACTGGGGCCCCTCCCCGCCGTCGCGACGAGCGGCGCGGGCGGGCGGCAACGGGACGCCGAGCCGGCCATGCCGACCGCGGCCGCGGCCGTCGATGCGGCCGCCGGCGCCGCCCCGGCCGCGCGCGACGACCTGCCCGTCATCGTGTCCATCACGCCCGATCTGGCCGCCGCCGGGACCGGTACCATCGTCACCGTCGGCGGCAGCGGCTTCGGCGACGCCGCCGGATCGGTCGGTTTCTTCTACCAGGACGACGCCCCGCTGATCGAGGCGCCGATCGTCTCCTGGAGTCCCACGACCATCCGCTGCCGCGTGCCGACCGACATCATCGACGGCTACCCCGCCTCGGCCGGCTCCGGACCGGTCTACGTGGTGCGTGCCGACGGCGTGCTGAGCAACGGTCGACCCTTCACCGTCACCTTCGGGTACGGTGGCGCGCAGTGGCCGCGTAGCCGCTGTCCCTACAAGGTCGAGTACGGCGGCGGCGCGGCGTTCAAGGCGGCCATCGACGCGGCCGCGCAGACGTGGACCGCGGCCGCCGGCGGCCGCTTCCGCTTCATCGATCGCGGCCGGGTCCAGCGCCGGGCGACCCGGCCGGGCGACGGTCGCAACACCATCGGCTGGGCGACAGACCTCCCGGCCGACGTGGTGGCGTCGGCCTGGCGCACCTCCATCGGCGGCGCCCTGATCGAGACCGACCTTGTCTTCAACGCGGCCTACGACTGGAGCGCCGCAAGCGATCCTGATGCCATGGACGTGCAGACCGTCGCCCTCCACGAACTGGGACACTGGCTCAATCTCCGCGACCTGTACGGCGACGCCGACGCGGCCAAGGTGATGTACGGCTTCAGCGCCGACGGCGACATCAAGCAAACGCTCTCGACGGACGACGTCGCCGGCGCCCGCTGGATCTACTCGCCGGCACGCCGCGATCGCACACGTCCGCGCACGCTGGCTCGCCGCGAGAAGATACGGCGCGGCCGCACCGTCCGCCTGTCGTTCCGGGTCAGAGACGCCCGCTACTCGTGCGGCGCCGCCCGGATACGCATAGTGGTGCGGAACGCGCGCGGGCACAGGGTCGCCGTCATCACCGGCGGCATGGTGCCCACCAACACGTGGACCGACCTGCCCTACCGGCGCGTCCGGCTGCCGCGCGGCACCTATCGCTGGTACGTCTACGCGACCGACCTTGCCGGCAACAAGCAGGTCCGGGTCGGCTCCAACCGCCTGATCGTCCGCTGAGCGGCGACCGCGGCGGTCGCCGCGACGGTTCGGCGGCATCGGAGCCTCCGCGGCGATCCCATCAAACACCGCCGGTCGGCCGGCGACCATCACGGTGCAGCGGTGACCGCCAGGACGCGGCGGAGACCGCGTCGGGGCGGCGTGGGTTCCGCGTCAGGGCACGGTCGTGCTCTTGAGGATGGTCCCGGCGGCGCCGACGACGTAGCCGGCGCCGCCCGGCGACACCACGGCATGCAGATCGGCAGCCGCCCCGGAGCGTAGCGCCGTCCACGTCACGCCGCCGTCGGCGCTGCGCAGCAGGACGCCGCGGTCGCCGCAGGTCAGCAGCGACCCCGACGACGTGCGCGTCAGCGAGCGCACGGGCCCGGCGCCGGACAGGTACGCGAGCGACCAGGTGAGGCCGCCGTCGGCGGTGCGAGCCACGAACCCGCGCGGCTCGTCATCATCGGGGCCCATGTCGTAGCCGGCCGCCCACCCGATCTGCGGCGAGGCGAAGCTCAGCGCCGTGACCATGCCGCTCGCCGCGAGCACCCGCCGCTCCCACGTCAGCCCGCCGTCGACGGTGCGCAGGACCACGGCATCGGACTCGCCGCGGGCGTCGCCGCCGCCGACGAAGCCGGCGCTGGCACTCGGGAACGCCACGGCGCTCAGGTCGTCGGCCGTGCCGGCGCTCACGACCGACCAGCCGCTGCCGCCGTCCGCGGTGCGCAGCATCGTGCCACCGTCGCCGACCGCCCAGCCGCGGGTGGCATCGACCAGCGTCACGGCCCGCAAGGTGCGCCAGGTCGGCGAAGCCTGCCGCCTCCAGGAGGCGCCGCCGTCCGTACTGCGCGCTATGGCGCCGGCGTCGCCGACGGCGACCGCGGCCGCGCCGCGCGCCGCGACGGCCCGCAGAGGCCCGGTGGCCGGGACGGAACCGTCGATCCACGAGGCGCCGCCGTCGGCGGTGCGCAGCACCCTGCCGGCGGCGCCCACGGCCATCCCGTGAGCGGCATCGGTGAAGACGGCGCCGTAGAGCCCGGCCGTAGAGCCCGCCGACCGCAGGCGGCGCGACGCTCCGCGGCGCGCGAACTGCAGCAGCATGCCGGCGTCCCCACCGACCCAGCCCGTGCCGGCACCGACGGCGCTCACCGCGTAGAGGTCGGCCATGACGCGCCGGAGTCGCTTCCAGCGGCGGCCGCCGTCGCGCGTCACCAGTGTGGTGCCGTCGGCTCCCACGATCCAGCCGACGCGCGCATCGACCATACGGACGCCGCTGAGAAGCGCCTTGACCCGGCTCCTCTGCGTGCGCCAGGTGCGTCCACCGTTGCTCGTCGTGAGGACGGTACCGGCCTCGCCGACCGCCCAGCCCCTGCGGGCCGAGACGAAATGGACGGCGAACAGGGCCGGCAGCCGCGCCGCCCGCCCGCCGCTCGGCGGCCGGTGGACATCGGCGAGCCGTAACGAGCCGCCCGCGCGTCCTCCGGCTTCCGCCCGGGACCGGTCGCCTTCGTCTCCCGTCGCCACGCCGGCCGCCGTCGAGGTGCGGCCACGGCCGTCCTCGGCGTCCTCACCGTCGGCGGTCGTCCGCGGCCGCAGGCGGTCCCAGTGGCGGCCGCCGTCGATGCTGCGCAGCACGAGGCCCTTGTCGCCGACCGCCCAGACGAGCCACCTGTCGACGGCGTACACAGCGTAGAGCGTGTCGCCGGTGCGCGAAGTCTGGCGCCTCCAGTGACGGCCGCCGTCGGCCGTCGCCAGGATGATGCCGCCCTCACCGACCGCCCAGCCGCGCTTTCTGCTCACAAAGCAGACGCCGAAGAGCGGCAGCGTCGTGGGCGTGCGTTGCCGTCCCCAGGAGCGGCCGCCGTTGGCGGTACGCACGATCGTGCCGGTGTCGCCGACCGCCCAGGCGAGCTTTCGTCCCACCATGTCGACGGCGAACAGCGTCGCCCTGGTCGGCGACCTGCGGACGGTCCAGCGGCGGCCGCCGTCGGCGGTCGTGAGCACCGTGCCGGCGTCGCCGACGGCGATGCCGCGCCGCCGGTCGAAGAAGTCGAGGCCGCCGATGGCATTGCCCTGCGGACGCCGGTTGAGCCACAGCCAGGAGCCGTCGCCGGTGGAGACGGCGCGGCCGTCGTGCGGCGCCGCGACGGCGCCCGTCGCCACGTCGTCGACGCCGGCCGCCAGATCGGCGCTGCCGGCCAGCCGCCAGCTCAGACCGTGATCGTCGCTCATCAACACGAAGCGGTGCAGGTAGTAGCCGGGCCGCGGGCCGCGGCGCCCGCGCAGACGCCAGATGCGCACCAGGGCCCGCTGCCGCGACCATTCCGCGCCGCTCATGCTGTTGGCCGAGACGAAGAGGCGACCGCCGTGATCGATCGTCAGCTTGTGGTAGTAGAGCGTATAGCCGCCGGCGGCCGGCACCACAAGCAGCCTCGGCGCCTCCCAGACGGCGGCGGTCGGCGGCTGCCCGGCCGCCGCGGCCGGTCGCCGCTGATGAGCGAGCGCCATGTACCCGCCGCCGCTGAGGTACGCATCGACGCCGCGCCGGTACTGGCGGAACACCAGATGCAGCGTGTCCTGGTCGTCGCAGACGAGCGAGGCGTACGTCTGCCTGCCCAGCCCGTCGGCGTCGGTCGTTTCCGTCCGATACCCGCTGCCGAGCACGTCGACCGCGGGACTCCAGCCGCCGGTGACGACGTCCGGCTGCAGCGAGACCGTGTACCGCATCGGCGTGTGGTGAGCCCCGAAGACCACGTGCAGATGACCGCGTGAATCGACGCAGATGCCGGGAGCACAGTGCATGTCGTCCCTGACCGACGCGTGACCGATCAGCGTGACACCCTGGACGCTGCCACTCTGCGGGTCGTACGTGGCCGCATACATGGGGCTGCCGGGGTCGGCCTTGGAGGCGGTGACCTCTCCCCAGACGAAATGGGTGAGCGGACGACCGGCGGCCGGCGAGTGATGGGTGACGGCGAACGACGAGGCGCCCGAGTGCTGACCGAAACCGAAGCAGCGCCGGCTGACCAGGACCGGCGCCGGCACGACGACCCGGTCGCCCTGCCAGCGCGGCTGCAGGACCGAGAAGTCGTAGACGTTGGCCTGCCGGGAGGCGTGCGCGGCGCGCTTGGCGAAGACGCCCAGGAACGGCGGCCCGTCGATGCGGTTGTGACCGACGAAGTACTCGTGGGCGATGTCACCGGCCGGCAGCTGCACGACCTGCCAGCTGCGACACGCATCACGCGATGCCAGGAGAACGTTGCGCAGGCTGCCGTCGGTCAGCTCGATCGTCAGCACCGTGTAGGCACGATCCTGTGAGTCGAAGACGATGCGCTCGCACATCCAGCCGGCGGCGTAGTAGGTGTCCTTGAACGTCGGGAAGGCAGCGCGGACGGCGGCCAGCAGGCCGCGCCGCTCCCAGACACCGTCCCCGAGAGCATGGACGAACGATGTGCGATGCAGGTCGGAGCCGCGGCTGCGGATGAACGGCCGATCCTGGGAGTCGAAGCCGGGGATGTTGCGCGTGTAGGAGGGGGCGTAGCCGAACTGGTCGAAGAGGCTGAGCCCCCGACGCAGCACCAGCGGAGCGGTGGACGGATCGACACGGCCGGCAGCACCGGAGGCGGCCGACGCACGGCCCGGCGCCACCAGCGCCACGGACAGCGCAGCCACAGCCACCGCTATCACAGCCAGCGCCATCGCGCCGGCCACACCCGGCATGAGCTTCGGCGTCGCACAGCGGACGCGCCGGGCGCCGGCGCCGGGCGCCGACGCACGGCCGGCCCGGTGTTGCGGTACGAACGACGTCATCCTGCGTGGCATACTACAGCGCCGTGTGGGTCACCGTTCATCTGTACGCAGGCCTGGCGCTCGGCGCCGCCATCCCGGCGCCTTGGTGGGCGCTGACGCTCATCGTGCTCGCCTCGCATGTGCTGCTCGATCTGGTGCCGCACTGGGACTACACACGCACCGAGCATCCGGTGCGCTACGGGGCACTGGACTTCGGTGCCGCGGTGCTGACGGTGATCGTCGGATATGTCGCGTTCGGCGCCTCGGTCGGCCTGCTTGCGCTCGGCGTCATCTCCGCCGCCCCCGACTTCGACGTGCTCTACAACGCCGCCCGCGGCCGGCAGGGCGACTACTGGTGGCCGAGCCACTGGAAGAGCTTCCCGCACGGGTCGTGCGCGCCGCTGCCCGGCATCCTCACGCAGGCTGCGGTTATGGCGGCGAGCTGCCTGACGCTGGCGCTCGTCTGAGAGATCCGACCACGCGGCCGCCGCTTCGCGGCCGCCCGACGCCAGCACGGCCGTGACCGCCCGTGCGGCCGCCGACCGCTCGCAGTTCAGTTCAGACGCTTGAGGCGGGCGCGGAAGACCTTGACGCTGGAGTACTGCCAGTCTCCGTGCGCGCTGCGACGGCCCAGCAGATCCTTGTAGTACTTGCTGCGGGTAGCCATCGAGTGACCGATGACCTGCGTGGTACGGATGCGGTACTTCTTCTGCAGCCAGCGCACGAGGCGCAGGCCGGCCTTGACCTGCTTCTTCCGATCCAGGATCTGCCTGTCTGCCCACAGGACGCCCCCGTTGGCCTCCTGCACGAACTCGATGCCGATCGCCACGTGGTTGAGACCGTAGCAGTGGCGCGTCCGCACACGCGTGCCGACGAGCTGGTAGATGGTCCCGTCCTTGTCGATGATGAAATGCGCTGCCGGTCCGGGGAGCTCGTGGAACTCGGGGTCGGCGACGTTGTTGGAGAAGTAGTTCCAGGTGCTCCTCCAGTTGCCGCCGGCCGTGAAGTGCAACACGATGAGCTTGGGCTTGAGCCGCCAGCTGCGCTGCCCGTAGTGGCGCTTGCAGTACGCGGCCATCTGCGCCTTGCGCGTGGCGCCGAACGGTACCGGCTTCCAGACGATGCGCGGCTTGGTGACGACCCGCGCCTCGGCGGCGCCGGCCTCCGATGCCTGCCCCAGGACCGGCGCCGAACGATCGCTCACCGCCGTCAGAGCGGCCGCAGTGAGCAGCACGAGCAGGGCGCCGCCGAGAGCGCCCAGCCCGGCGACGCGAGACCAGTGCAGCCCGGCGACACGAGACCGGTGCAGGCGCGGCCGGCAGAGGGTGCTGTGGAGACGGCGGGATGTGCGTCGGAGGCTCATCCTGTCCATTGTACCGTGTGGTACGCTACGGTGCCCCGGCGCCGCGTGTGCGCCGTGGCCGTGCGGAGACGTGGCCGAGTGGCTGAAGGCAGCCGCCTGCTAAGCGGTTAACGGGTGTAAAGCTCGTTCCCGGGTTCGAATCCCGGCGTCTCCGCCAGTCTGCGCAAGGACGTCGCCGACGTGCAGATCAGCCCGCACCAGCCGTCTCGAGTCCCCCGTCGAGCGATCGGCTCCCGGGTTCCAGCGATGGCCGCCGTGGTTTTCCGCGGTCGAGAGTCTCGCGTATACTGTTCGTCCCTCGTGCGCTCGTAGCTCAGTCGGATAGAGCGTCGGTCTACGAAACCGAAGGTCGCAGGTTCGAATCCTGCCGGGCGCACCACCAGTCTGTCGTGTTCCGCTTGCGTCATCACGACAGTCATCACGACAGTCATCACGACAGTCATCACGACAACGTTTCTCGCTGCAAGTGAGCAGGCGGTCGCCTGCCCGGTCGCTTACGGTCGACATCGTAGCCGCCATTTTCGGGGGCACGGTATCGGTCTCGAGGTCCTGCGCGAGTCGCGCGAGCGCCTGGAACACGATCGCCTCGTTCGACCCGCAGTTGCGCTTCGACGGGCTCCCCGGAAGTGCGACCGGCTCCGCGCCGCTTCCGCCCTTGGGCCGGCTCACAGGGTGCGCCCGAGTCAAGTATCCGCGTCACGCGTCAGTGAGGGCCTGGCCCCTCGCCCCCTTGTGGAAGATGCAGCCCAGCCCACGATCGACGATGAGGTCCAGGCACTTGTTGCAGGAGATGCACTTCGCCGGTGTGAGGTCGCCGTCCCGCCATCGCGCCGCCAGGTGGGGTTCGCGGATGAAGGGGCGGCACAGTGACACCGCGTCGATGCGCTCGAGGGCCTCGGCGATCCGCCGGGGATCGCGCCAGCCTTCGACTGAGATCACCGGGCAGCTGACGCGGTCCTTGATGGTCAGTGCGTAGGCGAAGAACCGGCCCTCGGGGATGGGCGCCGGCATGATGTGGTCCCAGCCGTTGCGCCGGGCGCCCTCGGGCGTGCCGGCACTCACCTCGATGGCGTCGATCCCGAGCCGGTCGAGTTGAGCGGCAACCCGAGCGGCTTCGTCTGGCTGCAGGCCGCCGGGCCAGCCGTCGTGGGCGCTCATCTTGATGAGGACGGGGAAGCCGGCGCCGACGGCGCCGCGCACGGCTTCGTAGACCTCGTACAGGAGGCGGGCGCGGCGCCGGAGCGAGCCGCCGTAGGCGTCCTCGCGCCGGTTCCGCGCAGGGCTCAGGAACTGGTCGATCAGGTAGCCATGGGCAGCGTGGATCTGCACGGCGTCGAAGCCGGCCTCGCGGGCTCTCGACGCCGCCCGCGCATAGTCGCCTACGACGCCGGCGATCTGCGTCTTCGTCAGCGCCCGCACCGGTGCCTCGCAGACGGGATCGACCGTCTCGGCCGACGGTCCGTACGGCCCCTCCTTCTCGGCCACCATCACCGGGCGGAGCGTTGACCCGCTGTGCAGCAGCTGCGCAGCGAGCAGGCCGCCGGCATCGTGCACCGCGTCGCACATCCTGCGCAGCGGCCCGATCAGCGCGTCGTGGTCGATCCCTGTGACGTTGGTGGCTCCCCGGCCCTCGCGGCTGATGAAGGCGCTGCCGGCGATGACCAGGCCGACGCCGCCTCGCGCCAGATTGGAGGTGAGGTCGACGAGCCGTTGGGTGGGCGCACCGGCTCCGGTCGAAAGCCCCTCCTCGGTGGCGCTGCGCACGAGGCCATTGGGAATCTCAAGAGACCCCAGCCGCCAGGGGTGGAAGATGCAGCCGATGTCTCTGTCCTGCGGATTGCTCCGCGCAGGGGGTGTCATGCTCGCTCCTGGCTCGCCTTGCTCCACGCTCCTGCCGCACCAAGGCCTGAGGCCGCGTGGGGCGTGGCGACAGTACCACGGGTCTGCGCCCGCCGTGGCGGTCGGTCAAAGCCGCCGACTCATGATCAGCCGGTCGCTGGCTGGAGTCCAGCTGGGCCCACGGTCACGTACTCGAACGCTGGTCAAGCAGCCGCCGTACCTCTTCGCGAAGGTTCGAGAATCGTCCACTGAGGTGCACCACCTTACCCCGCCTGGGGCTTGGGGCTTCCTGTTCCGCGTGAGGTATCGCGACGGCCCGCGTGCTTCGCGGTGATGGGCAGCATGTCCTCACCTCGTGTCCTCGTCTTTCCTCACCCCGCAGCGTCGAACGACAAACCGAGCGGCCGCGCCGGCGGCGACAGCGGGCTGTGCGGCAGGCCCGGCGCCGGCTCGAGCTCGTTGAAGCCGGACGGGGCCACGTCGTTGGGGGCATCGGCGTAGAAGAGGCTGGCCAGCGCCTGGACCTGACTGCGCCCCGGCCCCAGCTCGAACTGGCCGCCGCCGTACAGCGTGATGCCGCGCTCCTGCGCCCGCCCGATGCAGTCGAACAGTGCCTGCGCGGTGCCGAAGCGCGAGGGCTTGATGTTCAGGTAGCGCGGCACGTCGAGGGCGGTGACGCGCGCCATCAGCTCCACGTCGGCCCAGGAGTGGATCGGCGCGTCCCAGCTCAGCCGCTCCAGTGAGTCGCCGAGCGCCGAGCACGTGGCCCCGGTCACGGCGGCGTCCTCCACTATGGCGTCCGGGAACCGCCGCACGACGCGGGCGTACAGCGCCGGGTCGGGCTCCACGTCGACCGGCGTGCCGCGGTAGTAGCCCTTGAAGTCCACCACGCGCACCGCACCGGTGGCCGCGATGCGCTCCACCAGCTCGTCGTCCCAGTCGGGCGTGGGGTCGAGCTTGAACTCCAGCTCCGGGTAGAGAGCGAGCCAGGGCCGGATGTCGAGGCGGGTGGAGACGACGAAGCGCAGCGGCCGGTACGGAAGGTCCACGGCCGCTCCCAGCGAGAGCCGGCTCTGCCGGAGCGCCAGATCGAGAGCGGCGCTCTCGAAGGCCCAGCGCCGATGCTGCCGCGACATGTCGCTGAGCGGCGGCCGGGAGAACAGGCCGGCCCCTCCCGGTGACATCGCCGACAGGTGCTCGGCGGGGTCGACGGCGGAGTCGGCGGTGAACCCGGTCGGTGGCCCCGCCGCCTCAAGCTCGCCGAGCAGGGCCGAGAAGCTCGCCAGCGTGAAGCTCCCGGCGAGCGGCAACCCGCGCGGGTAGTCCTCGTGATCCTCGGCGTCGTAGGTGACGTCCTCCCCCACCCCGACGGCGCCGTCACGGCCTTCCAGCCTCACCACCGTGGAGACGCGCACGAAGCCGCTGGAGACGGCCCGCTCGAGGCGCTCCACCGCATAGCCGCTCACGTCCAGCGGCAGCGCTGCCAGCTGCTCCCAGGCTCGACTCATCCGGACCTCCCTTCCGCCCGTCAGTCTGCCCGCCGCAGCGTCGCACGACACGCCGCGGCGTTCCCCGACCCTGCTGTCAGGAGGCTCCGCAACCGATAGAGTGAGGAGAGCCGGACCGGGACGAGGGACCACCGTGAGCGAGCTGCGCTTTCCACGCCATCAGTACTACATGCGCCTGGCGCTGCGCGAGGCGGAACGGGCGGCCGAGCACGACGACGTGCCCATCGGAGCGGTCATCGTGCGCGACGGCGAGGTGATCGCCACGGCCGGCAACGAGCGCGAGCTGCGCCGTGATCCCCTGGCGCACGCCGAGATCCTGGCCATCGGCGAGGCCGCCCGACACCTCGGCGGCTGGCGGCTGCTCAACACCGTCATCTACGTCACGCTCGAGCCCTGCCCGATGTGCGCCGGGGCGATCGTGCAGGCGCGCATCCCGCACCTGGTGTTCGGCGCCCTCGACGACAAGGCCGGAGCCGCCGGCAGCCTCTACAACATCGTGCAGGACCCGCGGCTCAACCACAACGTGGAGGTCACGGCCGGCGTGCTGGAAGACGAGTCACAGGCGCTGCTGCACGAGTTTTTCTCACGCAAGCGCTGACGGGGCAGCGACCCGCTGAGAGGCCGGTCGAGGCGCTCGCAGGAGGGGACGAGACGCGGGTGTCATTTTGGAGAGCGGCTGCCGATAAGGAGCGATGTGACCCCATCTGACGACGGGCCGGCGACGCCGGCCCGCGCACGACAAAGGAGCGCACGATGACGGCTGGGAAGGACGAACGACCCCACGGCGCCGGGCAGGCGCCCGGCGTTGAAGCGATGCGAGCGCGCGTCGCCACCCTGATGCCCCGGCTGCAGGACGATCTGGAGCGGCTGGTGCGCTTCCCCTCGATCGCCTTCGACGGCTTCCCCGAGCAGCCGGTCAAGGACGCCGGCGCGGCGGTCGCCGAGCTGTTGCGCGGCGCCGGACTGGCGGACGTGCGCCTGCTTGACATCCCCGGCGCCTCGGCCGCCGTCTACGGCGCCCGCCCGGCCGCTCCCGGCGCCCCCACAGTGCTTCTCTACGCGCACTACGACGTGCAGCCGCCCGGCGACGAGTCCCGCTGGACGAGTCCTCCGTTCGAGCCGCAGGTCCGCGACGGCCGCCTTTACGGTCGCGGCGCCAGCGACGACAAGGCCGGCGTCGTGATGCATGTCGGCGCCCTGCAGGCGCTCGGACCAGACGCTCCCATCGGCATCAAGGTCATCATCGAGGGCAAGGAGGAGTGCGGTGAGGGCGAGATCGATGCCTTCGTCGCCGCCCACCCCGATCTGTTCACCGCCGACGCCATCGTGGTCGCCGACGTCGGCAACGCGGCCCTCGGCGTGCCGACCTTCACCACCTCGCTGCGCGGCGTCTTCGACACCACCGTCGAGGTCGCCACGCTGGCCGGCCCGGTGCACAGCGGCTCGTTCGGCGGCGCCGCCCCCGATGCCCTGGTGGCGCTGATCCGGCTGCTCTCGACCATATGGGATGAGAAGGGCGATGTGATGGTGCCGGGCCTGGCCGAGATGCCCTATGACGGCGCGCCCTACGACGAGACGCAGTTCCGCCACGATGCCGGCGTGCTCGAGGGCGTGGAGCTCATCGGCAGCGGGTCGGTCGCCCAGCGCGTCTGCGGCCGCCCCTCGATCACCGTCACCGGCATGGACGTGCCGGCAGTGGAAGGTGCTTCGAACGCCGTGGTGTCCAAGGCACGGGCGCTGCTCAGCACCCGTGTGGCGCCCGGCCAGGACTGCGCCGCGGCGATGGCCGCCCTCAAGAAGCACCTGGAGGCGGCGCGGCCGTGGAACGTGCAGCTCACGGTGGACCCGACCGCGCCCGGCGAAGGGTTCCTGGCACACACCGGCGGCCCGGCCTACGCAGCCGCCAAGACGGCCATGGAAGCCGCCTACGGTCGCCCGCCGCAAGGCCTCGGGGAGGGCGGCTCGATCCCGCTCGTCACGGCGTTCGCCGAAGCCGTCCCCGGCGCAGAGATCATCCTCTGGGGTCCCGAGGAGCCGGAGTGCCGCATCCACGGCATCGACGAGAGCGTCGACCTCGCCGAGCTGGAGCGCTGCACGCTGGCCGAGGCGCTGTTCCTGGCGGAGCTGAAGAAGTAGCGAGCGGCCAATCGGCCGCCACACGCCCGCCGGCGTGGCCGTGCGATCGCGGCCGACGTGGCCGAGCGGCGGCACGCCCACCGCCTGCGCTATACTGCTACTCCGCCCGTCCGGGGCCGGTCGTGCCGCGCCCCGATGCCGAGCCCGCGGAGAGGTGGCTGAGCTGGCTGAAAGCGGCGGTCTCGAAAACCGTTAGGCCTCTACCCGGGGCCTCGGGGGTTCGAATCCCCCCCTCTCCGCCATCTGCAGAGATCTCAGCCTTTGCCGCATCCCTTCGTCTCCTGTGACGCGGAAGCGGCCTCCGTCACTCCCCCCGCTCGCGCATCCAGCCGCGATCGTCGTGGAACTCCTTCTCCGAAAGGCGCTGCACGCTGACGACCGTCCTCAGATAGCGAGCCGGAGCGGGGTCGAGACGGTCGATCGTCTCGTCTTTGGTCCGCGCGTACACGTGCTCGACCTCCATCACCTTGAACGGTGTGCGGGTACCGCCGTAGGCGAACGCCTGCTCCTTGTTGTCGCCGGTGACGTTGGGAGGCAGGATGATGAGGTCGCCCACCCGCGGCAGCGGGGCGTCGGCCGGAAGATACTCGAGCGGTCGCGACGCGTGGCTGAACGGGGCGCGCTTCTGGCCTGGGTCCCACAGCCAGACCTGGACGGGCTCGGGTCGTCCTCGAGTGAGCATCGGTACCTCCTCCAAAGAACCGCGCCTGGCAGGCCACGGCTGGGCCGGCAGCTCGCTCGGTGGAGTCCGTCGCGGGCTTCCGTACGACAGTATAGGGCACACCGACCGGTCCGGATACGAGTCGACGCCCTGGGGCCGGCTCTCGGGGGCGGATCACCGCCTCAGGCATCGCCACCCGCGTGGGGAGCCGCACCCCCGGCCTCCGCCCTGCGCCCGATGCGCCGGTAGACCGCCCAGACGAGGCCTTCCGCCACCATCAGCGCGATGATCAGCGCCACCACCTCCAGAAAGCCGCCGAGCTGCACCGAGCCGCGGAAGATGAGGGCGACCGCCTCCAGGATCACGAACTTGCTGACGAACAGGATGGCCCACACGGCAAGCACCCGCAGGACCTTGGCGGCAGTCCCACTGCGGCGCTTGAAGTACGCGGAGACGCGGTGCTCGAGACGGCCGATGACGACGAGCATCACCTTCAGCAGGACCGCGGTGAGCATGGAGAGCAGGAACGACTCGGCGATGACGTCGGGGAAGTACTCGATGAAGAGGTTGAGGACGACGACGCCGATGAGGATGTCGACGGCCCAGGAGACGAAGCGCCGCTGGGCCGCGGTGACGACGGTCGGGGCGGCCGGAGCCGACGCCGCAGTCGTCACCGATGACGCCGCAGGTGACGCCGCCGATGACGCCGGAGGCATCGGTCGTGACGAGGTCACCGGTCCTCGGACCGCTGCTTCTCTTCCAGCCGCGCGATGCGCACGTCCCAGTCGCCGGCCCAGCCCTGCTCCTGCGCCTGCCGGCAGAGGGAGAGCGCCTCGTCTTCGTCGCCGCGCTTCTCGGCCAGCACCGCCAGCAGCTTGAAGCCGCGGTGCGGCGGCAGATCCCGGCCGGGCCGCTTGCGGCGGTACTCCTCGGCGACCTCCGGGGCCATGCGGACCAGCTCCTCGGCGGCGCTGAGCGCCGCCTGCATGTACTGCTGGTCCTCGGCCCGGCGCGCGTAGAACGCCGTCACCGATCCCGAATAGACGGCGTGCAGCTCGAGCAACGAGCCGGAGGCCAGCGCCAGCTCCTCGGCCTTGGCCCACACGGCCGGCTCCTTGTCATGCGCCACCTCGTCGACCAGTGGCGCCAGGCCGGCGACAAAGCGCGCCGGGCTCTGCGTGGGCGTGAAGCCCTGGACCATGCCGCGCGTGAGGCCGATCAGTCCGCCCCCGGCGGCCGTCCCGCGACTCTGCGCGTACGCCCGCTCCAGCGCGTCGCTCTCCTCGGGGGTGAACACGGTGAGCCACCAGTCGGTGAGTCCATAGTGGCCGATGAGGCCCTGTGGTCCCATGATGCTCGAGAGGAGTCCCATCCGGCCCTCCGGCGGACGCTTCGGGCCAGGCCGCTGCCGGCGTGGCCCCCATCGGGACCGGTGACTGCTCGACGACCCGGTCCGCTTACTCCCGAATGGTACATGCGCCGCCCTATGACGCCCAACTCGGATGATCCGCCCAGGGCCACCATGGCATCGTCACCATTCGACAGACCGGAATGTCCACCGCGTGACACCTGTCGACCCTTGTCATCGAGGCGCGGCCGGCGTTAGCGTCTGCTCCGTCACGTTGCGCGATCGACGACACGAGGCACCTGCATGCCGAACGCCAAGGGCTATACTTCGGATATACTTCGCCGGAGGAACCGTCGACCGAAGTCGTCCCGACCACTGGCCGGAGGTGCCGGCGTGATCACCAGAGTCCAGAGATGGGGCAACAGTCAGGGCCTGCGGCTGAGCAAGGAGTTGCTCGCGGAAGCCGGCATCCACGTCGGTGATACCGTCCACGTGGCTGTCCGCGATGGGGTACTCGTCATCAGTCCCGCCCGAAGGGTGCGCGGCGTTCTCGACTTGACTGAACTTGTGGCAGGCATCCCGCACGACTACCACTCACACGAAGTCGAATGGGGTCCCGCGGCCGGCGACGAGGTCTGGTAGATGCCGCGCTACATTCCGCGCAAGGGCGACTTCATCGCCGTCACGCTCGACCCACAGGCCGGCCACGAGCAGCGCGGTCGTCGTCCCGCCTTGGTGGTCAGCAATGATCTGTTCAACCGTCACACCGGCTTGTGCATGACGTGCCCGGTCACCAGCACACGACGTGACCATCCGTTCCACGTTACGGTACCCGACGGTCAGCCGGTGGACGGTGTGATCATGGTGGAGCAGATGCGATCACTGGACTATCGTGCCCGTCAGGCGAGGCGCATCGGGACGGCTCCGGTCCCGGTGCTCCAGGAGGTCCTGGCGATCCTCGACGCCTGCCTGTACTGACACTCCCATTCGCGTCTGGACTCGGTGGTCGCGGCGAGCCGTCCGTGACGATCGACGTCGTGGCCCGCCCGTCGTCTTGCCGGCCCGTCGGAGCGAGACGTGCGCGGCCGTGAGCGCGTGCCGGCTGCGAGGAAGCATCCTCTCAGAGCCGGTGACGGCCGTAAGGCGACCGGCCGAGGGGGCGCGGGGCTTCTCCTGCGGGCGCCGGTGGCGCCCGCGCACCGCCGCATGCGGCGGTCTCTGTGCGGGGCGAGACCAGCATTGCATCCCGCTGTTGCGCTTGCGTTGTCCGACGGTCAGGCTTACGTCATCATCGAGTCTGTGGCGTGGCGGTATGCACAGCCCAGTCGAACCGTAGAGCAAGGAGAGGACGAAGGACGATGGCCGAGCACGACGGACTGCTGATCGCGAAGGACGAGGGTGAGGCGCTCCTGCTGCCGCGCATGGCCAACCGGCACGGCCTGGTCGCGGGGGCCACCGGGACCGGCAAGACCGTCACGCTGCAGGTGCTCGCCGAGGCGTTCAGCAGCATCGGCGTGCCCTCGTTCGCCGCCGACGTCAAAGGCGACCTCTCGGGCATCTCGCAGCCCGGTGGCGGCAACGCCAGGGTCGACGAACGCATCGTCACCATGGGACTGGGTGACTGGGGCTTCGGCGGTAGCCCGGTGGCCTTCTGGGACGTCTTCGGCGAGCAGGGCCATCCGCTGCGGACCACCGTCTCCGAGACCGGTCCGCTGCTCATGGCCCGCATGCTCAACCTCAATGACGTGCAGGAGAGCGTGCTGACCGTCACGTTCCGGGTGGCCGACGACAACGGTCTGCTGCTGCTCGACATCAAAGACCTGCGGGCGATGCTCAAGTACGTCGCCGACAACGCCGACGAGGTCAACGCCACCTACGGCATCGTCTCGGCGGCCAGCATCGGCGCCATCCAGCGGGCACTGCTCAACCTGGAGGAGCAGGGCGGCGACCGCCTGTTCGGCGAGCCCGCCCTCGACCTCTTCGACTTCCTGCAGACCGACGCGCAGGGCCGCGGCTACGTGAACATCCTCGCCGCCGACCGGCTGATGACCTCGCCGCGAGCCTACTCCACGCTCCTCCTCTGGCTGCTCTCGGAGCTTTTCGAACGCCTGCCCGAGGCCGGCGACCTCGAGAAGCCGAAGCTGGTGTTCTTCTTCGACGAGGCTCACCTGCTGTTCAACGACACGCCTCCGGCGCTGCTGGAGAAGATCGAGCAGGTGGTGCGCCTGATCCGCAGCAAGGGGGTCGGCGTCTACTTCGTCACGCAGAACCCGGTCGACCTGCCCGAAACCGTCCTGGGCCAGCTCGGCAACAAGGTGCAGCACGCGCTGCGCGCCTTCACCCCGCGCGATCAGAAGGCCGTCAAGGCGATGGCCGAGACGTTCCGGGTGAACCCCGCCGTGAACGTCGAGACGGCGGTCACCGAGCTCGGCGTCGGCGAGGCGCTCGTCTCGTTCCTAGAACACGACGGCACGCCGTCGATGGTGCGGCGCGCTCTGGTGGTGCCGCCGCATGGGCGTATCGGCGCCATCACGCCGGAGCAGCGGGCCGCCGTCCTCGCCGGCTCGCTGGTGGCCGGTCACTATGAGCAGGAGGTCGACCGCGAATCGGCCTTCGAGATCCTCCGGGCTCGTGCCGAGCAGGCGACCGCGGCGGCTGCGGGTAGCGCGGCGACCGGCGCGCAGCCGACAGGCGGCCGGCCGACGGAAGAGGCGCCGGCGGGAGCACAGAAGGCGCCGCGCGCGCAGAAGAAGGGTGCCAAAGATGCGACGGGGCAGCGGCGGCAGGGCCGGCGGGCGAAGACCACCGACAGCATGCTCGAGACCCTCGGCAAGTCGGCGGCCCGCGCCATCGGCAGCCAGGCCGGTCAGCAGCTCATGCGCGGCGTGCTCGGCACCCTGATGGGTCCCGGCAAGCGCTGACGAGCGCCGCTCGCGGCGCGACGTCGCGCCGCGCCGGGCTACACCCGGTTCCCGTTCGCATCGGGGTGCAGTGACACCGCCCGGCGCGCGTTGCGGCCCCGCGAGCGACGCACCCGCGACGCAACGGGCCCGGGACATCGCCAGGCGATGTCCCGGGCCCGTCCAAGACAGTGCGCCGGCGGCCGGCCGCCGGCGGTCGGCCGTCAGGCACAGTACACGCGGACGTTGTCGCCGTTCTTGGAGTCGACGTTCACCTCCATCTCGCGCAGCGCCATGATCAGCTCCTCGATGTCCTCGGGCTTGAAGCTGGCGAGGTCGAACGACATGCCGTGCTCACTCATCGACTGATTGATCTGTTCCATGGCCTGCGGCGGGATCAGCGACGTGAGCTTGAGGCCCGAGCGGACCAGGTTGAGGGGGATGCGCACGTCGACGTTGTCGCCGCCGATGCTCACGACCTTGACGTACATGTACTTCGGTGGCCGGCCGGCGGCCTCAGGCTCCGGCCCGGTCGCGCCGGCGGAGCCGGCCGGTTCCCCGGTCGCGGGACCGGCGCCACCGGACTGTGCCCGGGCACGCGACTCGAGAGCGTCGAGCAGACGGCCCGCTTCTTCGGCGGTGATCGTGCCCTCGGCAAGCATCGTCAGGATGCGGCTGCGCTCTTCACTCATGATCGTCTCCTCTCATCCATTCGGCGCCGCGCGCATCGCGGGCGTCCCTCTTGTGTCGCGGGATGTGTGCTTCCCGGCTGCCCATGACGTGATCGCTCGGCGACGTGTCCACTCAGCTCACCGACACATGCACGATGGTGTCGGGGCCGTCGACAGAGATGCGCAGTCCGCGGGTCTCGGCGGCGGCTGCCAGACCTGCCAGCAGCACCCGGGTGGAGTGGTGGAACGGTCCCCGGCTCAGGAGCAGCACGATGTCTGCCAGGACCGTCAGCACCAGCGCCAGGAGGACCAGGACCAGCACCAGCGGCCACAGCAGGAACATCGGGATCCAGAGCCTCACCTTGCGCTCGCCGCCGGACACCACGCGTATGTCCACCACCATCGGAGGCATGGTCATCCCCGCAGCCTCGCGGCGGCTTCGTCGGCGCTGATCTCACCGCGCTCGAGACGGTCGAGCACATCGTCACCCGGCTCGGCCGGTGTCTCGATCTCGACGTGGACGAGCCGAAGCTGGTCGGTGATGCGGTTGAGGCGGTTCTTGACCGTCGGGTAGCTGATCCCGAAGGCCTTCTCCATGTGCTTGATCGACCCATGACAGCGTACGAACTCGCCGACGAAAACCTGGTCCTCGTTGCGCAGGCGGGCGAGCAACGGCAGCTCGAACTCGCCCGAGATCGTGATCCGGCCGTCGGCCAGCCGCACGCCGGTGACGACGAACGGCTTCTCACCGGTCAGATCCGTCAGCTCGTGCCAATCGCTCGGCATCTCATCACCTCCCGTCCCCTGAGCGGGGATCCGATCCGCGCCGGCCACAGGCTCCTCGCGGCGACCACCGACACCGCCTGTGTCGTGTGGAACATTGACTACCGCGACGTATAATGGACCTTGAAATTGATTAAGTCAAGTAGAGACTTAAGAAAGTCAACATCCAACGACGTGCGACGTGATCAGGTGCCCAAAGACACCCAGTCCCATGGACCCCGTTGGGACAGGTGGCCGGCGACGGTCACAGATGACGATCGCCCGACGGGAGACGCCACGGCCTCGTCGGCGCATGCGAGTCGCGCAGTCATGCTCCGCGTACGAGACGTCTGCGCACATGGCCCGCACGGTCATCGTCCGTCGACGCGACGTCCACGAACGCCGGCCGCCCGGCCCATGCCGTCAGGGAGGCCGGCTTGCGGCCCGGCCGCGAAGATGCTGCAATGGCAGCTCGCCCGCGGAGAGGTGTCCGAGTTGGCTTAAGGAGCGCGACTGGAAATCGCGTAGACGGGGATGACCTGTCTCGGGGGTTCGAATCCCCCCCTCTCCGCCATTCAGCAGGTCCTGGTCTCGGCCACCACGGCCGCAGCAGCCACGGCCACACGACGCCGTCGCGATCCCGGCCCCGCCGACGTCAGTAGTCCCACCCCGACCGGTCGCAGAGCCGTTCCAGATAGCGCGACTTCATCTGCCGGCTCGCGAGCGCCTGCTTGAACGGCGGCAGCTTCACGATCACGCCCAGTACGGCGGCCAGCGCCCGATGGCCCAGCTCGTTCTGCTGCTGGAACACGAAATATGGCAGCGTGCCGGCTTCGATCGACTGCACGACGAGGCGCTGGGTCGTGTTCAGAGGCGTCAGGACCCGTTCGTCGCTGCGCTCCAGCTCGATGACACCGTACGGGCAGGCCCGGACGCAGATGCCGCAGCCGAGGCAGCGGTCGGGGTCGATGCGGACACGCGCGGCGCCCCCGGTCTGTTCGACGGCACCGCTCTCCTCGCCGCCCCGGCAGCCGCCCTCCGGCGACGCCTGCTCCGCATCCCCGCAGCCGCTTCCGGCAACTGGCGCCGCGACCACTTCGATCGCGTCGATCGGGCACACATCGACACAGCGGCCGCAGGCGCGGCACTCCCCGGGACCTTCCACCGGCATGAAGCCGGTCGTGTGGATAGGGTGCAGGAAGCCGAAGCGCCGCGCCGCCACCAGGGCCTCGCAGCAGCACGAGCAGCAGTGACACATGAACTTGGGACTGCGACGGACGTTCTCGGCGAACTGCAGCAGATACGCTTCCTGGGCCTGCTCGAGCAGCTCGAGGGCCTCGGACACACCGACCTCGCGGGCGTGACCGTGACGGATCAGCGAGTCGCCGACGAAGTCGAACGACATGCAGATCTCCAGCGGCGCGTCGCAGGCCTGCCCGAGATGGTGCATCTTGTGGCGACAGAAGCAGGTGCTCACGCCTCGGTACCGGGCCGACCGGATGATCTCGCCGGCCAGCTCATGGTCGAGGACGGTGGCGCTGTCGGCGATCGTGTCGGCGAGCTGGGTGTCGGCGGCACTGCCGTCGCCCAGCGCGCTGACGTCGCGGACGAACCCGTCGCCGTCGGCGCGCCGGTGGCGGCGGTCGCCGTTGCCGGAGAGCAGCCCGTCCAGAGCCGGCTCGTGTACCAGAGCCCGGCCTATCTGCGTCTCGCCGCTGCCGAAGAGCGTCGTGACGAACTCGTCTTCCACATTGATGTAGTGATGCAGCAGCGACGCCAGCGTCGCCTGATCCACATCGTCGCGCACGCGCATCATCGAGAACTCGAAGAAGCCGGCCATCGGCGGCGGGAACACGTACAGCCGCCGCCCCTCGAGCTCGCTGTCGACGAGCAGCGCCCGATCCGCGAACCGGTCGAGGATCGTGCGCGCCGCCGCCGGCGAGACACCCCAGCAGCGTGCCGCCGTCTCGGTGGTGAACGGCCGCAGCGGAAGCTGCGCCATCAGCGCCGCCTCGTGCTCGCTGAGCAGCAGCGAGAGGATCCGGAACAGGGTGTCCGAAGGCGGCGCACCTTGCGGGAACTTGTTGAGGCGCTCGGTGAGTCGCCGATAGCCGGATATGCCGGTGCGGTGGGCCACGTCAGCAGAGGATTCTAGAGCATCGCTGCCGATCACGGCGGTAGACAGATATCCCATGCGCGCGACTCAAGCTGAGGGCATGCTGATGACGACGGAGGTAGTGACCGTGACGGGAAGATGCAGTCGGCTGCCGGCCGCGAGCGGGACCAGAAGAGACAGGGCCGACATGCGCCAAGGTAGACGCCACCGCCAGACCGGTGCAACAGGCTTCGGCCTCATCGAGCTGCTGATCGTCATCGTCATCATCGCCATCCTGGCGCTGATCGCCGTGCCCATGTACCTGGACCAGCGGGACAAGGCGCGAGAGACAGCGATCAAGGCCAACCTGCGCGGCGTGCGCATCGCCCTCGACGGCTACCTGCTCAGCGATCGCAGCACGACGTATCGTCGCAGCGACGACGGCGGGCCGGCCGCGGAAGGCAACGCCGAGCGTTACGTGAGCAACGCTCTCGAACTGGGGCTCGAACAGGGGGTGCCGGGCTCCAACGCCGACGGGTATGTGAACCCGTACACCGAGAAGCGCTCCATCGTGAACTGGAGCAGCATCTACACGAACGCCACCTACTGCCCGCCGGCGGTGTTCATCACCAACGCCGCCGACTGCCGCTGGTCTCGCATCAACGTCAACGCCCGACGGACGTGGCTGCGGGGCACCATCATGGTCGTGTGGAACACCGCCGCCGGAGTGATCGAGACGTACGGCGTCGGCGGTGACGGCCGGCGGATGGACGGTACGCTGCAGACGGTGCCGCTCTGACCGCGCGGCGGCGCGGCTCCGCCGACGACAGCGCCGGCGGCTCGGCGAGGGCCGCAGCAGGCACATCGGCACCGTCTGCCGCTCGGCGCGCCGCCGCCGGCGGCACCCGGCGCTCTCACGACCGGCGGTGCCGGAATGCGCCGAGGGTCGCGGTGAGGCGAGGGTCCCGGCCGAGCTTCATGAGCTCGGCCGGGACCCTCGTCGAACGCCACATCTCTCGGCGTGCGGACGGCGGCGCGTCTTCGGAGTCCGCGCCCGCCGGCCGGGCGGCGGCACCATCTGGTCCGGCGCCGACGCCGTGATCAGGCCGTCATCGGCCCCCCGCTCAGGCCGGCTCCGACCCCTGCTCCTGGTCGTCGCAGGCGGACCACTGGCTCCACGAGCCCTCGGACATCCAGTCGCGGCACATGCCGCTGCGCCACGCGAGGAAGCCACCGACCGCCCCCGCCGCCAGGACGAGAATGAAGAGCACCTTGAGAACCTTCACCGTCGCTCACCTCCGAGTGTCGTTCCTCTGACTCCGGTCGTCGTGCCGGCGACGTCGGCTCGCAGACTGCGGCTCGCCCGCCTTGTCGCACGAGATCCTTCGTCCCTTCTTCAGCGACCGGCCGTTCCCTTGCGCGCCGCACGGCCGGACGTCTTGCCGAGCCGCTGCTCCTTGAGACGCTTGTACCGCTCCTTCTCTTCCCGCTCCTGCCGGCGCTCACGCTCCCACTGTTCCCGCGACTCTTCGGAGCGCGACTTGATGTAGCGGCCCTCTGCCACCGCGATCGCCTTGAGACGCGGCCGGACGACGAAGAAGAACACCGCCACCGCGGGGATCAGCGCCGGCCCCATGAGCAGTTGCAGAGACTTGTAGGTGAGGACCACGAGGATGGAGACCATGCCGGCGAAGACGATGCCGTAGATGAGGTACTTCTTGTTGATGCCGCGGAGAGGGTGGGCCCGAGGGTCGAACGAGTAACGCGCCAGCAGACCGATGAGCACCGTAGCCAGGATGCCGGCGACCAGCCCCAGAGCGGCGACGCCGGCTCCGCGGGCGTTCTGCCCGCCCTCCCCGATCACGGGGAACACGAGCACGCATCCGTACAGGAACAGAAGCACGCCGCCGGCCAGCGACGTGTAGACGGCGGTGGCATACGCACGCGACGGCGGCGGCGGCAGCGTGGCCCGCTCCTTGCGGCGCTTCTGCCGTGCCTGCCTGGTGTAGTCGGGGGTCTTGCGCGCCACGGGCATCGCTCCCTGCCTGTCTCCGGCGACACCGGCGTCACCGGGCTGTCGGACAAGTCTACCGCAGTGCGGCGGACACGGCGGCGTGAGCGAGTCCGGCCGGCCGAAGGCGGCCGGACCGAAGATGGCCGCCGAAGGATGGCCGCACCGAAGATGGCGGAGCGGCCCTCTCGAGCGCTCAGCGACGAACCGGCGCGGCGCCGCCACCCCCGCCGGCGCCGGCCTGCGACTCGAGCCGCATGCGCGGTCGCACGGCGAGGAAGAAGACGAGGAGCGTGAGGGTGTAGCCGGCCCCGAGCACGAACAGTTGGACCCGCGCGCTGAGGGCCAGCAGGCCGGCGAACATCCCCACGAACACGACGGCGTACATGAGGCGCTGGGTATCGAGGTCCGGGAGTAGACGCCGTCCCTCGTGGAGCACGCCGTTGACGAGCAGGAAGAGGAGCGCGACGGTGACCAGGCCGCTGAGCATCCCGGCCGTGGCGACGACGGCATCGCGCCCGGCCATGCCCGGCAGGCTGGTGTCGGGCCATGCGACGACCGCTCCGTACACATAGAGCCCTGCCGACACGGCCAGCGCCAGGTAGCAGAGCACGAGGATGAGCCGGCTCCTGCCCGGCAGGGCGACGGCCGGCATACCGCCGCGGCCGCCGGTTTGGCTCACGCCGGCTGTGCGCCCGCCCGTGCCGCCGCGCGCGGCGGCACGGGCGGTGCCCTGCGAGCCGCCCGATGGACCACGAGCCGGCCCGCCCTTCGACCGCTGCTTCTGGGCCTGCTTCTTCCGCTTGGCGGCCTGCCTGGTGTAGTCGGGTGTCTTGCGTGCCACGACGCCGTCCTTGTCAGCGACCGGAGGTCTTCTTGGCCGAGCTTCCGCGAGAAGCCGTGGATGCGCGCAGCCGCTGCTGCTTGAGCTTCTCGTACTTCTCTCTCGCCTCCATCTGCGCCTTGCGTTCGCGTTGCGCGTCTTCGAACGCCTTGGCCCGCTTCTCGTGGAACGACAGCGGCGCCGGCCTGCCGCGGGCGGTGGCGATGGCCCGGAACCGCGGCCGCACCATGAAGAACAGCACCACTACCCCCGGGACCAGCCCCGGGGCCACGATCACCAGAAGGTTCGGGTTGGTGAACCCCGTCACTACCGCCAGCATGCCGGTCCCCACGATGGCGTAGGCCAGGTACGTCTTGTTGAGCCGGCCCAGCGAATGGGAACGCGGATCGAACGCATACCAGGCGAGCAGCCCGACCATGACCGTCGCCGCCACGCCGCCCAGCATGCCGACCACGATCATCGCCGTGGCCCAGACCGGCAGCACGCCGCCGCCCGCCGCGCGCAGGATCAGGAAGCAGCCGTAGAAGAGCATGCCGACCCCGCCGGCGAGAGCGACGAGGACGCCGATCTGGAGGGCCATGGGGACCGCCGGAGGCAGCGGGTCCCGCCGCGCGCGAGGCCGTGAAGAACGCGGGCGCGCCGACGTCTGAGCCCCCGCACCGGCACGGGCCGAGCGAGTCGGGGCAGGCTTCGACCGGCGGGCGGCGCCCGACGTGGCATTGTCAGTACTGCCGGCACTCGGCCGTGACTGCGGGCGCTTGGAACGCGCCTTCTTCGGCGGCTTCCGGCTGTGACCGGATGTCTCGCTGGCCACGCGGGCGACTCCTTCCCGGTGACGGTGGTCGCTGCCCGCCGTCACACACCGTGAGGGTCGCCGAAGTCTATCTCAGGCGGCCCGCGATGCCAGCGCGGCAGGTCGGCCGGGGCGGCGGCGCCCCGGCCGACCTGCCGGTGACCTCAGCTCACAGGCAGCCTCACGGACCGGCAAGCCCGTGCTTGCGCTTGTAGGCGCGCCACGTCATGGCCCACGTGTCGTGGTCTTCCAGCGCCTCCAGCCCGGTCATCTTGGCGATCGGCTGGTTGTACGGCGCATTGCGCACCAGATCCGGATCCTCGCGGGCCTCACGACACACCCGGGCTGCGGTCTCGGCCCAGTAGTCGAGGTCTTCAAGCGAGTAGGTCTCGCACGGCTCCGGCGTGAACGGCTCCGGCACGACGAACGGGTGGTGACTCGTCCACACGCTCTGCACGCCGAAGTCGATCTGCCGCTCCTGGAACTCGTGGCAGCCGATACCGGTGTCTTCTTTGAGCTGCTGCAGGCTGAAGCGCACCTGGTCGAGGCGGCGCTTCTCGTCGTACGGCATGCTCACGCCCTCGATCTCGAGCAGCTTCTTCATCAGGTAGTTGTTGTTGAGCACCGAGATCTCGCTGACCTCACGCAGGCCGCGCGGGCCGAGGGAAAGGCACCAGGCCAGCGCCCGCAGCACGACCGGCACGTTGCCGTAGAACTCGCGCACCTTGCCGATGCTCTGCGGCCGGTCGTAGTCGAGGTGGTACGTCCGGCCGTCGAACGTGGTCACCGGCACCGGCAGGAAGGGCGCCAGCTCGTCGGTGCAGCAGTAGGCGCCGGTGGCCGGTCCCGCGCACGCATGCGGGCTCGAGAAGGTCTTGTGCAGGTTGAAGTGGCAGGCGTCGAAACCGGCGTCGCGGGCCCGGGCGATGCCGAGCACGCTGTTGGCGTTGGCCTGATCGGTGTAGGCGATGCCGCCGGCCTCGTGCACCAGATCGACGATCGTGTCGATGTGCGGGTTGTAGATGCCGGTGTCTTCCGGGTTGGTGATCATGATGCCGGCCGTGCGCTCGCTGACGGCAGCCTTGACCTGCTCCAGCGGCGGGTAGCCCATCTCGTCGGGCATCAGCGTGACCACCTTGAAGCCGGCGGTGGCCGGCGCGGCGGCGTCGCAGGGATGGCTGAACATCGTGGTGATGAACTCGTCGCGCTGCGCCAGCTCGCCGCGCGACTGGTGGTAGGCGCGCACCACGGCGGCGTTGGTGAAGGCGGCGTGGGCGCCGCCGCCGCCGTGCAGGCTCACCTCGTCGAGGCCGCTGATGGCGCAGAGGATGGTGCGGAACTCCCACAGGATCTGCAGCGCGCCCTGCAGCGTCTCATCGTCCTGGAACGGATGCAGCTCGGCCATCTGCGGACTGCGGCAGAGCTCGTCGTGCACCTTGGGGCTGTATTTCATGGTGCAGGTTCCCTCGCTGATATCGCTGGCGAGGTCCATGCCCATGGTCTGCTGGCTGAGGCGCAGGTAGTGGCGCAGCACCTGGTGCTGGCTGAGCTCGGGCAGCGCCGGCGGCTGCGTACGGCGCATTCCTGCGGGGATGAAGGCGTCGGCGTCCGAGCCGACCAGACCCTCAACCTCAGGTTCAGCTAGAGGTACATACACACCGCGCTCACCCGGGACGCTCATCTCCATGATGATCGGCTCGTCCCAGTGGGCGGAACGGTAGTCGCGCAGCTTCACGGTCTTGTCGCTTCCGGCAGTCATCGCGGCCACCCCCTTCAGGCGACGATCTCGCGGACGGCAGCCGCGAGAGCGTCGAGGTCGTTCTTCGTGTGCAGTTCGGTGACGCAGTAGAGCGCGCTCTGCCCGAGGTCGGGGAAGTGACGCGAGAGGTCGTAGCCGCCGAAGATGCCGCGCTCGCGCAGCGCTGCATTGATGTCGGCGACCGTCGTCCCCGTGCCGCCGAAGTCGACGACGAACTCCTTGAAGAAGCCGTCGCCGAAGCGGATGCTCACGCCGGGGATGTCGGCCAGTCGTCGGGCCGCGTAGTGCGCCCGCTTCACGATCGTCTCGCCGACCTCGCGGAAGCCCTGCGGCCCCATGAGGCTCATGTAGACGGCGCCGGCCACCATCCACAGGCCGGCGCCGGTGCCGACCCAGTCCTTGCCCTTGTCGCGCAGGCCGTAGCTGGTGCGCTCCTCCATCATCTCGGCGAACGCGAACTCGCCCTCCTTCTCGGTGGGCAGGATCGTGAACAGGATGAGCGGACACTCGGAGGCGTACACGGGGTCGTCGTCGCGGAAGGCGATGAAGCCGCCGAGGCCGCCGCCGCAGCTCATGTGCACACCGAGGCTCTGCACGTCGCCGCAGGCGATGTCGGCGCCGCACGAGCCGGGCGAGCGCAGCACGCCGAGGGAGATCGGGTCGACGCCCACGACGAACTGGGCGCCGTGCTCGTGGGCGATCCTGCCGATCTCCTCGGCCTGTCCCTCGATGGACCCGAGGAAGCCCGGGTTCTCGATGTAGACGGCGGCCGTCTCATCCGAGACCTTCGCCCGCAGGTCGTCGAGGTCGATCTGGCCGGTGGCCGGATCGTGGCCGACCAGCTCGACGCGGATGCTGGCCGGCATCTCCTCGGGGCCGCACAACGTCCGCGTGATCGCCAGCCGTTCCGGCGACAGCGTGTCGGGCAGCAGCACGTGGTTGCGGCCGGTGATGCGACTGGCCATGCGCAGGCTCAGACCGGTCACCGTCCCCCAGTCGTAGAAGGCCAGGCCGACGCCCTCCAGATCGAGCAGCTCGCCGAGCTGGCTGGCCCACTCGAACTTGACCTGCTGCTTGCCCATGTCGGTGTAGTAGAGCCCGTCGTAGGCGCTGACGAACTCGGCCCGGTTCGCCACCTCGTCGACGGCCGCGGGAACGGAGTGCTGCCAGGTCCCGCCACCGAGGAAGCTCAGGTTCTCGGCACAGCTGGCATTCTTGGCCAGGATCCCCTGCATGTGCCGTCTCAGCTCGGCCTCCGAGTGGATCGGGCCCGGCACGTCGAGGGCGCCCTTGAAGCGCAGGCGCTCGGGGATCGGCTCGTAGATATCGAGCGCACTCTCCTTCCCGATCTCCTCGAGCATCCTCCGCTTCGTTTCCGGGACGGAGTTGGGGATGTACGGATGGACAAAGAACTCGTCGCTCATGCGTCGCCTTCCTTCACGCAGCCCTGGCACGGCACGGTCGTGACCGACCTGTACACGAACGCGACTCTCCCATAGACTGAATGTTCAGTCAAGGAATGCGGCCGCCGGGCGCCGCCGGCCCGGATAGGGTCGAGTGCCCGGCGCGAGCCCCTCGGGAGCGACGATGGCGACGGCGCGAGCACAGCACACGGCGGCTCGCCGGCAGGAGATGCTGGCGGCCTACTACGACGTCCTGGTCGACGAAGGCCTGCAGGGCGCCTCGCTGGCCAAGGTCGCACGACGACTCGGCGTACCGCCGAGCCTGCTCATCCACTACTTCGGCACCAAAGAGCAGATGACCGTCGAGCTGGTCGACTTCCTGCTCGACAAGTACCGTCGCGGCTACGGCGACCGCCTGGCCGCCATCGATGACCCGCTGGAGCGACTGACCGCCGTCCTGGACACGCTGTTCGACCCCGAGTACCACCAGCTGCTCGACGACAGCGTCTTCTACGCCTGCTTCTACCTGAGCCTGCGCAACCCGACGGTGCGAGCCCAGTTCGCCACCCTGCACTACGCCTCCCTGGAGCTGCTGGAGACGACCCTTCGGGAGTGCATGGCGGCCGGGCATCTGCCGCCGGACGACGTGCACGAGCTGGCGCAGCTCATCGAGACCCTCGAAGAAGGCTACGCGCTGGTGATCGGCGGCGTGGCCGACGGGGACGACCGGCAGGCGCTGGGCGCCATGGTGAAGCGCCGCGCCCGCGGCCTGCTCGGCCTCTGAGCGGCTGCGCACGCCTCTGAAGACAGCTGGGCGGCCGCGCCGGCCGCATTTCTCAAGCATGCGGCCCCGTCCTCCGATACATCTCGCACAGTGCCTGCGCCCGCAGTGCTCTCCCGCGGGCGCGTGGCGGCGCGCCCGTCACTCGCCCGTGACGTCGGCGGACCGCCGGACAGGGGGCGCGATCAACGAGACCAGGAGGTCACACGGTGAAACGGACACCAACAGTCGGTCGAGGGGCGATGCGGCTGCTCGTGAGCGCGGCAGGCGTCGTCTGCCTGCTGGCCCTCATGAGTGGTCTTGCGTTCGCGGCTCCGCAGGCGCGCGCAGCGACCAAGCCGATCGTCACCGTCCAGCCGACCGGCCAGTCGGTGTCGGTGAACAAGCTTGCGACCTTCATCTCGACCGCCACCGGCGACCCCAAGCCGAGCGTCAAGTGGGAAGAGTCCGACGACGGCAAGTCGTGGAAGGCCATCCCCGGCGCCACCACCAACATCATCAAGGTCAAGGCCGTCGCCTACAAGGACGGCTGGCGGTACCGGGCCGTGTTCAGGAACAGCGCCGGCCAGACCTTCTCCAAGTCCGCCAAGCTCGACGTCCAGCAGTCCGGCGACAAGCCGAAGGTGACGCTGCAGCCGCTCTCGCAGTCGGTGATCACCGACAGCACGGCGGTCTTCAAGGCGACGGCCAGCGGCAAGCCCGCGCCGACCGTCCAGTGGCAGCAATCCAAGAACGGCAACGTCTGGACCTATCTGGCCGGCGAGAACAAGACGGTGATGTCGTTCAAGGCCAAGAAGGCCCAGAGCGGCTACCTGTACCGCGCGGTGTTCACCAACGTGAACGGCTCGGCGACCACCCGGACGGCCGTCCTGACGGTCATCGATGCATCCAAGAAGCCGGTGATCACACTGCAGCCCCAGAGCCAGTCGATCCGGGCGGGCTACAACGCGACGTTCAAGGCCACCGCCGTCGGCGACCCCACGCCGACCGTCAAGTGGGAGACCAGGAGTCCGGGCGGCGCGTGGAAGGCGATCGCCGGCGCCACCGGGACCACCTACCGTTGTGAGGCGACCAGAGCGCGGGACGGCGATCAGTTCCGGGCCGCCTTCAAGAACAGCGCCGGCCAGACGTACACCAAGGCCGCGACGCTGGATGTGATCGCCGCCAAGCAGAAGCCGAAGGTCACCGTGCAGCCCAGAGACGAGGTCGTCGACATCGGGGACCGGTTCTCGTTCACGGCCAAGGCCACCGGCGTCCCCACGCCGAAGGTCCAGTGGCAGCAGTCGCGGAACGGGCGCAACTGGGACGACATCCCGGGCGCCCGGAAGACCACCTACAGCTACAAGGCGACCAAGAGCCGCAATGGGCTGCGCTACCGGGCGCTGTTCACCAACAGCGCCGGCACCACGAAGTCCAAGGTGGCCAGGCTTACCGTGACCAGCACGAGGAAGCCGGTCGTGATCACCCAGCCGATGTCCCAAACGGTGGTCAACGGCAACCAGGCCACGTTCACCTCGCAGGCCGAGGGCACCCCGACGCCGAAGGTGCAGTGGCAGCGGTCCACCAACGGCACGAGCTGGAAGAACGTCTCCGGCGCGACCGGCAAGTCGCTCAAGTTCACGGCCACCAATGCCATGAACGGCTACCGCTACCGGGCCGTGTTCAGCAACAGCGCCGGCATCACCAGGTCCAACGCCGCCAGGCTCACCGTGATCTCCGGGAACACGAAGCCGGTCATCACACAGCAGCCGTCCGATGACTATGCGGTGGCCGGCGGGCTGAGCACCTTCTCCACAGCCGCGACCGGCGTGCCCACGCCGACGGTCCAGTGGCAGGTCTCGACGAACGGGACCACGTGGGCCGACGTCGTCGGCGCGACGAGCCCCACCTACCAGTTCGTGGCCAGCAGTGCGATGAACGGGTGGCTGTACCGGGCGGTGTTCCGCAACAGCTCGGGCTCGACCGCCACGAACCCGGCCACCCTGCGCGTGATGACCCCGCCCACCGTCCTGACACAGCCGACGAACCAGGCCGGCATCATCGGCGCGACGGCGGTCTTCCTGTCCACCGCGACCGGTGTGCCGCAGCCGACCGTGCAGTGGCAGTACTCGCCCAACGGCGGCTCCACGTGGATCGTCATACCGGGCGCCACGCAGAACGCCCTGTCGGTCGGCATCACCGGCGACGAAGACGGCTACCTCTTCCGGGCCGTGTTCACCAACACCGCCGGATCGGCGACCTCGACCGCGGCGAGCCTGACCGTCCTGGCCGGACTGTAAGGCACCGAAAGAGAGGGACGCGGCGGCGACTGCCGCCGCGTCCGCGCCGCCCTCAGGTGCGGCATGACGACCGCCGGCCGGCGCCCTGTGGAGGGGCGCCGGCCGGCGGCTCAAGTAGAGCATCCCCACCTCCGATACACCTCTGAGAGAGCCTACGCCCGCACACTTTGCGGGCGGGCGGGCGGAGGCGCGTCCTGCCGGACACCCGTGACGTCGGCAGACACCGCCCGCCGGCGGCCAAGACAAGCGACATCAGGAGGTCGCAGTGAACGGCACAGCATCAGTCCGTCGGGGAGCGACAAGACTGCTCGTGAGCGCGGTGGGGGTGGCCTGCCTGCTCGCGCTGCTGGCCGGCTTCGCGCTGGCCGCCCCCCAGGCTCGCGCCGCCACAAAGCCGGTCATCACCATCCAGCCCACCGACCAGACGGTCTCGGTGAACACGCTGGCCACGTTCATCGCCACGGCCGGCGGTGATCCCAAGCCGAGCCTCCAATGGCAGGAGTCTTCCGACGGCGGCAGGAGCTGGAGGAGCATCGCCGGCGCCACGACCAACATGATCAGGGTCAAGGCCTCCGAGTACAAGGACGGCTGGCTGTACCGGGCGGTGTTCCGCAACAGCGCCGGCACCGTCAGGTCGCGAGCGGCCAAGCTCGACATCAAGCAGTCGGGCAACAAGCCGAAGGTGACCCTGCAACCCATCTCCCAGGCGGTCGTGACCGACAGCCTGGCGGTCTTCAAGTCCACAGCCACCGGCAAGCCGAAGCCAGCCGTGCAATGGGAGCGGTCGTGGAACGGCCAGACATGGGTCGCCTTGGCCGGCGAGGACAGCAGCGTGCTGTCGTTCAAGGCCAGGAAGACCCAGAGCGGCTACCTGTACCGGGCCAAGTTCACCAACGTGAACGGGCAGACCTACTCCAAAGCCGCGACACTGACCGTGGTCGACGCGTCGAAGAAGCCGGTCATCACCCAGCAGCCGCAGAGTCAGTCGGTCAGAGCCGGGTACAACGCGGTCTTCACGGCTACCGCCAGCGGCGATCCCACACCGACGTTGAAGTGGGAGGTCAGGGAGCCGGGCGGCGACTGGAGGGTCATCCGCGGCGCCACCAGGACGACGTACCGCTGCGAGGCGACCAGGGCGCGTGACGAAAACCGGTACCGGGCGGTGTTCCGCAACAGCGCCGGCCAGACGTTCACCAAGGCCGCCAAGCTCGACGTGATCGCCGCCAAACAGAAGCCGAAGGTCACCCTGCAGCCGGTCGACGAGGTCGTGGACGTCGGCGACAAGTTCTACTTCACCGCCAAAGCCAGCGGCGTGCCGACGCCGAAGGTCCAGTGGCAGATGTCCAGGAACGGGCGGAACTGGACCAACATCCCCGGCGCCCGTAAGACGACCTACACCTACAAGGCGACCAGGAGCCGCGACGGCCTGCGCTACCGGGCCGTGTTCACCAACAGCGCCGGCACAGCGAAGAGCAAGCCGGCCACGCTGGACGTGATCGTCAAGCGGAAGCCCGTGGTCGTGACACAGCCGATGTCCCAGGCCGTGGTCGTCAACAGGCAGGCGAGCTTCACTGCGACGGCCGAGGGGACCCCGACGCCCAAGGTGCAGTGGCAGCAGTCCACGAACGGCAAGAGCTGGAAGAACATCGCCGGCCAGACCCGGACCACGCTCCGCTTCACGGCCACCAAGGCCAGGAACGGCTACCTCTACCGGGCCGTGTTCCGCAACAGCGCCGGCACCACCAAGTCCAGCGCGGCCAGGCTGACCGTCATCGACGGCACCACCAGGCCGGTCGTGACCGGTCAGCCCGGCGACGAGCTGGCGGTGGCCGGCGGGACGGCGACCTTCTCGGCGGCAGCCGGCGGTTCACCTACGCCGACCGTCCAGTGGCAGCTGTCCACCAACGGCGGCGCCACCTGGGCCGACATCGTCGGCGCCACGAGGACCACGTATCAGTTCGTGGCCACCGGTGCCATGAACGGCTGGCGGTTCCGGGCCGTGTTCCGCAACAGCGCCGGCGCCGCGACCACCCGGGCGGCGATGCTGCAGGTGCTGACCCCGCCGAGCGTGACGACCCAGCCGACGAACCAGGCCGGCCGCATCGGCGAGACCGCCCACTTCACGTCCACCGCCAGCGGCCTGCCGTCACCGGCGGTGCAGTGGCAGTACTCCGCCGACGGCGGCGCCACCTGGACCGACATCCAGGGTGCCACGAGCACGACACTGGCGGTCGCGATCACGGCCGATCAGGACGGCTACCTGTTCCGGGCCGTCTTCACCAACACCGCCGGATCCGCCACATCCACCCCGGCCAGCCTGTCGGTGCTGTTCGCGATCTGAGACCACGAGGCTCACGCCCGCAGCGGCGAGCACGCCGCCGGGCGCCGGGCAGCTCGAGGCGCCGGCCGGCACTCCCTTCGCGGAGTGCCGGCCGGCGCCGTCTTGACTGGGGCTCGGCCGCAGCGGACGGTCGCCGTCGTCCTGACTGAGGCTCGGCGGCGGCGACCGGCCGGCGCCGTGCTGAAGCAGAGTCCGCTACGGACGGCAGCCTGCCACGGCGGGGCGTCCGAGTCCCGGTCGATCAGCCGTAGCCGTAGCCGGCGGTGGTCCCGAAGTCGATGGGCACGGCGGCGCCGGTGATCGGCGCCGCCGGACGCGACGCCAGGAAGACGATCAGCTCGCCGACCTCCTCCGGCTCGATGAACCGGGCGCTGTCGCACTGCGGGTAGCAGGTGAGCAGGTTGCGATAGTAGCCGTTCTCGTCGCCGCCGCCGAACTCCCGCGCCTGCCCCTCGAGCATCGGCGTCATCACGTCGGCCGGGCAGATGACGTTGACGCGCACCAGGTCGGGCGCCAGCTCGATCGCCAGCGCCTTGGTGAGCGCCACCACACCGCCCTTGCTCGCCGAATAGACCGAGGTGCCGGGCGTGCCCACCAGCCCGCAGTCGGACGAGATGTTGACGATGCAGCCCTGCGTCTGCTTGAGGTGTGGCACCGCCCTGCTGCAGCAGAAGAACGACCCCTTGAGATTGACGTCGACCACGCGGTCCCAATCGTCTTCGGTCATGCTCTCTGCCGGGCCCTCCACCCACAGCCCGGCCGCATTGACGAGCACGTCGAGATGCCCCTCGACGGCCATCAGGTCGGCGATCGTGCGCTCCACATCGTCGGGCCGCGTGATGTCGAGCGCCGAGGCGTGCAGCGCCGGGCCGCGACCCGGCTCGGCGGTCAGCTTGGCCACCAGGCCCGAGGCGATCAGGTCGGCGGCTGCCGCGGCCGCCCGCTCGGCATCGAGATCGGCGATGTAGACGATCGCCCCTTCCTCGAGGAAGCGGGCGGCGGCCGCCTTGCCCATGCCGCCGGCGCCGCCGGTGATCAGCACGACCTTGTCTCTCAAGCCGCTGTCCATGGCACCCCTCCTCGCGTGTTCGATTGAGCCGGTCTGCCCGTCTCGAGCGCTCACCTCTGACCGCCGCGACCCCGACCCTCCAGAGCGAAGTCCCGCGCCGCCGGCGCGCCCGGACTACCGGGGCGTCGCACCCTCTGCGGCACGCCCTCTCGACAGTCCGGCCGACATGTCAGTAGTACAGCTCGCTCGGACCCTTGTACTCCTGGATGGTGTTGCCGCCGTCCACCACGATCAGCTGCCCCGTCACGTAGCTGGCGTCGTCGGAGGCCAGGAAGCAGATGACCCTGGCCACCTCCTCAGGATACGCCGAGCGGCCGAGCGGCGTGTTGAGCCCGCCGACGTCCTCGCCGTCGGCCTGCGAGCCGGTGGCGATCCACCCCGGTCCTACGGCATTGACGGTGACGCCATGCTTGGCCACGTCGAGTGCCAGCCCGCGCGTCATGCCCAGCACGCCGGCCTTGGCCGCGCAGTAGCCCGACTCCTCCGGATTGGCCACCAGTGGCCCGGTGACCGATGAGACGTTGACGATACGCCCGTAGCCACGCTCGATCATGTGCGGCACGACCGCGCGCGTGACCAGGAACTGCGTCTTGAGGTTGATGGCGATGTCGAAGTCCCACTGCTCCTCGGTGAGCTCCTGGAACGGCACGAACGACTCGTCCTGGCCGAAGATCACCATGCCGGCGTTGTTGACCAGGACGTCGATGCCACCGTGTGCGGCGAGCGCCTCATCGACGGCCCGGGCGACCTGGTCGGCTTTGGTGAGATCGGCGACGTGCGACGACGCCGTGAAGCCCATGCTCTCAAGAGAGGCGGCGCAGTCGGCGCACTTCTCGGCGATGTCGACGATGGCCAGCGCGGCGCCCTCCTCCCCGCAGACCCTGGCGGTCGCGAAGCCGATGCTGTCCTCTTTGGCGACCCCGGTGATGAAGGCGACCTTGCCCTCGAGCCTGCCCTTGCGTTCCATGTCGATGACTCCTCGCTCCTGATCCTGACGGCCGGACCTGTCGCCCGACCCGCCTCGTCTCCGGCTGGGCGGACGTCGACGTGCCGGTGACACACGATACACGGAGCGACGCCGGCGCGCCTCTCCTTCGGCCGCGGACCGTAGTCGACCGACGCCGACGTTCCGCAGTCGATGGTTGTGGGCATGAGCAGGATACGGGGCGGCCGGGCGACGCTCGCCTGCGCCGCGGATCATCTCCCTGGGAGGCGACGATGGCGACGATCGAGCGCACTGTGGAAGCGGTCTGGGAAGGATCGCTGGCCGGCGGCGAGGGACTGGTGACGTTCAACAGCGGCGCCACGCCGGCGCTACCGGTCACGTGGGCTTCGCGGATCGAGGACCCGGCCGGCAGGACGAGCCCCGAGGAGCTGCTGGCCGCGGCTCTGGGGGCCTGCTTCTCGATGGCCCTGTCCAACCTGCTCAGCGAGGCCGGAGCAGAGCCGGAGCGGCTCCATGTGGCGGCGACCTGTCGCGCCGAGAAAGACACCGGCGGACTGCGCGTGAAGGGGATCAACCTGGTGGCCCGCGGCCGCGTTCCGGGCGTCACCGCGTCGGCCTTCGCCGATGCCGTGGCCAGAGCCGCCGAGGAGTGTCCTGTCGGGCGGGCGCTGGCCGAAGGCATCGCCGTCACGCACGTTCCCCAGCTGGAAGGTTAAACCTTAAGTAGAGGCTTACTCTAGTCGAGGCCAGAGTATCGGCACCAGGTGTCTCCTATGGGCGACGCGGCGTTGCCGGCTCGGTGAGCGCGATCTTCAGGTCGTTGACGTTGGTCCCCGTCGGCCCGGTGACCACCAGGTCGCCGAGCGATCTGAGCGACGCCTGCGCCCGGTGCGCCGCCAGACCGTCGGCGATGCGGGCGGCCCGCTCTCGATCGACGGCGGTGAGGTCGTCGACGAGGCCGCCGGCCGCATCGGTGGGGCCGTCGGTGCCGTCCGAATCGAGGCAGAGCACCACCGCCGGCCACTCGCCGGACGCGCCGTGAGCCGTGACGGCAGCGGCAGCGCCTCGAGCCGTGACGGCGGCGGCCGGCGCCACGCCCGGCGGCGCTTGCGCGGGGGGTTCCCCGACCGGCGGCCTGACCGCTGCCGGTGGCGTCACTCCTGCCGGGAATGAGCCGGCCGGCAGTCCGGTGACATGCGCGGCCCGTGCCGGATCGGGCGCCGAGCCCGACCCGGCCAGCTCCAGCGCCGCCGCCAGCGCCGCTTCCTGGCTGGGACCGCCCTGCGCGCGCCGGATGGCACCCGCCGACAGAGTCACCGTGTTCTCGCCGCCGGCGAGCAGGCAACTGCCCGGCGGCGCCGCCCGCAGCTGGCGGGCCAGCGCCGCTCCGGCGGCCCAGGCCTCTCCTTCCCAGTCGAGGCCCAGGAGCCGCGGCCGGTAGCCGAGCGCCCGCGCCTGCTCGCCGGCAGCCGCACACATCTGCGCCGCATCGGCCACGACCCACGTGAGGACCGACGTGAGCTCCTTCGGCGTCTCCTGCCGGGGGTCGGCGCGCCGCAGGCGCTCGGCGACCGCAGACGGCAAGGCCTCCCACAGATCGAATCGATCGCAGGTCTCACGCGCCGCGGCCCAGGTCGAGCGATCGGGGACGGTGAGGTCGGTGACGTAGTCGAGCGGGTCACCGACCACGTCGCTGACGGTGAAGTTGAGGATCTGACAGGCGCCGGAGTCGCCGGCGGAGGCGCCGAAGACCTGCGCCAGCAGGCCGCCCTTGATGGCCGAGATGTGCTTGCGGACGTTGTTGATGGCCACGATGTCGGCGCCGCAGGCGAGCAGCAACCGGTTGGTCTCGATCTTGTCCTCCAGCGAGATCCCCTCCGCCGGCGTCACGGCCAGCGACGAACTGCCGCCGGTGACGATGGCGAGCACGAGGTCGCCGGGCCGCGCCTGCCGGGCCACGTCGAGCAGCCGCCGGCCGCCGGCCAGACTGGAATCGTCGGGCACCGGGTGTGCCGCTTCCAGCACCTCGATGTGCCGTAGCAGCCGCGCCGGCGCCGCCGCCTGACCGTGCTTGACGACCACGGCGGCGTCGGTGAAGCGCGGCCCCAGCAGCTCATCGAGCACCGCTACCATGCCGATGCTGGCCTTGCCGGCGCCGACCAGGAAGAGGCGCCGGCCGCCGAGCCCGACGGCCGTCTCCTGCGGTACATCCGGCCTGGTGCCGGGTGCACCATCGCCCGCCGCCGGCGCCTCCAGGCCGCGCCACGGCCGACCGCGCACGAAGAGCGTGTCGCCGGCCACACGGATGGTCCGCCGCAGCGCCGCCGCCGGATCCACGGCCGCCAGGGCTGCGGCAGCGATCGAGAGCGCATCGGCCCGCAGCGCGCTGCGCCCGTGGTCGATGAGCCCGGCGGCGTCCCGGAACCGTCGCCTCACGGCGCCGCCGATCCGCTCGCCGCTCGCACCGTCGCGCTGCATCGGCCTGGCCTCCATCGGACGCTGCTCGTCACTCCTCCGGCCCCGCCGACCCCTCCAGCGGCGGCGAGGAGGACAGCGGCCGGCGGAAATCGCGCCCCGGGTAGACAGCCGCGGCGCCGAGCCATTCCTCGATCTCGAGCAGCCGGTTGTACTTGGCGGTGCGCTCGCCGCGGACCGGCGAGCCCGTCTTGATCTGACCGGCGTTGAGCGCCACCACGAGGTCGGCGATGATGGCGTCCTCGGTCTCACCGGAGCGCTCGCTCACACAGACGCCGAAGCCGCCCCGGAACGCCACCTCGGCAGCCTCGAAGGCCTCGGTGAGGGTACCGATCTGGTTGACCTTCCAGAGCAGGGCGTTGGCGGCGCCGGTCTCGACGCCCCGGCGCACCAGCTCGGCGTTGGTCACGAACAGGTCGTCGCCGACGATCTGACACTCCTCCCCGATGCGCTCCGTGAGCTCGACCCAGGCGTCCCAGTCCTCCTCGTGCAGCGGATCCTCGATGCTGCGCACGTCGTAGTCGCGGACGAGCTCCGCGTAGAGGTCCATCAGCTCGGACGTGCTCACATCGCGTCCGCCGACGCGGTACGTCTTCTTGTCCGGGTCCCAGAAGTGGGAGGCCGCGCAGTCGAGGGCGTAGACGGCGTCGTCGGCGTAGCCGGCCGCCGCCACGCCCTCGCGCACCACCTCGAGCGCCTCGCGCACGTCGACGATCGGCGTCGCGAAGTCACCCTCGTCGCCGGTGTTGGCCGAGAGCTTGCCATAGCGCGACACGACGATCTCCCCGAGCGCCATGTGACACTCGCTGGCCATGCGGAGTGCCTCGCTGAAGCTCGGCGCGCCGACCGGCATCATGATGAACTCCTGGAACGCCAGATCGTTTGACGTGAGGCGGCCGCCGCCGATGAGGTTGACCATCGGCACCGGCAGCACGCACGAGTCGAAGCGCAGGTACCGGTGCAGCGGCACCCCCAGCGCCGCCGCGGACGCACGGGCGGCGGCCAGCGACACGCCGAGAACGGCGTTGGCGCCGAGATTGCTCTTGTCCGCGGTGCCGTCGAGCTCGACGAGGAACCGGTCGAGGGCACGCTGGTCGCGGGCGTCGGTGCCCACCAGGTCGCGCGAGACGAGCGCCGGTGCGATGACGTCGTTGACGTGGTGGACCGCGGTCTGTACATCGTTGCCGCGGTAGCGGGCGCCGCCGTCGCGCAACTCGTGCGCTTCCAGCGCCCCGGTGCTGCGTCCGGACGGAACGTTGGCGCGACCGAGGACGGCGCCGGACTCCCCCGGTGCGCCGCCCACCCACACGTCCACCTGGACTGTCGGGTATCCCCGGCAGTCGAGGATCGCGCGGCCCCTGACATCGGTGATGACGGTGGCGGCTCTGTTCACCGGGTCCTCCTGTGATCGCTGGTCGCATGTGTCTGCCCGTCCCCGTGCCCAAGCAGCAGACGCTGCGGCCGCGCCACGAAGAGCACGCGGCCGCTCTCGCCCGCGCCCGGTCCGGTGTCGCGGACGACGCTCGCCAGCGCCAGGCGCAGCGCCTCCGCCGGGTCGGGCACCGCACACCAGCCGAGGACGGCCAGGTCCGTCGCGGCGACACCGGGACAACAGGCGACGATGGGCGCGCCGCGCAGCCCCACGCGCGCGAGGTAGTAGCTGTGGTCCTTCTCGATGGTGTACGAGTGCTCGAGCTCGGCGAGCACGGCACGCGCCCGCGCCGCGGCGCGCGCGGCATGGCGCTCGAGGTCCGCCCTGTGCGCGGCGGAGGCATGACCGGCGGGGCGCTCGCCGGCGGCGGTGGGACGGCGGGCGGGGCGCTCGCCGGCGATCCCACTCTCGGCCAACGCCGTAGCACGGAACGGCTCCAGCATCTCCTCCGAGCCGGTCCCGTCCCAGCAGCGCGACAGCAGGAGGACGACCGGGCGTCGCGGACTATCGGCGGCGGCGCGAGCACCGAGCAACGGCTCGATGCCCACCAGCGCTTTGACCGACTGGTACAGGTTGATGTCGAGCGGATCGCCGGGGCCGGTGACGATGACGTCTGGCGCCGCCGCCGCGAATGCCGGTGGCGCCGCGTAGCCGCGGACGAAGCTCGCCAGCGCCTCATGCGCGGCTTCTGTGTCGCCGGCGGTCACCGCAAGCGGTCGCAGGCGCCGGTCGAGCACCACGTTGACGATGAAGTCGAGTCGTCCCAGCCGTGCCGCCGCCACCATCTCCTCGTGGATCGGATTGCCCTGCAGCACACCGGATCGAGCGCCGGGCGCGGCCAGTCGCTGCAGGGCGTGGTTGTGGATGACGGCATCGTAGTCGGCCACCGCCGGCAGGATCGCCTTACGGCCGCCGGTGAAGCCGGCGAACTCATGCGGCTCCACCTGACCGAAGGCGATGCGCAGATCGGCACGCGCCACGCGCCGGTCGAGGCGCAGCGGGGTACCGTCGGGTAGTCGTCCGACCGCCACCAGGTCGGCGGCCCGCGCGTCGTGATTGCCGGCGCGCAGGACGCCGGACCAGCGCCGGCCGAGCATGGCGGCGATCTCGTCGGCGCCGGCGCCGCGATGGGCGCCGGTGCCGACGACCAGATCGATGCCGTCCGGCGACACGCCCGCCTCGACCAGAGTGGCGACGACCGGGTCCAGCAGGCGAGCGGTCGGCACCGCCCGGGTGGCGTCGCTGGTGATGATGGCCACCGTCCTCACGCCGCGCGCCAGGTCGCGCAGCGGCGGTGTGCCGATCGGCCGCGCGAGTGCCGCGACCAGCTCCGTCTCCAGGTCTATCGGCGGCGGTTCAGCGACTCCCAGACGATCGGCGACGACGCCGGCGGCCGCCACCTGCTCTGCCAGCCGGTCGAGCACGGCATCGAGGTCGGCGAGCTCGCCGACCCGCCCCCCGGGCTCGACGATCGCCTCGCGGGGCGGTCGTCCCGAGCCGCTCGACGGTCCGTCTGACGTATCACGAGGCATCGCACCCCCACTGTCGTGCCCGCACCGGCCGCGCCGCGGCCTCGCCCGCCACGCAGTAGACCGTCGCCGCTTCCCGGCTGTCAAGACGGCCGCCGTGGGAAGGGGCTGCCGCACACCCTTCCACACCGCCGGCGCAGTACACTGTGGCCCATGGAGGATGCGCTTCGCAGCGCGGCGGAGGACCGCCGGCGCCGCTTCGCCGGCGCCGCGTCCTTCCCTCGCGCCGCCGCTGCGCTCCTCAGGACCGCTCTGCCGGCGGCCCTCGGCGCCGTCCTCCTGCTGGCGCTCGTCCCGCTCGGCGGCTGCGGTGAGACACCGCCTCTGGAGTCGGCGCCGAGCGCCCCGATCTATGTGAGCGCCGACGGACGCGGCGACTACGCCACGCTGCCGGAGGCGGTCCAGGAGGCGCCGACGGGCGCCACCATCCTCCTCGACCCCGGGACCTACGAGCTGACCGCTCCCCTGGACATGTTCCGCTCGCTGCGCATCATCGGGACCTCGCGCACCAACACGGTCGTCACGAGCGCCACGACCGGCCACGTCCTCGGCTTCAGTGGGTACGGCACCCTGGAGCTGCGCGGCCTGACGATCCATCACACCGGCGGTCCCGACGACGAGCCGGCGGACGTCGTGCTGCTGCGCGGCGGCGAGGCCACCTTCGTCGAGTGCGCCTTCACCGGCGCCGTCTCCGGCCGTGTGTCCGTACGCACCGGCCAGGGCCGGGTCTTCGAGACACGCGGCGGCGCCGGCGTACGGGCGCTCGGCGAGACATCGCTGCGCCTTGAGGCCAGCGTCTTCGCCGACGACGCCCTGGCGGGACTGGTGACCGAGCCGCATGTGTCCGTGCAGGTAAGCCATGACTGTCGCGGGCTCGGACGGCCGGGCGGGAACGGCGAGCCGGTGGTCCTTGCCGGTGCCCACGGACCCGGCCGTGTCCAGGACGTTCTGAACGCGACGGAGGCAGATGTGCCGGCACTGCTGCGCGCCATGAACGTCCCCGGGGCGGTCGTCACCGTGGTCAAGGACGACCGCCTGCTCTACTCACGCGGCTTCGGCCTCGCCGATCTGGCGGCCGGGGCCCCGGTCGACGCCCGGCGGACGCGCTTCCGCGTCGCCTCGGTCACCAAGGTCTTCACCGCCACCGCCGTGATGCAGCTCCACGAGCGTGGACTGCTGCGCCTGAACGGCGCCGTGGACGCCATCGTCGGTGATGCTCCGCCGGGCCCATCGGACAGCCGCCAGATGACGGTCGCCGACCTGCTCGCGCATGCCGCCGGCTTCGACGAGCGCTGGATCGGCATCGCCGCTCCGGCAGCTGACGCTGCCCCGTCCCTCGACGAGGTGGTCCGCGAGCGGCCGGCCGCGCGCATCCTGCCGCCGGGGACCGTCTCCAGCTACGCCAACTACGACAGCACGCTCGCCGGGGCGGCCGTGGAGGCGGCCGCGGGCATGTCCTACGAGCGCTGGGTGGAGCGCCGGATCCTGCTGCCGCTGGGCATGACGGCGACCACCTTTGACCCGTGGACCACCGCCGGCAGCGTCGGCGACGTCGCCCGCTCCTACCGCTGGGACGGCGGCCAGAAGCCGCTGCCGCCCGACCGCTTCGCCTCACTACCCAGCGGTGGCCTGTGGAGCACCGGCACCGACATGGCCGCCTTCATGCTGATGCACCTGGGGGGCGGCCGCATCGCGGTGCCGATCGACGTCGAGGCGCCGGCCGCGGGCAAGGGGTCGGTCGGCGCTGGGGCGCCCACCGACCCCGGCACGGAAGTCGTCCCCGCTCGCGACACGGTCCGCATCCTCTCGACGGCGTCGGTGGCCGCCATGCACGAGCGGCGCCTCGCTAACGGACCGCCGCTCCCCGGCTTCACGTACGGCTTCGCCGAACGCTTCATCCAGAACCGGCGGGCGCTGCAGCACACCGGTGAGTTCAACGGCTTCGCGAGCATCCTCTTCCTGGTGCCGTCGGAGCGTCTCGGCGTGTTCGTGGCGGCCAATGCCGACCGGCCGCGGTTCTGCGACGAGGTCGTCGTCCGCCTCATGCAGCGCCTCTACCCCGATCGTGAGCAGCTCGGACGCCCTCGGCCGGCCCGGCGTCTGGCAGCCGGCGTGGCCCAGTTCGAGGGGACGTACAGGACCGTCCGCCACGCCCACCGGACCCTGGACAAGTGGCTCGAGCTCTCGCTGCGCCGGGACCTGCTGGTCACCCGGGAGCCCGACGGCCTGCTCGTGATCGACGACACCCGCTACGTCCCCATCGAGCCGCTGGTCTTCCGCGAGCTCTACGACGACAGCTACGTGACCTTTGCCCGCGGCGCCGGCGGCGACGTCGACTTCGTGTTCCGCGGCACCAGCGCCTACGAGCGCCTGCACTGGTACGAGACGGCGCAGAACCAGCGCCGTCTCGTCATCCTCTTCTCCATCGTGCTGGGCTGCGTCGCGCTGGCCTGGGTCCTGGCGCCGCTGGTGAGCCTCGTGTGGCACGCTCCCGGCTGGGTGCGCCGCCTCCTGGCCAGGCAGCCGTTCGCCGCCCACGACACGGGCCCGGCTCGCGCGGCAAGGACCGTGGCGGGCGCCGCCGCGACCGTCGACCTGACGTTCCTCGCCATCGTCGGGGCGGCGCTGAACGGCGCCGCGATCCGCTACGGCGTGCCGCTCTGGCTCACCGCGGCGCTCACCCTGCCGCTGCTCGGCGCCGCCCTCACGACCGCCATGGCGGCGCTGAGCGTCGCCGCCTGGGTACGCGGCTGGTGGACGGTGACGGGGCGGAGCATCTACTCGTTCGTGACCCTGGTCGCGGCGCTCTTCGTGTGGTTCACCGCGTATTGGAACCTGCTCGGTTTCCGTTCCTGACCTCGGGTGACGGAGCCATGACCGGCCTGCCGGCGGACTCGCCGGCTCAGCCGGCGATGCGGCGCAGCTCGATGCCTTCGAGGTAGCAGACCACCCGCACGACGTGGCCGCCGCGCATCGTCCAGATGTGGGCGAAGGGCAGCTCGTAGCACTCCCAGCCACCGTGTGGCCGGCATCGGTAGGTGCCCCGTGCCACCACGCGAAGCGAGCCGTCGGAGAGCTCGTAGGGAAGCAGGTCGTCGAGGTCCACGCCGGTGACGTCCCAGGTGGCAGGCACGGCGCCGAAGAGGTCGTCGGCCACGACGTCGCGCGCGGCATACCGGCTGCCGTTCTCCTGGACCTCGACGCACCAGCGGGAGGTGACCGCCGTGAGGTCGCCTCCGACATCCTGATCGAACAGGCGCAGCACGTCGGCCGGGGCACCCAGCCCCATCTCCGCGTAGCCTCGTCGCAGCAACTCCAGCTCCGGCCGCTCCATGATCGGACCGTGCCCGCAGGCGCGAGGCGCGAAACGCTTCCGGCAGACGCCACATCACGGTCGGGAGCTCCCGTCACGTCACGGTAGTGGACCACCCTTCACGTCACGGTCGGGACCACCCGTCACGCTTTGGCCGGACGCTGTCGCGGTGGCGCCGATTCTGCTACGATTCCCGCTCCCGGAGAGACCATCCGGCATCAGCCGCCGCAGCGGCCACGCTGAGGGCAATTAGCTCAGTGGGAGAGCGCCCGCCTCACACGCGGGAGGTCGTTGGTTCAAATCCAACATTGCCCACCACCCATCGTCGCCGCCCGCAGCCCGTCGCCGCTTCGGGGTCGCCGCTTCGAGAGACTGTATCCACCGTCTCGACTCCATACCCCACCCGCCTGCACGCCTGAGGTCGACCTGCGAAGATCGCTGCAGCGGCGCCTGCGGCCCGAGCGCGGCGGCCGACCGGGACTTGACGCGATCGGCACCAGGCCGGTAGCGTCCGTCCGGGATACGGGCATGACGTCCGCATCATAGACGCTCAACGTCGACTCCCGAGTGGAGCTGAGCGCGGGCTTGAAACGAGACGAACGACCCTGTAGCTTCTTCGCTTGGCCTTGGCGCGCCGTTGATGGTGTGCTGCCAGGCGTGGCACGCGCTCCTGCACCTGCTCCCACCCAGGGCCAACGCACGCGGTAATCCGGCCCTCTAAGTGTCTGACCCGGCAAGAAACGGACCGATCAACGGGAGGTGAGCAGGTTGGCGACCACGTATCCGCCGAAGCCTGACTACCAGAAGAGCTCGCGCATCACCGACATGGCCGAATACGACGCCATGTGGCAGCGCTCCATCGACGACCCGGAGGGATTCTGGGGCGAGATGGCCGAGGAGCTGGTCACCTGGACCAGGAAGTGGGACAAGGTGGCCGAGTGGGACTTCAACGTCCCCTACCATCGCTGGTTCCAGGGCGGCAAGCTGAACGTGTGCTGGAACGCGCTCGACAAGCACGTCGAGGCCGGCGCCGGCGACAAGACCGCGCTCATCTTCGAGGGCGACCAGGGCGACGTCCGCACGTGGACCTACAAGGAGCTCCTCGACGACGTCTCCAAGTTCGCCAACGTGCTCAAGAAGCACGGCATCGGCAAGGGCGACCGGGTCGCCATGTACCTGCCGATGATCCCCGAGCTGCCGATCGCCATGCTCGCCTGCGCGCGCATCGGCGCCATCCACATGGTCGTCTTCGGCGGCTTCTCCTCCGAGGCTCTCAAGGCCCGCATCGACAACTGCGAGGCCAAGCTGCTGGTCACCGTCGACAAGGGCTGGCGCGGCGGCAAGCAGACGAAGGGCAAGGTCAACGCCGACGCCGCCCTCGAAGGTGGCAGCAGCGTCGAGAAGGTCGTCGTCGTGCAGCGCATCGACGGCGATGTGCCCATGCAGGACGGCCGCGACGTCTGGTACCACGAAGAGATGGCCGCCCCCGACATCACCGCCGAGTGCGCGCCGGTGCCGGTCGACGCCGAGCACCCGCTCTTCATCCTCTACACGTCGGGCTCGACCGGCACCCCGAAGGGCGTCCTCCACAGCACCGCCGGCTTCCTGCTCTACGTGCACGACACGTGCAAGTACGTCTTCGACCTTCACGACGACGAC
>DIWP01000055.1 GCA_002423545.1 Thermoleophilia bacterium UBA6103
AGGTGATCTGGTACATGAAGCGCCGGACCCGCCGGCCGCCGCTGGTGCCCTCGGCGAGCGTGCCGACGCACACGGCGCCGTGCATCTTGCCGATGAGGTCGACAGACCTGGGCAGGCGCGACACCAGCAGGTCGAGCGGCCGGAACCGCGCCCCTCCGAACTCGATCTCCTTGTTGTGGGCGAAGCCCAGCTTGCGCCAGGCCAGCAGTAGGTTGGCCCAGTCGTCCTCGAGGGCGATGAAGAAGTCGGCGTCGCGCAGGCCCTTGTCGGCGAGGAAGAGCGGCATGAGCTGCGACTCCTCGTGGTCGACGTTCCAAGCCCTCATGCGGCCGACCGGGCCGGGGAAGGCGAACTCACATGAGCGGGTGAGCGGCTCGTACCTGACCGCGCGCCCGTCGGCGAAGCCGGTCGGCGGCAGCAGGCATTCCTCGACCATGGTGTTGGGCGAGAACCCGCAGGCCAGGTCGTAGCCCTCGACCTCGCCGTTGTCGCCGTCGAGCACCGTGAGCTTCTCGACGGTGTCGAACTGCTCGTACAGAGCCCGGGCGAACACGTCGCTGGCGCCGGGATCGATGCCGAAGAACACGAGGCCGGTGAGACCCCCGCGGCGGAACTCCTCGTCGAGCGCCAGCTCTTCGTCGACGTCGGCAGTACCGACGATCTCTCGCGGTCCGCCGGCGGCCATGTCGAGATAGTCCGTGCCTGCCTCCAGGCAGGCGGCCAGCACATCCATGTTGTAGTCGGGCATCAGGCCGTTGACCATCAGGTCGACACCCGACAGCGCGGCGATCAGCGCATCCTTGTCGGTGACGTCGAGCTGCAGGCACTCGGCCTTGCCCCGGGGCAGCTTCTTCGCCACCTCCTGTGGGCGCGCCTCATCGATGTCGGCCAGCACCACGGCCTCGACCTCGTCGACCGTCGCCACCGTCCGTGCGATCACCTCGCCGACCGCGCCGACGCCCAGCTGAAGAACGCGCATGGGTCACCCCTTCGTCGTTTCCGGCGACACCATTGTGCCCGCGGCCGAGGTGGGATGCCACACCGGGTCTCTCGTCGAACTTACTCATGATGAGCAGACATTCTTGCTCTCCATGTGTTGACGTCGGTGCTTGCGATGAGTAGCGTCGAGCCATGACCGACTACGTGAGCGTACAGGTGGCGGCCCGCCGTCTCGGCGTGGCTCCGGTGACCGTGCGGCGCTGGACCGCCAGCGGCCTCCTGCCCTGCGTCCGCACACACGGGGGCCATCGCCGCATCTCCACCGACGACATCGACGAGCTCGGCAAGGTCGCCGGTCGCGGTCACCTGGCCGCCCGCCGCGCCCGCGAGCGCGAGCTGGACACGCTGATCGAGGTCGCCGCGGCGCTGACCAGCCAGCTCGAGCTGCCGGCGCTGCTCAGAGAGATCGCCCGCGCCATGACGCTGCTGGTCGATTGCCGGTTCTGTGCCGTCTCCGAATACGACCGGCAGACGCGGATGGTGCGCACACTGGCCGAGTACGATGCGACGGGGGAACGTCTGGCGGCGGACGCCGAGGAACCTGAGTATCACGTGCGGGCTTTCCCCGCCACGCGGCGGGCACTGGAGGAGCAGATGGAAGTGGTCGTCAACGTCGACGACCGCCACGCCGATGCTGCTGAAGTCGCGGCCCTGCGACGCGGCGGCGACAAGAGCGTGCTCATCCTGCCACTGGTGTTCTCCGGCGAGTCGATCGGCCTCATCGAAGCCACCGACGCCGAGCGCACGCGCCGCTACTCCCGGCAGGAGCTGCGACTGTTCCGGGCGGTGGCCGGGCAGGCGGCCGTAGCGCTGCATAACGCGCGCGTCTTCGCGGCGCTCAGCGAGAGCGCCCAGCGTGACGGCGGCCTGCGCGACGTTCTGGCGGCGCTCACCCACCGCGTCGACGACCTGGCAGCATGCACCTCCCGTCGCCGTCTTCTCGAGAAGCTGGCAGCGGCCGTCTGCGACGCCTGCGGCGCTCTCTCCTGTGTCGCGACTGCCGGCCACGAAAGCGCCGGCGCCGTCGGCTCCGGGAGTGTCGGATCGGATCCCGGCCACATCCTCGTGCGTGCGGCGACCGGCGAAGGCGCCGGGGAGACGACCGGCATCACCCTCGCGGTGACCCTGCCGGGCAGGCCGGCGGACGGTCTGGCGGAGCTCCTGGCTCTGACGGCGACCGCCGCTGCGCCGGCCTGGAGACGTCTTCCCGAGCAGTGAACCGGCTGTGAGCGACATCCCTTTCGTATCGCCGGGCACCGTCGCGGCGGCCGCGTTCGCGCTGCCGGCGCTGCTCATCGTGGTGCTCCACGCCCAACGCCGTGGCCTGCCGGCGGTCGCTCTTCTGGCACGGCTGGGCCTCATCGTCGTCCTTGCCACCGTGCTCGCCTACACCATGCCGCGCTGGAACCGGACCGGTCTGCTACCCGATGAGCAGACGTGGAACCTCGTCCCTCTGCGCACGATCCGGGCACAGGTCGCGGCGCTCGGCTACGACACCGGGGAGAGTCTGCTTCAGCTCGCCGGCAACTTCCTCTTCTTCGTGCCGGTCGGCCTGCTGCTGCCGCTCGGCTGGCCGCGCCTGCGCTCGTTCGGGCGCACCCTGCTCGTCGGCCTCGCCGTCACCCTGGCCGTCGAGCTCGTGCAGTTGTTGATCACCACGACCCTGCCGGTCTGGCCGCGCTGGGCCGACATCGACGACGTGCTGCTCAACCTGAGCGGTGTCGCTGTCGGCTGGGTGCTCTGGCGGGCGTTCGCCGGCGGCCGTCGATCAGGTGCGCCGTCGCCAGGATCGGGTGCCGCGTGAGCATGCGCGGGCCGCTGAAGCGCATCACGGCCCGCATCTGCTCGCGCATCGCCGTCCGGTAGCAGTGCGTGGGACACGCGGCACACGTCGGCTTGGCGGCGCCGTACGGGCATCGACCGAGCCGGCTGCGGGCGTACCCCAGAAGCGCGGCGCAGTCCTCGCACAAAGGACCGGCCTCTGCGTCGACGACGGCGCCGGACGACGCCTGCAAGACGCCGTGATGGTCGCGACAGTACATGCCGACCATCACTGCGAGCGTGCGCCGCTCGCGTGCCAGTCGGCGCGACCCGCCGCTCAAGGCAGGCCGAGCAGAGCCACGCGGACAGACGCGGCCGGAGACAGGATCGGGCCGGCAGCGGCCGTCGCGTTCACCCCGTGAACTCGACCTCGACCAGCTCGACGTCCCACAGGGGCTCGATCTTCTCGGCGATGTCGTTCTTGATCGCCTGCGCGAATTGGTGGCTCTCGTCGAGGTCGACGACCACCTTGACGATACCGCCCTCGAAGCTCACGGACTTGACCAGGTCGGTGCGCACGATGTCGAGGCCCATGAGCGGGTTCATGACGTGCTTGAGACGCTTCTCAATGGTCTTCAGAGTGGTCGGCTCGCGCTCGGTCACCAAGCCGTTGCGTTCCTCGTAGTCGCGGATGGCGGCCCGCAGACCCTCGACGGCCAGCACGCTGCAGTGCGCCTTGATCGGCGGCAGGCCGCCGAGCTCTTCGGAGGCGTCTTTCCAGCTGACCTTCTTGGCTTCGTCGAGCGTCTTGCCCCTGGCCAGATCGGTGATGATCGAGCCGGTGGCGATGTTGCTGGCGCAGCCATAGCTCTGGAACTTGATGTCGTCGATCGTGTTCTTGTCGGGGTCGACCTTGATGGTCACCGAGACCATGTCGCCGCAGGCCGGGCTGCCCTCGATGGCCTTGCCGTCCGCTTCCTCGATCTCACCGACGTTGTGCGGGTGCTTGAAGTGCTCGAGGACGATCTCGTTGTAGGGGAACTTGGTCATCTTGTCTGCTCCTTGCGTCCTCGTCTCAGTCCTTGGGGGCCAGCGGGCTGATGGCGCGCAACTGCGCCACCACCTCGGCGGCGGCCTCGATCACGTTGTCGACGTCTTCCATGCTGTTGAAGCGGCCGAAGCTGAAGCGCACCGAGCCGTGGGCGCGCTCGTGGTCGCCGCCGATACCACTGATCACGTGGCTGGCCTCCAGCGACTTGCTGAAGCAGGCCGAGCCGGTGCTCACCGCGAAGCCACGCATGTCGAGCTGCAGCGTGATGCTCTCGCCCTCCACGAAGTGGAAGGTGACGTTGGCGTTCTGCGGTGTGCGCCGCGTGCGGTGCCCGTTGAGCGTGGTGTGCGGGATCTCGCCCAGCGCGCAGTCGAGCAGACGGTCGCGCAGGGCGCGCAGCCGCTCGTTCTCCTTCGGCGTCACCAGGCCGGCGGCGGCGGCGAAGCCGACGGCGCCGGGGATGTCCTCCACGCCGGCGCGCAGATCGTACTCCTGGAAGCCGCCGTCCATCCACTTCCTGATCGGCGTCCTGTCCCGGACATACAGGGCACCGACGCCACGCGGCCCGTGGATGGTATGCGCCGAGATGGTCACCAGATCGGGCCCCGGCGCACCCTCGCGGCGCCCGATGCCCAGATCGGCGCCGCTTTCGGGCGACGTCTCCCCCTCCTCACCGGCGCCGGCGCCGGCCGACGCGGCGGCGCCGGATCCGGAGACGTCGATCGGCAGCCGGGTGAACGTGTGCGTGGCGTCGGTGTGCAGGAGCACGTGCGCGTCGTAGGCGATCTTCGCGATAGCGTCGATATCCTGCACGGTGCCGATCTCCTGGTTGGCGTGCTGCACGCTCAACAGGATGGTGTCCTGGCGCAGCGCCGCGCGGACGGCGTCGGGGTCGACCAGACCGTCGCCGTCGACATCGAGCCAGGTGACCTCGAAGCCCTGACGCTCAAGAGCGCGGGCCGTGTTGAGCACCGGGAAGTCTTCGATACGGGTGGTGACCAGGTGCCGGCCCTTCTTCCCGCCCAGAGCCAGAGCTACGCCCTTGAGCGCCAGGTTGCTCGACTCGGTGCTGCCGCTGGTGAAGACGAGCTCTTCCGGGGCGGCGCCCAGTCGCGCCGCCAGCACGCCGCGCGCCGCGTCCAGCGCCTCACGCGCCTCGATGCCGAGGGAGTAGCCGAACTCGCTGGTGGCGACGGCGTACGTCTCGAAGAAGTAGGGCTGCATCGCTTCGAGGACGCGCTCGTCGAGGCGCGTCGTGGCCGAGTTGTCCAGGTATGTCGTCTCACCGAACACGTCCGCTTCCTCCCGTGCGGCCGGGGTCTCTGCGGGACCCGGCCGTCGCTTCGAGCCGTCTCTCCGAATCGTCTCTGTGAGTCGTCGCCCCGGGGGCTGCCGGCTCATCGTACTGGGCTCAGATGAACAGGGTCACGGTGCTCTCGCGGGCTTCCTTGATGTAGGTGCCCACGGCACAGTACTCCTCGATGAGGTCCTGCTCGAGCTGCTCGGCGCTGACGCCCATGATGTCCATCGTCATGTCGCAGGCGAAGATCTTGCCGCCGAGCTCCTTGAAGTCGCGCGCCATGTCCTGGAGAGCGCGCACGTTGCGCTTCTTCATGCGACCCTTGATCATCGCCTTGCCGAGGCCCAGCATGTGCATCTTGCTCAGCGGGCCGCTGTCGAGTTTGCCCTTCTTGAGCCTGCTGAGGCCCCAGAACGTGAAGTAGAGCGATGCTTCCATGCCCATCGCCAGGGCGCCGTTGCCGATGATGAAGGCACTGTACATCTTGTCGAAGTCGCCGCTGTGGACGATGATGGTGATCTTCTCCGGCCTACCGGACGTCCGCTCGGCAGCGACGGCCGTGGCTCGATCATCGCTCCCGGCTCTCGCCGTCGTGTCAGCGTCTGCCATGAGTCCGTCTCCCGCCATGCCGCCCCGTCAGCGCTCGATCCGGATGACCCACTCGCCGTCCTCATTCTCCTCGACGCCGAGCAACGACAGACCCAGGGCTTCAACGGCCATCGGTATCTCCTTCTTGGACGATGGGTGCGTACCGACGACTTCCACCACGTCGCCCGGCTGCGCCTTGCGCAGCGCCTTGCGCGTCTCGACCAGCGGCACCGGGCAGTTCTCGCCCCGGCAGTCGACCTTGATCTGCGCCACGACGATCACCTCTTCCTGTGTGCTGACCGAGCCTCGGCCGCGAGACTGTGAAACGGCTGCGGCCACCGCAGACATTCCCCTCCGCCCGTATTGCTAACCGCCGAGGTCGGCTTGTCGGTGGGGGGCTGGGAGGGTGACGTCGGCAGCCGCTGGCGGCGCCAGTCTATCTGTCGCCGGTGGGCCCGATGGCATGCCGCCGCCGATCGTCACGGGCCGCCGGTAGACGCACACGAAACGCCGGCTGGTCTGCGTCGATCTTCATGAGTCGGCCGCCGGCCGTCTCGATGATACCTCGGCAGAGGATGAGGGCCGCGTCGCGCTCGCGCTCATCGCTCCCGGAGTCGGCCGGGACGTGAGCACCGGCGCCGGGGGCGGACGTATCGGCGCCGGGGGCGGACGTATCGGCGCCGGGGGCGGACGTATCGGCGCCGAGCGTCAGTATGTTCATCACGAGCATCGTGTCCGGCGCCGCCGATCCACCTGTGGCGCCGGAACACCCCCGTGAGTCGATGCGGATCTCCGGAACGCTCTTCGCAGAAAGCTCCGGGCTCCTCGCGCTCGTACGCCCGCACAGCACGGCGAGCGCGGCAGCCACGAGCGGCTTGTCGACCAGCACCGGCGGCGGCTCGCACTCCGCCGTCATTTCGGGCACCGGCAGACCGGTCGCGCGGCAGACCGTCCTCACCGCGTCCGCGAGCTCCTTGACGGTGCACGGAGCCGGCCGCTCGTGTCCGCCTCCCACCGCGGCGCCGGCGAGCGTCACGATGTCGGCCGCGGTGCGCGCGGCGCGACCGACGGCGTGCTCGGCCGTCTCGATCGCCGCGAGCTGGCGCGGCGTCACGTCGCCCAGCAGGCCCTCCAGCAGCATCTCCAGAGCGGGCAGTGCGGCAGCGTACGGCCCGCGCACGGCATGCGCCGCGTCGGCCACGGTGGCGCTCCAGGCAGTCACGCCGTCATCCTTCTCGCCGGCCATCGAGTCGGGATTCCGTTCTCCGCGCCGGACTCCTTCCAACCCGGCTTGCCGCCGGCCGTCGTGCTCCGTAGCCTGAGACCGGCTTCGGAGGTCTGCCGCATGCTTGCCGCCGCTCTCGCGCTTCTCTCCAGTGCCTCGTGGGGGACCTCGGACTTCCTCGGGGGCATCTACTCGCGTCGACGCTCGGTCTGGAGCGTGGTCGCCGTCGCCCAGCCGGCGGCCGTGCTTGCTGCCGCCCTCGTCGTGCTCGTCCGTGGCGTACCGTCGCCGCCACTGCTCGCCGCGCTGGCTCCGTTCCTGGGAGGCATCGCCGCCATCCTCGCGCTGGTGGCCTACTACTCGGCACTGACCGAGGGTGCGATGGGCGTGGTCTCGCCGATCATCGCCTCCTCAGCCGCTGTACCGGTCGTCGTCGGCCTGGCGCGGGGCGAGCGCCCCAGCATGGTCCAGTTCGTCGGCATGGCCCTCGCCGTGGGCGGCATCGTCCTCATCTCACGTACACGCGACGTCGAGCACCGGCGAGTGCGGCCGCGCAGCGTGATCCTGGCGCTGGCGGCCTCGGCCGGCTTCGGGGCGATGCTGGTCGCTCTCGACATCGGTGGAGACGTCGATCCCTACTGGGCGGTGCTGGACGCGCGCATCGGTTCCTTCGTTACGGCCGCCGCGTATCTTGCGATCCGCCGGCCTCACCTTTCGCTGACTCCCGCCGACATCCCCGGCATGGTCACGTCGGGCATCCTCCTGGCCTCGGCGAATATGCTTTTCGCCCTTGCCAGCAGCCTCGGCCATCTCAGCGTGACCGCCGTCCTCAGCACGCTCTCTCCGGTGGTCACGACCTTCCTCGCCTGGGCCCTGCTGAAGGAGCGCCTCTCTCTGCCCCAAGTCGTGGCGGCCGTCACGGTGCTCCTCGGAGTCGTCTGCCTCACGGCAGGCTGACGCCGGCCTGCTGACCTGGAACGATCTGGGCGAGCCGCTGAGCCGATGCTACGGCGTGCTCCCCAGACAGGACTCGGCGCATGCAGTCGCCTACAGCGGAGCGAAGCAGGTACGGTAGACACGTACGAGGCAGGTACACCGAAGCCGTACAAGGAGGAATGGTGGCATTTCGTGGACAACTCTCGAACCTCTGGGAGGAGCTACACCGATTGCTCGAGGATGAGGCACGAGACTGACCGTCGGTCGAGAGACCTGCAACAGCCGGGCACGATCATGCCTGCCTGGCCTCTGGCGTTGCCAGACTGTCTTCTCGATGCCGAGCGTCTTCACCGTCCATCGTTGTTGACGGTTGCGAGAGTGGCGCTATCATCCGGAGGTACTGCGTTGTGCAGACTCTCTGCGTGGTTTGGTGGTAGGGGTGTTACGGTGACACTCTGGCGTTCTCGACTTCTCGCGTCAGCTGCTGGCGAAGAAGTGACAAGACACCCTTCGGAGTTCCCATGTCCCGGCAGTCTGAGAGGCGGCCGTCCGGCTGACACTGGGACCGAGCCGATCGAACTCGGCAGAGCCTCCACCTCTTCACGCCTGGCTGCAGACGAGAGCGGGACCGACGCTCAGCTGACCGCGGCGGTCCGAGTAGCCTGCACCCTCATTGCCAGACCAGTGCAGTGAGCGCCGCGGCAACACCGCCACCCTCCTTGAAGCGCCAGCCACTCGCTCCGCTGCGCAGCGATTTCGCCCTGCAGATGCACTCGGCCGAACAGCTCGACAAGGTAGTCACGGCCAGCCTGGACATCCTCGAGCGCACGGGGGTGAGGGTCCTCTCCCACAGAGTGTTGGCCCTGCTCTCCGACCACGGAGCGGTGGTCGACAGGGTTCGTGAAACTGCGAAGCTGCCACACGACCTCGTCGTGCGCGCACTCGCCACGGCACCGCGGTCGTTCACCTTCGCCGCCCGTGACATGTCGTGTGATCTGCACCTGGGCGACGGCTGCTCCTACGGCACCACCGACGGCGGCGGCACCGAGGTCGTCGACTGGACGACCGGCGAGCGTCGTTGCTCGACCAAAGCCGACGTCGCTGCCGTCACCCGCATGCAGGACTACCTCGGCTCGATCTGCTTCTGGTGGCCCACGGTGGGCGCCGGGGATCGCGGCGAGACGGCTCAGCTCCATGAGCTTGACGCCGGATGGAACAACACCGTCAAGCACCTTCAGGGTTTCGTGCAGGGCGAGCGCCAGGCCCGATACGCCGTCGAGATGGCCGCGGTCATCGCCGGCGGGCGTGATGCCCTGCGTGCCAGGCCCGTGATGTCGGATCTGATCTGTACCGTCTCGCCGTTGGTCCTGGACCGCGACGGCATCGAGGCGGCGCTCGTCTTTGCCGACGCCGGAGTGCCGGTCTGTTTCTACAGCGGTCCCACTCTGGGCACGACGGCTCCCGCAACGCAGGCGGGAGCGCACGCCATCGCGCTCGCCGAGGTCATCGCCGGTGCCGTCGTCCTTCAGCTTGCATACCCGGGGACACCGGTGCTGGGCACCTTTGCTCCGATGTACGCCGACCCGCGAACCGGCGGGGCGGTCACTTTCCCGCTCGACTCGCGTTGCCAGTTCCTCCCGACCGAGCTCGTCCACCACGTCGGTCTACCGGCGATGGGCAGCTACGGCGCCACCGATGCCGTTGCGAGCGACTGCTGGCAGTCCACCATGGAGGAACTGCATTCACTAGGCTTCGCGGCTCTCGACAGGGCCGAGACCTTCAACGCCATCGGTCTGTCGGCTTGGACTCTCTTCAACCCGGAGAAGCTGATCCTTGACGACGAGCTGCACCACCGCATCCGCTTCGGCTTGCTCGACATAGCGATCGACGAGCGCGAGTTCGCGCTGGACGTGATCGACGCCGTCGGCCCCGGCGGACACTACCTTGCACACCACCACACCCGCTCCCACATGCCGGCCGCGCTGGTACGGGGTCTGGCTCATGAGCTGGGACCCACGGGGTACTATCGCCAACCGGTAGAGGTCGCGCGCGAACGCGCTCTCGCTATTCTCGAGCACTACCGTCCGGAGCCACTTCCCGCCGCGAGTGCCAGCGAGTTGACGCGCATCCTCGCGGCTGCCGACCGGGAACTGCGCGTGTAGGCATCTCGCTGCTGCGGAGGCACTCTGGGGGCACTCTGGTTTCCCCGCGCAGGAATCGGACCTTCGACACCGTTGTCGATTGTGCCGGCCCCCTGCTGCTTCTCGGTCCGTACCGTTCGCTTGGTCTCATGAGCCAGACATCCCAAGCGACAGGGCAGGCGATCGGGTACGCAGGAGTCTGCTCCTAGCAGGGAGAAACGTTGTCGAAATGGCAACGTGGTGGGCGATGGTGGATTCGAACCACCGACTCCCTGCTTGTAAGGCAGGTGCTCTTCCCCTGAGCTAATCGCCCACGCGGCGGCCCTGCATCGCGATCCGGGAGCCCGGCGAGACTCCGGAGACCTGCGGGCGCCTCGGAGCCGCGGCGACACCCGGCGGATCGGCAACGCACCGCCGTTGCGTCGCCCGCGACACGCCGGGCAGTATACACCGCACCCGTGCGGTAGGCTTCGGTCCACGGTCGGTCGCGCACCGCGACCGCGTACCGGGTCGCTACCTGCCCTTCAACGTCGCCGGTGCCTCAGCGGGGTCGCGACGATGCAGCACGATCAGCCCACTGCCGCCGCTTCGACCGGCCGGGAATCCGGCATGTCGCCGCGCTTGACGGTCGACGGTCTCTGCCTTGACGTGCCGGCCGGTGGGCGGGCGACCCGTCGTCTGCTCGACGATGTCACCTTCTCCGTCCCGGCCGGCGAGGTCTTCACCGTCCTCGGCCCGTCCGGCAGCGGCAAGAGCAGCCTCCTGCGCTGCCTCGATCGGTTGAACGAACCGACGGCCGGACGTGTGCTCATCAGCGGGCAGGACATGCGCGACCTGCCGGTGCGCGAAGTACGCCGGCGCGTCGGCATGGTCTTCCAGCAGCCGGCGCTCTTTCCCGGCACCATCGCCGACAATGTCCTGTATGGCCCGCGAGTGCGGGCTGAGGAGCCCGCCGATGCCGACGCCTTCGTCGGCGACCTGCTGGCCCGCGTCGGTCTGCCGCCCGACTGGACCGGCCACAGCACACGAGACCTGTCGGGCGGCGAAGCGCAGCGCATCGCCCTGGCTCGCGCTCTGGCCAACGGACCACAGATCCTCCTGCTCGACGAGCCGACGGCGGCGCTCGATCGCAACGCGAGCGCCCGCATCGAGCATCTGCTGGTCGAGATGGGGTCGGCGACCGACCTGACTCTTGTCTGGGTCACGCACGACCTCGACCAGGCACGCCGCATCGGCCACAGCGGCCTTATCCTGGTCGACGGGCGAGTCGTCGAACAGGGCTCCCTGACGACGCTTCTGGCCGACCCCGAGGCCGAGGTGGCGCGTCTGTTCGTCGCCGGCGACCTCGACTCCGGACCGGCGGCGACGTGATGGGACGGGCTCTGATCGAGGTCGCCGGGCCGCTGGCCGCGCAGGCACAGTTCAGCTTCGTCAACGTGGCCGTCGCCCTGCTGATGGTCGCCGTCGCGGTCGCTCTCTCCTTCTGGCAGCGCCTGTCGCTCGAGAAGGACATGCTGCTGGCGTGCGCTCGTGCCTTCGTCCAGCTGCTCGCCATCGGCTACGTCATCCAGCTCGTCTTCCGCAGCCGCTCCTTCTGGTTCGTGCTGCTGCTCCTTACGGCGATGGTCCTCTTCGCCGCCATCACCTCGGGGCGCCGGCTGCGCCCCCTCCCGGGCGCCTACGCCATCGCGGCGATCGCCATCACGCTCGCCTCAGCGCTCACCCTGGTGCTGCTGGTGGCGCTCGACGTAGTGCCCAGCACCGCTCGCTACGTCGTGCCGCTCGGAGGCATGATCGTCGGCAACGCGATGAACGTGGTGTCTGTGGTCGGAACGCGCCTCATGGAAGAGCTTGAGTCGCAGCGGCGCACCATCGAGGCGGCGCTTGCCCTGGCCGCCTCACCGTCACAGGCCACCCGCCCGAGCCTGCGCCGTGCCGTGCGCGTCGCCATGATCCCCCTCATCGACAACACGAAGACGATCGGGCTGGTCTTTCTGCCCGGCGCCATGACCGGCATGATCCTGGCCGGCGCCGACCCGCTGGACGCCGTCAAGCTGCAGGCGATCGTCATGTACATGCTGATCGGGACGGTGGCGATCGCCGCCGTCACGGCCGCATACCTGGTCCAGCGTCAGCTCTTCACGCGGCACGAGCAGCTGCGGCGACTCTCCGGCGGCTGAGCTCGGAGGGGGCTCTCGAGGCGTGGAGCGCAACGAACGGAGGGGCGTGACGGTGAGTCCGGCCTGCGCTTCAGGCCGACGGAGTGCGACTCGATGGCCGTGGGGGGGGCGCTGGCGCAGATGCTTACTCCGTCGGCTTCAGCTCCCTCCAGGTATTGGGGACCACGCGCACGTTGAGCGACCAGCGGTTCTGCAGCTTGGCGATCACGTTGTCGTTGTAGTGCACGTTGACGGTGCCGCGCATGTCGACGGTGCTGGCCGCCACCACCATGCCGTGGACCGTGAAGGTACCGTGGCCCTTGTCGACGGTACCGTCGGTGTACATGACGCCCCAGTAGTCACCCATTCCGGCGAAGTCGATGTTGCCGCCGCCGAGCACGAGCAGGAAGCCGGGTTCGGCTTCACTGTTCCATTCGCCGGCGCGCAACGACACGGTCTGCGTGGTCTCCACGACGCACAACCCGCTGAGACCACCCTCGGGACTCCAGTTCGGGTCCGCTGGGCTGTTCTGGGCGGCGTCGACGGAGGTGAAGTACCGCCCGTTGGCCAGCGCGATCGCCTTGAGGCTGTCGCGCAAAGAGGGCGGGAACACGTCATCGACCGAACCGGCGGCTGCGCCTTCCAGGTCGACGATGTTCGATGCCGACACCGTGGCGTCGTCGATGTAGCCGCCGACACGCACCGTGGTCTGGATATCCGACGGCGGCGGCACCTCGATCACGATCTTGGGGTTGTTGCCACCGCCGTTGCTCAGCAGGTTGCCGCCGGCGAACAGCGCGACGCCGCGCGGCACACCGGTGTCGAGATAGGTGCGCTCCACCAGCGTCTGGATACGGGCCGATTTGGAGCCCACGTTGGCTTGAGCGACCAGCCAGACACGGTTGTCGGGCACGTCGGGATACTCGGGCGAACCCTTGTCCCAGGTGACGGCCGGGTCGATGGGATCCTGGTTGTCGAAGTACTGCCAGCTCACGAACTCCACATCGGCAGAGGTCGGAGTCGGGTATTCCGATGAGCTGAACTCGGAACGGAAGGTCGCCTCGGCCGCGGTGCCCAGATCGGGCCCGTTGCCGGGTGCGCCCGGCCACTGGGCGCTGAGTGCCGCCATGCCGCTGTCGAGCGCGGCCTCCGTGACGCCGAAAGCCTTGACGCGTGTACGATCGTCGGCGCTGCTCTGCTGCATGTTGCCGGTGATCCAGACCAGGCTGGCCGCCAGGATCGCAAGGGTGGCGACGATGCTGACCAGCAGGACGATGCCGCTGCCTCGTTCGTTGTCGGCCATGTTCGCTCGCCTCCGGTTCATTGCAGTCGCTGGTTGCGGAGCTGGGCCGAGGTCTGCAGGTCCGCGTAGACGGGAGAGTGACCCGGGTTGAGGTCGACCAGCACGTGGATCTGCACGTTCAGGATGCGCACCCGGTTGGTCGTGTAATAGACGTACGACGATGTGACCAGCTGACCGCTGTCGTCCACGAAGCTGTAGAGGAAGAGCGGCGGCTGCGGGGATGTAGTGGGATCGTAGTTGACGACGTTTCTGACCACCAGCGAGGCTCCCTCACCGGCCGTCTTCTCGCCGGCATCGAAGCTGTCGTCGGGACTCGGGTTCATCTCGAAGCCCGAGATCGTGCCGTCGCCGTTGACGTCCTCGAAGCGCCAGATCTCCTTGTCGCCGTAGAGACGATAGGCGACGAGGTGAGGCGTCATGTACGGGTCGTCGTTGCCCGACTCGTTGAACGTCGTGTACACCGCGATCCAGCGCTGCCGGGCACGACGCACCGCACACTCGTCGATGCTGGTCACCGCTTCGGCGTCGCGTATCTCCCTGGTCATGCGTCCCACCGCCAGACGGGCCTGCTCCCGCGCCGTCGAGCTCTTGGCGGAATACGAGAACGAGCTCGTCAAGGCGAAGTACACGGTGAGGATGAGAGCCGTGACTATCACGGTGATGACCATGCTGACCAGCAGCTCGACCAGCGTGATGCCGGCCTGCCCAGCTCCGAACCGGGTCGGCGGCGATCGGCGCAGAGAGCGAGTGCGCGCGGACCTCACGGGAATTCCACCGTCTGCGGTCCGGCCGTGAGGTCGCCGAGCTTGGTGGTCGTGGAGCTACCGTAGCGGCCGAAGACATTGTAGACACCGGACGGCAGGTTGCTCCACACCTTCGTCTTGCCCTTCTTGTTGATCGACACCTCTGCCGGCGGGCTCGTGAGCGCCGTCCCAGTGGTCGTGTACCAGAGGCCGCTGGTGACGTTCTGCACTCTCACGAACACAGTCATGGTGGTGTGGTTGTTTCGTACTGTGAGCCTGTACTCGGGCTGCTCGTCGGTGGTCGCCGAGCGCACATCGGTGTACGCCGACGCATTGCCGGCGTTGTCGACGGCCCGCATGCGGTAGTACCAGGTGGACGACCAACCGGCGCTGGCATCGACGTAGAAGACAGCGCTCGGCGGATAGTTCGCCTCGAGCTGCGTCCACGGCCCGGCAGCGCCCGAGGCACGTTCGATCTGATAGCCGAGAAGGCCACTCATCGGCGTGCCCTGGTCCACCGACGCGCTCCAGTCGAGCCGGATGGACGGCTGGCCGTCGCCGTTCTTGGCGGCAGTGAAGCTGCCGGGTACGGTCGGCGGCTCTCCATCGGCCTGCGGCGAGGGCGTGGCCGATACCTCCGACGATGGCGGGCTGGCGTCGCCGCCGGTATCGATGGCCTTGACGTAGTAGTAGTACGTCGTGCCGTTCGTGAGCCCCGTATCCTCGTAGCTCGACACCGTGAGGTCGCCGACCAGCAGGCTCTCCGCGCCCGAGGCAGTCCCCCGCCAGAGCTCGTAGTGATCGAGGTCACCGGCCGGTGATGCATCCCAGGTGAGATAGATGCTCTGGTCGCCCGGTATCGCGACCAGGCCGGTCGGCGCGGCCGGTGCGCCGTGCTCGAGCGGGTAGGCGACCGAGATGGTGTTGCCCTCGTACCCGTTGCGCGAGACGGCGACCGCCTGGAACACGTAGGTGCCGTCCGACGCATCGGTGGTGTCCCAGGTGGCCCGATACATGCCCGGTTGCCCGACTACGGGGGTGGCCACCTCCTGATAGGTCACCTGCGACCCGTTGTACGCATTGACGGTGAACCGAACGTAACCGGACGGCGACCCGCCCGCGTTCATGGCGGCGATGTCGGCAGCGTTGATGATCGCCTCGAGGGTGACCGACCAGCCGGTGATGCGGGCCGTGTCTCCGCCGACGGTCTCCAGAGGAGAGACGTTGAAGGCGACGATCTGCGGCCCGGCGTACTGGCGGTAGACGTTGGTCTGCAGGATGACGTGCTTGACCGGCGACGGCGGCGGGTCCCAGTAGACGTCTACGACGACCTGCTTGTACTCCTCGGCGCCCAGCGTCGCGCCCGCCGGCATAGGCGTCACCGTGTAGTCGATGTGGAAGGTCTTGGACGCCGAGCCGGAGCTGGCAACGAACGTGGGTCCGAACTGGCCGCCGCCGAAGCTGGTGCTGTACAGGTTCGGCAGCACGTCGGGGTTCGCCGGATCGGCGGCGATCTCGTCGTAGTCGAGCTGGCGGATCTTCTCGAGCTTGTCCTGGGCAAGCTGCAGGGCCGTGGTCCGCATGTTGTCGCCGGCGTTCGTCTCCTGCGCGAGCAGGAACATCGGCACCATGGCGGCAAAGACCATACCCGCCAGGACGACCGTGACGAGTAGCTCCACGAGGCTCAGACCGGCCTCACGTCTGCATGAACGCAGGCTGGGCAATCCACACCTCCGCTGCCCCGGGAATCGACTCTTCCTTATCGGTGTCTGGCAGCGATACTTGAGGTGGATCGCTCATGTTCGTAGCTGAACCGCAGCAGAAAGCGATGCCCACAAAGGCAACAGTCAGAAAGTGGAGTCACGCGAGCTGCTTGTCGAACGTCCGGGAGACAGGGGCGACACAGATGATGCGCGCGCTGGACAGCGGGCGGGCCGTGTCGTCGGAGCCGCCTGCGGCAGGCGGGACGTTGCGGCGGCCGAGGACTGCCTGCGGGAGCGGGGCGGTCGGCTCTCAGGCCCAGGAAGAGGACAGGGGCCGGGCGGACCGATGTCCACCCGGCCCCTCTCAGAGCTCGGTCAGCGCAGCGTCTCGAGCTGACGCAGCGTCTCCTCCAGCTGCTCGACGAGACGACCGTACTCGGCAAAATCGCCCGACTGCAGGGCAGCCTGCGCTTCTTCGAACTGCCGGTTCGCCTGGTCGATCAACGCCGCGACATCGACCGGCAGCTGGCCGGGAGCCGACGTCGGCGTCTCCGTGGGTGTGGGCGTCGGCGTCGGTGTCTCGCCTGGCGTGGGACTCGGCTCCGGCGACGGCGTCTCTCCGGGCAGCAGATCGTCGTCGATCGGCACATCGGCGCCGAAGACCTCTCTCAGCGCCTCGCCGAGGGTCGGCCGCATCGCCACGAACTGCCCGATGGGTCCGCTCGTGGCGCCCGGCGGCGAACGGTAGAAGACGACCACCTGCTTGACCTGGGGGATCTGTGTCTCCTCCGCCTCCAGGTAGAGCGGCTGCACGTAGAGCAGCGAGTCGCCGATCGGCCAGATGAGCAGGTTCCCCATGATGGCGTTGGACCCCGCCTGGTCCCAGAGCGTCAACTGCTGCGAGACACGCGAGTCCTGGTTGATCGCCGCCGCCACCTGGCTGGGGCCGTAGATCAGCTCGCCCTGCGGGAAGCGGATGATGACCGCCTTGCCATACTCCTCGGCATCGGACCGTGCCCCAAGCCATGCCAGCATGTTCTTGCGCCCGTTCGGCACAAAGGGGAGCATCAGCGTGAACTCCTCCTGCGACTCATCGGGCAGACGCAGGATGACGTAGTAGGCCGGCATCGGTCCACGGCCCGACATGGTGACGTTCTCGGGGATCTCCCACTGGTCGCCGCGGTTGTAGAGGACGCCCACGTCGTCGACGTGATACGTGGCGTAGACGCGAGCCTGGACGTTGAAGTAGCCCTCCGCGTACCGCACGTGTGAACGCAGAGCCTCGGGCATCTCCGACTCGGGACGCAGGATGCCGGGGAAGGCGCGGTCGTAGGTCTGGATCAGCGGATCATCGGGTTCAAACACGTAGAGATCCATCGTGCCGTTGTAGGCGTCGATGACCGCCTTGACCGAGTTGCGGATGTAGTTGAGGCCGCCGTCGGGATCGCTGTAGGGATAGCGATCGGTCGTCGTGTAGCAGTCGACGATCCAGAACAGCCTGCCGTCGGCGACGACCATGTAGGGGTCCTTGTCCTGCTGCAGGAACGGCGCCGCCTTTGCCAGCCGGGTGCGGATGTTGTTGTAGAGGATGACTCGACTCTCATCGGTGATGGCGCCGGTAGTGAAGAACTTGATGGTCTTGAAGCGCCACGAGAGCGCCAGCTTCGTGAAGAATCCCGAGACGTCGATGCCGCCCTCGCCGCTGTAGCGGGTGAAGACGTCGTCTTCGCCGCCGGCGGCGCCGGGGTAGTCGAACTCCCTCTCGGTGGTGCCGACCAGGGTGTAGTCGGTGCCTATCTCACCATAGTAGATGCGTGGCTGCTCGATCTCGAGGCTCGTCACAGCGGTCTGTGGAGGTATGTCCTTGACGAGGAAGTCGGGCGAGCCGTCGTCGGTGACCTGGTTGACCGCCGAGAGCGCCACGCCGAAGCCGTGCGTGTAGGTGATGTGCTGGTTGACCCACGTCTGCGCGTTCGCCGGCAGGCCGGCGATGTTGAGCTCACGGGCCGAGAGCATCGTCTGCCGCAGTACGCCGTCGACGTCGTAGCGGTCCACGTCGGCATCGACGAACGAGTAGTACGGCCGCAGCTCCTGGAGCTGTCGATAGCTTGTCACCAGGGTGCTCGGGTCCCAGAGCCGGACGTTACGGACGGTCACTGCGGCGGCCTCGAGCTCCTGCGTCGTCAGACCGGTCGCGGTCATGCTCAGCGTACGCTGGTCGATGGTGTCCAGCTTGTACGCCTTCTTTGTGGCCTTGAGGGTGTGGCCGAGATACTCCCGCTCCTTGACGAGCTGGTTCGGGTTGACGATCAGGTTCTGCACGATCGCCGGGTAGATCCACTGCACGATGATGAAGACCGCCACCCAGGCGACGATGGTGAACGGCCACCACTTCACGCGCCGGAAGGCGTTCCAGATGAGGATGGCGGCGATCACGAAGGCGACGCCCATGAGGATCCGCGCCGCCGGGATGCGGGCGACCGCATCGGTATAGCCGACGCCGAAGACCACCCCGCTCGGCTGCGAGAGGTAGTCCCAGGCCTTGAAGAGCTGGCCGACCCCGATGAGGACGAAGACGACCGCGAGCAGCACCGAGAGATGCGACACCGACCGCTTCGGCAGCTTGAAGCCGATCTGCGGCCGCGGCAGCCGCGGCACCGGGCCGCGTCCTGAGCCGCGTTGCTGCTGTTGCGCCATGGCCGAGATGTCGCCGCCGAGCGCCAGGTGGATGCCGGCGCTGAGGACCAGCGCGACCATCAGGGCCGCGAACACGAACGACTGCACGGCGTGCCATGCCGGGATCGTGAAGACGTAGAAGCCGATGTTGTGGCCGAAGATGGGGTCGTTACCGTCGAACGGTACGCCGTAGAAGGCGTTGACGAACGTGAGCCAGCTTCGCGAGGCCACCCAGCCGGCGATCAAGGATGCCACCAGGGCGACCGCCAGGCCGCCCCAGAGCGCGAAGCGGCGCGCCTTGGTACGCACCTGCTCGACGACGTCCTCGCCCTCACCTGTGGCGCGGAACTCCGGCGCCAGACGACGGGCCAGCTCGAGGTTGGGCCAGAGGATCACGAAGAAGAGTGCAAACCCGGCCGCGCCGACCGCGAGCTGGGCCCAGAAGCTGCGCCAGAACACGCTGCGGAAGCCGACCTCTCCGAACCACGACCAGTCCAGGTAGAAGCCCAGGACCCGCACGAGGATGATGAGCGCCACCACGAGTGCCGCCACTACGGCGAGGATGATCACGGTGCGCCGGCTGGCGCGCGGTGAACGCGGGCGTGAGCCCGGCCGGCCCTGACCTGTGGGCCGGCGCGAAGGACCCGAGCGCGGCCGGAAGTTGTCGAAGAGTGGATTCTGCGGCATGTGCGGACCCCTTCACTGTGGCGCCGGCCAAGTCCGGCGTCTCCCCCGATAGTCTATGGTACGCGGACTCCGCGCGCGCGATATGGGGCGTTCGTATGGGTGTCTGGAAGCTCCCGGCGGGTCTCTCGCGCCGGACGGTGGTGCCGCTGAGGGTCCGTCAGCAGCCGGCGCGCCCGGCAGGCAGCCGACGGTCAGGCGTCGGTGCCTGTGCGCGCCCCGGACCGCCGGCGCGCCCGGATGAAGCCGATGAAGCGCTGCACCAGGCGCGGGTCGAGCTCCTTGCCGGCGACCCGCCAGAGGTGCTCAAGCGCTCCCCGTTCGTCCGCTGCCGCCTGTTTGAGATAGGCGCGACAGACCGCCAGCACGCGCGCCGCGCGCGGGATCTGCTCGCCGGCAAGGCCTTCGGGATATCCGGCGCCGTCCCAGCGCTCCGTGCAGTAGAGCAACGCGTCGAACGTCTCGTCACCGAGCCGGTCGCCGTTCCAGGGGCCACGAAGGCGACGCACGGGGCGCTTCGTGGCATCGCCGCGCCCTGGAGCCGCAGCGGCAGTCTCCGCGACCTGGGTGGCCAGAAGCGCTGCCGCGACGCCGACCGCCTCGCTGTCATCCAGACCTGCGGCAGACGCGAAGCCGCGCACCAGAGCCAGGTCGTCGTCCTCCACTGAAGCCGGTCCGCACGGCGTGTCCTGGCCGTGGAACTGTACGCAGTTGCGTCCGGCCGCCTTGGCGCGCAACAGGGCCGCGTCGGCGGCCCGCAGCACGTCGTCCATATCAGAGAAGGTATCGGGGTAGGCGGCGACACCGATCGACATGCTCACGCGCAACGCCGGCGATCCGGCGTCGATGGCGCCGACGCTCGTCCTGATGCGCTCAGCCACCGTGCCTGCTTCTCCGATCGAGGTGCGCGGCAGGATCATGACGAACTCTTCACCACCGTACCGGGCCAGGTAGTCCGACTCACGCGAGCACTGCCGGAGGGCGGCGGCGACCGCCTTGAGCACCTCGTCTCCCTGCTGATGCCCGACCGTGTCGTTCACCGCCTTGAAGTGGTCGAGGTCCATCATCAGCAGGCAGAAGGTCTCGTGATAGCGGTCGACCCGCCTGACCTCGGCGGCCAGAGCCTCACGGAAGTGCCGATAGTTGTGCAGGCCGGTCAGCCCGTCGCTGACCGCCAGCCGCTCCATCTCCCGGTAGGTACGAGCGTTGTCGACGGCGATGGCCGCCAGGTTGACGAAGAGCATGGTCAGCTCCATCTCGCGCGAGCCGAACCACTGCTTGGACCAGCGTCCGATGCCCAGCACACCGAACACCTCGCCGCTGGTGGCCAATGGCGCCAGCAGCATCGCCGGCGGCAGGCGCTCGACTCCGTCAAAAGCGGAGGGGACCTGCTCGGTCAGATCACCGTTGATCGACAGGAGCCGGCGCTGCCTCACCACCGGCCTCACGAGAGGATGGTCCAGCGGCGGCCGGATCTCGAGCAGCGTCTGGACGTCAGGCGTGTTCGCGAAAGCCGGCTCCAGCGAGCCGGTCTCGGCGTCGACAAGACCGATGCCTATGACATCGTGGGGCACAAGCTCTGCCAGCACGCGCGCGATCTCGTCGAACACCGCGCGCTGATCGAGCTTGGCGAGCAGCGTCCTGCTCATCTCGGTCAGATCATGCCGTACGTGCAGCTGATCCTCGAGCTCCCGCGTCACACGCTGCAGCTCGCGGTGCTCGCGGGCGTTCTCGATAGCCACCACGGCATGCGTGGCAAAGACCCCCAGCAGGCCGACGGTGTCCAGCGAGGGCTTGGCGCCGTCAGCCGGCGATCCCAGCCTGATGACGCCGGTCAGCCGCTCATCGCGGCCGCGCAGCGGCACCAGCAGCGTGTCGCCGGTCCGCCACGCCGATCTGGCAAGGGGGCCGCGGGCGGCCAGCGGCCGCACGCCGGCGACGTCCCAGTCCGGGTCGTTGCCGGCGATGAAGAAGCAGCCGCCGATCTCGTGCCGCTCGGTGAGCAGCGCTTCGACGGCGTCCACGGCGAACGTGGTCCTGAGCGCGTCGGGATCGAGCTCCCCTTCGGTACCGACGGCCGCGTGCGTACCTAGGACGTCGTCGTCGCGCACCAGGACGGCGGCTTCGCCGAAGCCGAACGTCTCCGAGGCCGCCGTGGCGACGACGCGGACGACCGCGTCGAGCTCCAGGTTCGCCTGCAGCTGATTGGCAAGCTTCAGCAGGGCACGCAGCAGCTCGACCTCGCCGCGCTCGCTTCTACGCTCTTTGAAAGGCCAGGTGACCAAGGCTCGCTCGCTCGCTCGGGACGCCTCGATAGCGTCGCAGGCCCAGCAATGCTACTCCCGCGGTGCGCTGCCGACCACAGCCGGCGCCGTCGCTCGAGACGGGCTCCACGATCCGCAGGACCGTCAAGAGAGACAACGTACCAGCTCAGCGGAACGTTTCAGCCAGGCGTTGTCTCACACGGCAACACAAGCGCCCTCACCACGGCAGCCGCTCCGCGCTGCCGACGCCGCTGCGTCAGCGGTCGTAGGGCGGCAACCGCAGGAGCTGCCGAGCTTCATCCGGAGTCGCCGTCTGTCTGCCGCACTGTGCGGCGACATCGGCTACGCGCGTCACAAGATGAGCGTTGCTCTCTGCCAGGACACCCTTGGTGAAGAAGACGTTGTCCTCGAAGCCGAGACGAACGTGACCCCCCAGGGCCAGCGACGTGAGCATGCAGGGGACGTGCCAGCGACCGATGCCGGTGCACGTCCACGTCGACGCCTCGTGCGGGATGCGGTCGACGAGGAACACCAGGTTACGCGGCTCGCCGCTCATGCTGCCCGGCACGCCGAGGACGAAGTCCCAATGCAGGAGCGGCCCGGCGGGGCCGAGCTCTTTCTCCAGACGCAGCGCGTTGTCGATCTGTCCGGCCTCGAAGATCTCGAACTCGGGGCGAACGCCCGCCGCCTGCATGCGCGTGTAGAACTCCTTCATCAGCGCCGTGTCGTTGAAGAACACCTCGTCGCCGAAGTTGGCCGTGCCGGTGGTAAGAGAGGCCATCTCCGGCCTCAGCGCCAGCGGTTGCAGCCGCTCGTCGGCCGTCATGCCCATCGCGCCGCCGGTGCTCGTCTGGATGATGATGTCGGTGCGCGAGCGGATCTCCTCCACGGCGGCCCGGAATACGGTCTCATCCTGCGTGGGCGTGCCGTCCTCGCGCCGCACGTGCAGGTGGTAGATGCTCGCCCCAGCCTCGCGGCAGCGAGCCGCGTCTTCGCCGATCTCCCGCGCCGTGACCGGGAGAGCGGGTTGTGCCTCCTTGGTCGTCTCGGCTCCGACGCCGGCGACGGTGATGATGAGTCTCTCCATGGTCCCCTCCGGCGGGGCGGTGAGCCGCGCTCACCGCCCCCGATCACGACTCGTCAGGCGCGCGGATACCGCTCACCCACGTAGGCCAGCGACTCTTCAACGACCTCCAGCGCCCGCGCCAGGTCTTCTTCGGTGTGCCGGTAGCAGATGTACCAGTGGTGATAGGGCTGCACGAACAGCCCGCGGCGGATGCACTGCGTATAGAAATCGGTGCGGCGAGCCTTGTAGTGCTCGTCGGCCTTGTCGAACCACAGGAACGGCATCGGCGGGATGCCGGACATGCTCACCGGCACACCGGAATCGTCGACGATCCGGCCGAGCTTCTCCAGGAACGCCGTGCCGCGCTCCCAGATGACGTCCTGCACCTTCTCGCGCTCGAGGATGTCCATGCAGGTCATGGCGGCCACCATCTCGAGGCTGTTCGGGAAGAACGTCGAGCTCAGGAAGGCCGCCTTTTCGTAGACGGAGAGGACCTCGCGCGAACCGACCACGGCGGCGATCGGGTAGCCGTTGGCCATCGCCTTGCCGACCGTGGCCAGATCCGGTGTGACGCCGTACCGCTCCTGGGCGCCGCCCATGGCGACACGGAAGCCGGTGCGGACCTCGTCGAAGATGAGCACGGCGCCGTGCCTGTGCGTGAGCTCCTTCACGGCCTCCAGATACCCCGGCGGCGGCGGCATGACCGGTGCCGCCAGCGGGTGACCGACAGGGGTGATGATGACGCAGGCGACCCGGCCGTCGTTCTCGGCGAACACCCTCTCGAGGTCCTCGATGCTGCCGTAGTGGAACTCCTTGGTGAGGTCCTGCACGGCCTGCGGGATGCCGCCGGGGTTCTCGACGCACCAGTCGCCCCAGCCATGGTAGCCGCAGCGGGCGATGACCTCGCGGCCGGTATACGCCCGGGCGGCGCGCACGGCGGCGTTGGTGGCATCGGAGCCGGTCTTGACGATGATGGTTTGCTCGCCGCACGGCAGCACATCCGCCAGCCGTTCCTCCAGCTCGTTCTGGATCGGCTGCACCAGGCTGAAGCAGAAGCCGTCGTCCATACGTGCCTTGACGGCATCGTTGATCTCCGGCTCAACGTAGCCGAGGATGATCGGCCCGTAGGCGCAGAGCATGTCGATGTAGTCGTTGCCGTCCACATCGACGATGTGGCCGCCGTAGCCCTTCGTGATGAAGATCGGATACTCACCGACGACGAAGTTGTACGGGCGGCGGATGCCGCCGACGCCTCCCGGCGTGAGCCGCTGGGCGTCTTCGAACATGGCCAGTGACCTCTTCAGATCGAGCGGCGGGGCGCTCTCGACGGGCTTCTTCATGGCCTCTCCTTGGTCGTAGGATCACTCGCGTACGTGCACGTGGTCCCGCGGCTCAGCCGGGGTCGGTGAGCTCCCGGCAGATGAGTGTCTTCAGGGCCTGTCTCATGGCGATGCCTCCGCTTCGGCCAGCGCCTCCTCCGGCGAGCCTGCCATGCCCTCCTCGCCCTTGCCGAACAGCACCACCAGCACGGCGGCGATCAGGATCAGCCCGCCGCCGACGATGGCCCACACGTCCGTCGGCTCGCCGAGGAGCAGGAAGGCGTAGAGCGGCGCCACGACCGGTTCCAGCAGCCCCACTATCGACGTGTGCTGCACACGGATGTAGCGCATGCCCTGCAGGAAGATAGTACCGCCCAGGGCGGTGCCGATGACAGCCAGCCCGAGGACGACCCAGAGATCGCCGGTGGTGAGCCGATAGCCGGATCCGAGCGTCTGGATCAAGCCGACCGGCAGCATGAGGATGCCCACGACGGCGCCGTTGCAGACGAGCATGGTGTCGCCGGCCACGTCGTACCGAACGTCCTTGGCCACGATGAAGAACAGGGCCAGGAACACTCCGGCGAGGAGTCCGCAGACCATCCCCGCCGTGGAGACGCCAAGGTCGGGGACCAGGAGGCCGGGCAGCAGCATGACGGCGATGCCGATGATGGACAGTACCAGCGCCACCACCACGACGCGCTCGGTACGCTGCCTGAGCAGCCGCGGCGCGAGCGCGGCGATGTAGATGGGAGACATGTAGGAGAGGAACACCGCCAGCGCTACGTCCATGTAGCGGACCGCCATGAAGAAGGTCCACATCTGCGCTGTGTCGAGCGCCCCGAGCAGCAGGAGCTTGCGACGAACGCCCGGTCGCGCGAGCTCTCGCCACCAGTGCCGGTACGCGAACACCGCCGCCACCATGGCGGCGGCAAGGAACATGCGCAGCGAGAGGAGCAGGCTGAGCGGCATGTCCGTGAGGCGGATGAACACACCCGTGGCGCCGAACATCAGCGCGGAGCCGCCGATCATGAGATACCCCTTCAGCTGATCACCGGCGGCGGTCATGTGGCTGCCCCGCGACGGGCCGCGGCGGCGATGCCGGAGTGCGGCAGGGCACTCATGCGTGCAGCTCCTCCGGTTCCGGCCTTGGCGCCCGGCCAAAGCGTACGAGCAGCACGCCGGCGACCACGATGAGCAGCCCTCCGGCCACCGTCCAGAGGCTCGGCACCTGTCCCAGAAGGAGGAGGGCGTAGATGGGGGCGCTCAGCGGCTCCAGGTAACCGATGATGGAGGCGTGCTGCACCTTGACGTACTTGATGCCGTGGGTGAACAACGTGAACGTGAAGGCCGTCGTCAGCGCCCCCAGCAGAAGGGCCATGAGGAGGTTGCGGGCCGTGAACACCGGTACCTCGGCCCGCACGACCTCGATCAGCCCCAAAGGCAGGATCGCCAGCGTGGTGCAGACGCACTGCGCCAGGACGATCGTCGAGCTGGCCACCCGGCTTCGTACCGACTTGATGGTCATGAGAGCGGCCGCGTAGCAGATCCCGGCGGCGATGCCGGTGGTGATACCCACCACCGAGAAGGTCGCACCGCCGATCAGGGCGCCCGGCAGCACGATCGCCGCCATGCCGACCATCGCCAGCGCGATGGCGCCCCAGACCGCCGCCTCCGTCTTCTCCCTGAGGAAGATGGGCGCCGCGATCGCCAGATAGACCGGCGCCATGTAGGAAAGGAAGATCGCGATGGCTACGCCGGAGTACCGGATGGACAGGAAGTAGAGGATCAGGTTGGCGGCGACGATCAGACCGACAGCCAGCAGTCGCAGGCGGACACCCGGCTGCGCCAGCTCGCGCCAGCGCCTGAGCAGCACGAACGGCACCGCCAGGATGGCGCCGGCGATGGCCATGCGCAGCGTGAGCAGCATGCCGGTAGGCATGGTCGCGTACGAGACCATCACGCCGATGGACCCGTTGATCAACGTTGCTGCGCCGACCTCGGCGTAGCCTTCATACCGCTCCCCCAGCAGCCCTGCGCCTCTGACCCCCGCACGCGCAGTCGTACCCTCAGCCATCTGGGGGGCGGTGGTTCACGGCGAGAACGTAAGCCGCGAGGCGAATTCCATATGGAACTCAACGTTCGTAGCCAGATCGAGGAAGCCGATGCGCGTGCGGAGATCTGCCATGCGCTTTCGCGACCGCGTGTCGATGAGCGCCATCTGCGCGCCGACCCCAGCGGCGTTGCCGACGAACTTCACACGGTCGCGCGCCACCGGTGGGAAGAGGTCGAGCAAGAAGCTGTTGTCAAGGTCGAGGTAGTTGCCGAAGGCCCCGGCGATGTACACGTGGTGGAGGTCGTCCGGCTGCAGGCCGACGCCTTTGAGCAGCATCGACCAGCCGGTCGAGATGGCGCCCTTGGCGAGCTGCAGCTGGCGGACGTCGTGCTGCGTGAACACGATGTCGCCGTTGGGACCGGTCGTCAGCAGGTACTCCCGACCCTCGTGACCGTCGCTTACGCGTTCATGCTCCTGCATGCGGCCGGATGGATCGACCACACCGTGCTGGAGCAGGCCGGCGAGGACGTCGACCACGCCGGATCCGCAGATGCCGACCGGCGGTGCGCCGTCGATGGTCTCGATGGTCTCCGGCGCGCCGTCGTCGGCGAAGCTCACCCTCTCGATGGCGCCGGCGACGGCCTTCATGCCGTTGCGGATCTGGTAGCCCTCAAAGGCCGGACCGGAGGCGCAGCTCGTGACGGTGATGTGGCCGTCGTGGACCAGGGCGATCTCGGTGTTCGTGCCGATGTCGATGGCCATGGCCGGCTTGCGCTTGGCGGCCAACCTGGTGGCCGCCACGACAGCCAGCGCGTCCGAGCCCACGAAGCCAGCAATGGGCGGCAGGAAGTGCACCCCGCCCTCCGGGTTCATCGCCAGGGAGAGATCACGGCCGCGCAGCTGTATCGGCCGGCAGACGGCCGGGGCGAAGGGGGCGCTGCCGAGACCGTCGGGCGCCAGGCCGAGTGCCAGATGGTGCATGGCCGTGTTGCCGACGACGGTCATGTCGTAGATGTGGCGAGCCTCGATGCCGAGCCTGGCGATCAGCGCCTCGAGGACCTGGTTGATCCCTTCGTGCGCGGCCCGAGCCAGCTCCACCGGACCCTCGTCCATGCCCAGCGATATGCGGCTGACGACCTCTTCGCCGTGCCGCATCTGGGGGTTCTCGACCGCCTCGTGATCGATCAGACGACCGGATGTGAGCTCGAAGAGATACGCGATGACCTTGGAGGTGCCGATGTCGACGGCGGCGCCGTAGATCTCTTCCGGTGCCGCCGGCGGCTCCACGTCTATGACGAGATGGTCGTACATGGTCACCATGGCCCGCCAGTCGTGGTCACGCAGGATCGCGGGCAGGGCGGACAATGCCGGGATCGCGACCTCATCGGCCGCCACCGCCGCCAGCAGGCGCTGACGGTCCGAGCGCGGATCTTCGAAGGTCGCTTTCGGCAGCTCGACGATCTGCCGCCGCACTGCCGGGTGGGGCTTGCCGTGATGCAGCATCGACGCGGTCAGGATCTGTCGACGCCCTTTCGTCTCGTGGACTTCCACGCTGACGCGGTCGGACACGGGGATCGTCTGACAGGCGAGCCGCCAGCCGTCCGCGAGCTGCTCCGGTGTCAGCTTGGTCAGCTCCGACTCAGTCGGCTCATTGAACGTGCCGGCGCCGGCGCGCACGAGGCACTTGCCGCACGTGCCCTTTCCGGCGCACGTGGCCGGGAAGTCGGTCGTGGCACGCATGACCGCATCGAGGACGGTCTGGCCGGCCGTGACCTCGAAGCTGAGCCCGATCGGCTCGACGAGCACCGTCCGTGGTCTCCCGGGATCCTGGTCCGTCTCCCTCCAGTCGAGTCCGAGCGGCTCGACGATGCCCGTCCCGAGCACAGAGGTATCGTTGTTCGTCTGCTGCTTCCTGGCTCCCACTGTGTTCCACCTCCCGCACAGTCGCTCGGCCGACCCGCACGTCCGGCGACACCTGCCTTCATCGTCTCACGTCGCGCCTCGGCGCGCACTACAGCACCTCGACACCGCCCGGCCAGTATACCCGAGGGGGGTATGTTTCGACAGGATACGGTGGAACGACCGGCCGGCGCGGCCGCGTGACACTGACGGCGCACGCGGTGCAGGAGCGCCCCAGAGACGGGTGGCTGCGGGGGCGGGCGGCTCAGCCGCCCGCCCCCGCAGCCGTCACAGCTCGGCCGGCCCGTGGATGTCGGCCATCACGTTCTTGCGGTCGACCACCTTCTGCATGCGCGCCGCCCAGACGTCGTCGAGCGTCGGCTGGGGGCCGTCGAAGAGGCCGGCGACACCGCGGCGCGCCCGCAGCGCCTCGCAGTCCTCGCAGTGGCACTCA
>DIWP01000054.1 GCA_002423545.1 Thermoleophilia bacterium UBA6103
AGGTGTTGAAGTTGTGGAAGTCGCGTCCCGCGGCTCCCATGATCAGGACTTTGATCTTCTCAGCCATTCCGACTCCTCTGTGGCACTCGACTCATGTCAGAACCCAGGTATCTGCTTCGGGAAGTAGTCTTCGAGAGTCCCTTCGCGATAGACGTCCTGAGTCGTGCAATGCAGTGACCCTCCGAACGGGATCACATCAGCGTAGGGGACCGGCACGACCTCGATGCCGAGCTTGTCCAGTAGCTCCTGCTGCGCTGTTTCGTTCTCCTCCACACACACGGTGTTAGGACCTAGGGAGAGCGTGTTCATTGAGATCCAAGACTTCTGACCCCACTCGGTGAAGACGCGAACCGGAGCCTTGAACACATGCTGAGGTTCAGCGGCCGGGACGAGCTCCCAATCGTTCATCTTGAAGAGCTGGAAGACCTCATCCTGGATAGGAGGCTTGGCCGGGTTGTACGTGCAGAGACCAGGGCGTAGCGGCACAAGGTTCACGTCGATATGCCAAGGGTCCACATCATTCTTGAATTGCACAGCGTGAACACGAATGCCCCTTGCTGCGAAGTGCCTCTTGAGCCAGTCCATGCCCGAACGATTGGTGAGAACCGAGGCCTGCACGAAGATGTCCTTGCCGAAGCGGATGCAGTCCGCTGCGTCCCAAACCGGTTCCTTCTCAGTCAGACGGTAGTTCCAGTCCAAAACATGCTGCTGCTTCTCTTCGTCTGTCCACTTGTTGTGGAAGTCGTAGTAGTAGTTCTTGACGAAGCTCTCATCAGTGAGCCTCGGCTTGGGAGCGGAAACCCAGTGAAAATCGGGATCTTCCTTGAAGTAACGCTCGAAGACTGGCCGATAGTTCAGGTACTCGTACCAACGCGAACGCCTCGAGCCAGGAGCCTCAATCAGTTCGTTGCCCACCGTAAGGTAGAGATCGCGACACGGGGCGGCAGGATACTGCCCCAACTGCGTCCAGTCCGGTGTGGCCGTTGCCCTGCCGTCGCACAGAGCGGGATGGACGTCCGGACGATCGACGATGACTCCCCGCTTCTCGAGAATCGCGACGAACCTGTCCTGCTGCTGCTTAGCCGCCGCGACCTGGTCTTCTGGGAATCGTGCTTGCGATCCGTGCGTAATCCCACCTTGGGGACAATCGTGCCACCACTCCGGATCGGGAGCCGGAACGCTGGAGCACTCAACCCGGCCCAGAATCGTCCTCTTTAGTGGATCCCACTCGTTCCACACGTTCACGCACTTCGACATCTCGCACCTCACCTCAATCTCTTGCCAGTGGTATCACTTGTGTCGCCTACGCCTACGCAGACAGCAACTGCACGTTCCGCATTTCGCCCGGCTTGCCAAAGTCAACGACGGCACTGCGCAACAAGCCCTCGGTGTACTCGCTGCCAGGATTCACACAGGTCGTTCTACCGATCTTCTGGATCCCTCGCGACTCATGGATATGGCCGTGAAGAGACAGAATCGGTTGATACTGTTCTATGGCCTCACGAACCGCGCGGGATCCCACCTGGTTCGTTTCCCCCACGATCGCGCGAGGAGGCGTCACACTCGTATCGAGCAGAGGACCCTCGTCCAGACCTGATGCATAGGGGGGGGGCGTGAAGGTTGAAGATGGACGTCTCGGGTGAGACCAGTCGGTCAGCCATGCCCCTGATCCTGGCGAGCAGCTCCTCCTCGGGGATGTCTCGGGGACAGTTCCACGGAGTCGGGTTGCCGAATCCGGTCGACATCATCTCAATCCCGGGACCGATTTCCAGGATCTTGCCCTCGGCGTTGGTGACCCAGGGTGCCTCGTCGATGACCTCCTCAATCGACAGGTAGTCGTCGTTGCCGCCGGTCACATATACGGGAATTCCCAAGGGTTCGAAACGAGCCGCCAGGCGCTGCATCCAGTCTTCAATCTGGGCATGACTGGCTGCCAGGAAGCGTCTGTCCGCCTCCTCAGGATCGGCAGTCAGAGCCTCGTACTCCTCGCGGCCTATCACGAACGGGTATTGACCCAAGTTCCTGATCTTGCTCTGAAGCTGGTCGAGACCACTCTCATCGACGCGAATCTCGTTGCCACTCACGGAGGTGGTGAACACGCCTCCTTCCGAAAGAATTGGGACGATGCGCTTGCCCGCGAGATCACCTCCGACTATGAGCACGGTCGCCTCGTACACCTGGACCGCGTTCAGCATCTTGCGGAAGGTGATTTCGGACGCATGCAGATCGGTCACAAAGAGCAGACGCAACGAGCGGCTGAACTTCTGTCGGAACATGCTTCTCTCCTCAGCCAGTGCTCTGCCGTCGAAGGCAAGTGTCGGCCTGACTCACTCGGGCGGTACCTCTTTCGTGGTGAGCGACACGTCGATCCCACGCGACCGCCGATACAACCCATAGCCGACGTAGAACACAACTCCGATACCAAACGCCACGCCAAGCGCAATGCGGATCAGCGGGTCTGTCAGTCCCAACTCGGGAACCGTCAGCGCCAGATACACCATCACGGCATCGAAGGCGAACGCCAGCAGTCCAAACACGGTGATCAGATGCACCTTGCCCAGACGGTACTTGGCAATCGGCGCGGAAGCGTAAATGTCCGGAGCTGTGTACGGGAACAGCCCCGCACCAAGGCATGTGACGCCCACGACGGCGACGCTGGTGATCGCACCTGCCGCCAAGATCGAGAGGGCGAAGTCGGGCTGGTAGCTGAACCAGGCGGCCACACCGACGGCAACAACGCTCCAGACGGTCAGCGACTTCACGGGTGCGAAGAACCGCTTCGACACGTCAGAGAACCACTGCGGAAGTAGGCCGTCGAGGCTCATTGCCATCATGACTCTGCTCGCCGTCATGAACACCACGTTGGCGATGCCGAACCCTCCCGAGATGAAGCCGAGTGAAACCAAGATGGCAACGGCGGGGTTGGGGTTCAGCATCTGCACGAACGTGTTGATGTTCGGGAAGTAGTCGATGGTCACGGTGCCGTTCATGTAGGCCACAGCAAACTCATTGAGGAAGTCCTTGCCGGCGACACCTTGGAGGAGTAGCCACGGAAGCAGCAGCATGATGAGCCCAACCACTGCTCCGGGTATCAGGAAGGCCAAGAACAGACGCCGAAAGTTGGAGGCTTCCTTGACCTCTCCCAACAACCCCTGGGCAGAGAACATGCTGTATGGGATGAAGCCGGCAAGAATGCCGACCCAGAGCAGTGTGTTGCCGAAACTGAACCCGACCTTCTGGTAGCCAGCCTCGGTCGCCGCCGACTTGACCGCCGATACCGTGAGGTCGTCATGGAAGGCGGCGAACGACGTGGCGAAATCATCACCGAAGCCACTGATGAGCACGATAATGATCGTCAACGTGCCTATCGCTAGCAAGGGGACCATCACCCACTTCTGGAGCCGACGGTAGAATCGCATCCCAGCGACGTTCAGCCCCCAGCAGAGGGCGATCACAACGAACGTGATCACGAAGTTGCCAGTCTCCGTCAAACACCAGGAAGCTGCGCCGTCGGCCCCAACGGCCGACAGGAGTGGAGCCACCCCCAGCGTGTTCACCACGTACGCCCCCGTTATCGGGAATACCAGCCAGAACACGATCTGGCACGTCCATGGCACCAGGAAGCCCACGACCCTGTGGAGAGTCCTCGTCTCGTAGAGGTAGTCTCCCCCCGCACGCGGCATCGCCGACCCGACGCCGGCATAGGTCACATAGACCAGGACACCGAACGCCAAGGCCAGCAGGATGAACCAAGTCGTGCTGAATCCCGGGCTGAGTCCTTGTCCATACGGGTATACATACAAAAATGCATACAGACCTCCGGTCGAAAATATGCCGAATAACGCAGCGTCGATGAGTGACATTTCTCGTATCAGACCTGATGCTGTACGCGTGAATGTCGCGTGTGCACCTACCTTGCTTCCACCTATATCGGTTGCTGACATTCATCCCTCCTTCGAATGGATATGTCAACTTCCACGTCACCTAGTGAAATCGGCTGATGGCTATGCAACACTCAGCACATATCACAGCTCCTCATTCGGTGTGGCTGCTCGGGCTCCATCGTCTCCGTAGTCGCCAAGACCACTCGCTGTCACCGAGGGCGTGTCGAGTACACCGGGGAGTCGGTCCACGAGCTTCCACTCGTAGTCGATCTTCTCGTTGTGCATGATGAAGAAGGTCTCGAGGGACACGATTCCATCGATGTGGGCTATCCGCGTCGACAGGAAATTCAGCAATTCCTGTGGATCGGACACCAAGACCTGAGTGATGATGTCGAACCGACCACTCACGTATCCCAAGTAGATGGTCTCACTCATCGCCGAAAGCGCGTCGCCCACTGCGTAGATCGTCCCCGGCTTGACGCAGATCCCTACGAGAACGTCCGCCGTCAAGCCGACGGCAGGGGGGTTCACGGCTGCGAGCACGCGGATGACACCGTTGTCAGTCAGTCGCGCAATCCGCTTCTTGACCGTTGTCTCATTCAGACCCACCTGCCGGGCAATGCTCACGTTGGACCTGCGCGCGTCTTCTTGAAGAAGCGCGATGATCTTCAAGTCGACGCTGTCGAGATCCTCAAGATGAAGTCGCGATTCTTTCAAGTTGACCCTCCGGTGAGAAGCACACAATAGGGCATGGAATCTCGCGTGTCAAGGCTACATTTGTCCGGAATACTGATTTGAATTGGACTATGACGCAGGGTTCCGGTACAAGGCGTCTTCGACTTGCAGCGCGATGATGCGTCTTGGCTCCGTGCTCGCCGTTGGCGGGAAGGATTCTTGAGGCTGCGCCCCGAGACTCCAAGCGCCCGTGGCGGAGTGTGATGCGGGCGGCAACGAAGCCGTCCCCTAGCGCCGCCGGCGGAGCCGGCAGCGGGAGCTTGCCCACTACCATCGTGGGGCAGAAGGCTGCGGCTTCAAGGTCACGCAGGAGCAGCTTTGAGAGCCGGTGGCGGGTGCGCATCAGAGCGGTGCGGGCATCCTCGCGGGCGCGCACCGGGTCACAGGCGGCCTCCTCGGCCGGATTCGGCACGCGAACGGCGGTCAGCTCACCGAGGCGCAGCAGCAGCGCCAGGTGCAGGGCGCCGCGGCGTCGGTCTTTCACACCAAGAATAGGTGATCGGGCCCCCAGTCCGACTCAGCAGACCCCCCGAATCTGCGCCATTGAGAACCCGCCTACCGGGACGCCCCCCAAAGCACCCCGAGCCACCGGGCTTGCCTCATCGTGCCGGGAAGTCCTTATGCACCTCGGCGATGCGGTCGGCCAGCACGTCGAGCGCCTGATAGTCCTCCTCGCGCGGCAGGCCCTTGACCATGACGGGATCGTAGAGCTCGACCTTCAGGTCGCCCAGAAGGCCGGCCAGCACATCGACCGTCTTGCCGGCCCAGCCGTATGAGCCGATGACCGTGGCCCACTTCGCCTTCGGCTTCAGCGCGTTGGCCAGGAAGGCCGCGTAGGCCGCCAGCGGATGTGGCCCGCGGATCACCGTGGGGGTGCCGATGACGATGCTGCCGGCGTCGACCAGCGCCATGGCCAGTTCGCCGAGGTCCACGGTCGTGAGGTCGAACCGCTCCACCGCCACGCCGCGATCGGCCAGCGCCGCGGTGAGCCGGTCGACCATGAGCCGCGTGCTCTCATGCATGGTCACGTACGCGATCACGGCCACGTTGCGCGGCGGCCCGCCCGTCCACTCCCGGTAGGCGTCCATGATCATCGCCGGCCGGTCGTACAGCGGCCCGTGACTCGGGGCGATGAGGTCGATCTGGTGCTCGGCTACCTTCTCCACGTCCTTGGCGACCTGCGCCGCGAACGGCATCATGATCTCGGCGTNNTGCGAGCCGAAGAAGTCGCAGCTGAACAGGATGCGGTCCTCGACAAGATAGGTGCTGAAGGTCTCGGGCCAGTGCACCCACGGCGTGAAGATGAAGTGCAGCGTCTTGTCTCCCAGCGACAGCTCCTCGGCGTCCTTGATGACCCGGAAGCGCTCGGCCGGGACGTGCAGATGGTCGATGAGCTCCTTCATGCACTTCTCGTTGGTGATCACGGTAGCGTCGGGATACATCTCCAGCACGAACGGCAGGCTGCCGGAATGGTCCTGTTCTCCATGATGGTGGATCACGTAGTCGATCCTGGAGAAGGCCGCCAGCTGCGCCTTGAGCGTCTCCCACTTGGGCGGATCGACCGTGTCGAGCAACGCCACCTTCTCGCTGCCTTTCACGATGTACGCGTTGTAGCTGGTGCCCTGCGGCAGCGGGATGAGCGAATCGAAGAGGCGGCGGTCCCAGTCGACGGCGCCGCCAAGGTACACGCTGGGCCGTATCTCTCTCAGCTTCATGATGCTCCTCACTCGACTGGCTCTTGCACATCGGTCGAAACCGCCGACCCACCGGCAAAGGCGGCGGGCGAGCGCGCCGAAGACCGGAGTGGCTGCGGACTCTCGTCTGGCCTCATGATCACGACAGTCAGTGTATGCCCACTCGGGCCCGGCTCATGCGTGTCAGCCTGCATCAGGCTCCTCCACGAGGACCAGATCGATGTCTGTCTGTGGGAAGTCATTGCCCTTGGCCAGCAGAGGCAGCCCGACACTTCGGGCAAGCGCGTACGCACAACAATCGCCGAGGTTGAGCCTCGCCGGATGCCGGCCCTTGCCGAAGCGACGCCAAGCCTCTGTGGCAAGCGCCGCGTGCTGAGCGGTGAACGGCGCCACATCGATCTCGAGAGTGGCGAGGAGGGAGTCGACGACGAGCCGCGCCGCAGGCCCCTTGCGTCCTTCGAGCACGATCGAAGCCTCCATGAGGTTGACCGCGCTGATCAGCTTCGTTTCGGCCACGAGAAGGGCGTTGAGATACGCTCCCGACCAGGGTTCCTCCAGGAGGACTGCGATCAGCGCCGAGGTATCGGCGACCAGGTCGGTCGGCTGCTCGGCCGGACGTCCCCGGTCGTTCACCCGAACGTCCCGTCTTCGGCGTAGCCCAGCATCTCGTCGGCCGGACGGTCGTCGAGATCGGGTAGCGCAGAGCACTGTGCGATGATCGTCAGAGCCTGCCGGCGACGATCATCGGCCAGCCGTCGACCGCGGACACGGACCAGACGCTCTTCAAGGGCACGGGTGATCGCCGTCGTGATCGATTCGTGCGTCTCCCGGGCAAGCACCCGAGCCAACTCCTCGGTCTCGGGGTTCTTGATCGACAACGGCATCGGAGGCTCCAGACGTCGGTGTGTCTTGATTATACCTCGCAAGGATGAATCTACCACGACCTTACACCCGAGGAGCCTTGGGCCCTCCGCCCGTACGGATCGGTCCCCTAGCCGGGACGAGAGATGACGCGGACCAGCGGGTCAGGCGCAGCCGAGCTCGTTGGCGAGCTGCTCGAGGAAGAGGCCGACGTCCGTGACGATGCCGATGGCCTGGAAGCTGCCGCGATCGGCCAGCTTGGTCACCACGGCCGGGTTGATGTCCACGCAGATGGTGCGCACGGCGGCCGGCAGCAGGTTGCCGGTGGCGATGCTGTGCAGCATGCTGCTGAGCATGAGGCAGGCGCCGGCCCGGCGGCAATAGGGGCGCATGGCAGCCTGCGCGGCGAGCATGTCGGGGATGACGCCGGGCATCGGCCCGTCGTCCCGCAGCGAGCCGGCCAGTACGTACGGCGTGCCGGTCGTGACCAGAGTGTGCATGATGCCTTCGGTGAGCACACCCTGCTCCACGGCCGCCGCGAAGCCACCTGCTCGGCGGATCGCGTTGATGGCGCGCAGGTGGTGCTCGTGGCCGCCGGCCACCGGCGCGCCCTCCTTGAGCGAGATGCCGAGCGACGTGCCCAGCAGGGCGGCCTCACAGTCATGCGTGGCGACGGCGTTGCCGCCGAACAGCACGGTGACGTAGCCGGCTTCGATGAGCCGCGCCAGGTGCGGGCCGGCACCCGTGTGCACCACCGCCGGCCCGACCACGGCGATGATCTCCTTCTGCGACTCCCGGGCGTGGCGCAGCAGGCGCGCGACCTCGCGGATGATCAGCGCCTTCGGCTTCTCCGACGAGACGGCGCTGGCCATGAACTCGAATGGCTGGCTCTCGCGGGTGCGCTCCAGCGGCAGCACCCGTACGCCGCTATGGCCCACCACGTACAGCTCGCCGGCGCGGACGTCGTTCATCGCCACCGTCTCGGCGCGGCTCGCCGCCTCATCGACACGGACGCCACAGTCCATCTCGGGGTTCTGTACCGTCACCCACTCACCGCCGAGACGCACGTGCGTCTCCATGTTGGTGGTGGCGTAGAAGCGCTCGGGGAAGACGCCGTCCTGCGGCGCCGGCTCCAGGGTCGCGTCCGACCCGGCGACCGCCTCGACACCGTGCTCGGTGATGGCCCGCAGGATCGTGTCGAGATGAGTCGCGTCGCGGCCGAAGACGCGCAGCACCGCGGTCGAGGTCTCGGTCTTGGTGCGCCCCACATCGAAGCTCAGCACCTCGAACTCGCCGTCGAGATCCATGATGTCGTCCCAGACCTGCGGCAGCATGAGGGAGTCGATGAGGTGACCCTCGATGCGGACGTCTTCATAGGGCTTCTCGGTCATGAGCGTCTCCTGGCGACCGTCACGCAGCGCCGGCGGCTCACGCGCCGTGCATGTCCGGCGGCGGCGGGAACTCGTAGACCTGACGGCGGTCGTAGCCGAGGTCGGCAAAGCCGGACCAGAGGAGCTCGGCGCGCTCCACGTGGACGCGGATCAGGTTGAGGGTGAAGGGCATGGCGGCGACCGCCTCGGGGTCCATACCGCGCCAGCCGAGCGCCCGAAGGTAGCTCTCGGCGCCTTCCGGCACGACTTCCGCACGGCCCAGAAGCTGCAGGCCGGCGAGCTTGTCCATACCTTGGTAAGGGTCGTAGACGGCCACCGAGACGTGCGGATTGACCAGCAGATGAGCGAACTTCTCGCCACCCTCGCTGATGAGATACAGCTCTCCGTCTCGATACAGGTACTCGATCGGCGTGGCGCGGACATGGCCGGCGGCGCCGGTGCAGAGCGTGCACGTGTTGTGCGCCGCCAGGAAGTCGTCGATGCGGCGGCGCACCTCCTCCGGCGGCGCCGGCGAGGCGAACGAGTCGCGCACCGCCTTGATGGCCAGCGCCGCCTCCGCGACCTGCTCGGCCGAATACGCGTCGAGCGCCGAGAGACCACGGTGCGCCCGCAGGTCGGGCGCCTGCTCGATATCGGCACGGTCGCCGGCATCGAGCCAGTCCATGGCGACGCGGCCGCCGAGGCCGCCGGTCCAGGCGACGCAGTCGCCGAGCAGCTCCGTCAGCGGCCGCAGGTAGGCGCCCACCGCACCAGGACTGGTGGCGAGACCGACACACACCAGGGCGACGTTGCGGGCGCACAACCACTCGCGATGGGCCCGCGCGAAGGCCATGACGTGCTCGTCCGGCTCGTGCCGGTAGACCGGCGTGACGATCACCACGAACTGAGCCCGGCGGGCGGCGGCTCCGCAGCCGCCCGCTCCGGTCGCGGACGTCTCCTCACGCGCCGCGATGTCCGCGGCCTCCAAGTCGCTGAGGTCGCGGGCGCGGCAGACCCGGGCCGGACCCAGGATGCGTCCCAGGTCGCGGGCGATCGCTTCGGACAGGCCGTACTTGCTCTCGTAGATGATCAGCGTCTGCGACATGGCCCTAGCTTCTCACAGATCGGACCGCAGAACAGTCCGCGCATGACGGCGCGACGCGGATCGATCCCGACGACCGCTTCAGCGCAGCCGTCTGTGTCTGTCGGATCCTGCGTGCGCCGGCTCGGCTCGCACACACCGCCGCCACTTCCTCGGCATACGCTCACGCCGCCGCCTCGGGCTCCCGCTTCTCCCTCCGCCCGGGCAGCGTCTCGATGATCAGGATGCCGCTGAAGATGAGGCCGGCGCCGGTGAGGAGTCGCCACGTCACCGTGTCCATGCCGAAGAGCACGCCGAAGACGGCGCTGAACACGCTCTCCAGGCACAACAGAACGGCTGCGTGCGTCGAGGTGGTCCGCTGCTGCGCCCACGACTGGATGACGAACGCCAGCACAGTCCCCGAGAAGGCCGTCCAGCCGATCGCCAGCCACGCCCGGCCAGGCAGGTCGAACGTGATGTCGGTGACGAACGGCGTGAACGCCAGGCAGAGCACCATCGAGACCGCGATCTGCGTCACGGCCAATGTCGCCGGTCTCACCTTGGGCGCGAAGAACCCGGTCGCGGTGATGTGCATGGCGTAGCAGAGCGCCCCGACGAGCGTGAGGCCGTCGGCCAGGCTGATCGTGAGGTCGCCGCGCAGCGAGAGGAACCCGAGACCGACGGTCGCGACGATGGCGCCGACGATCTGGAAGAGTCCCGGCGACCGCCTGGCGATGATCCAGTACAGGAACGGGACCATGGCCACGCTCAAGCCGGTGATGAACCCCGACTTGCCGGGCGTGGTCCACTGCAGGGCGTAGGTCTGGATGACCAGCGCCGAGAGGTAGAACGCTCCCAGGATGGCGCCGTACTGCCAGTCGCGGCGCGAGGCCGTGAGGATGCTGCGCGGCATGATGACGGCGAGGAGGACGAACCCGACCACGTAGCGCAGCATGACGTAGAGCATCGGGTCGATGCGGCCGATAGCGTCCTTGATGACGACGAAGTTGAAGCCCCAGACGACGGCGACCATGAACAGCGAGACGTCGGCCAGGGCGACCTCCCGCCGCGTGTGAGCGGTGAGCGGACCGTCGGCGCGATGGCCGGCGGCAGGGTCACCGGCGGACGGGCCGGCGGCGGTCAGACCGGACGCCGGCCCCTCGGCCGCAGCGCCATCCGGCCGCGACGCAGCGGTCGTCTCCCGGCCGTGCCTCACGCGGTGAACCCGCCGTCGACGAGCCAGTCGGCACCGGTCACGAAGCTGGCCTCGTCGGAGGCCGCAAAGGCCACCACGGCCGCGACCTCTTCGGGCTGCCCGATCCGTTCCAGAGCATACCCGTCGGCCTGCCAGCTTGCGTACGCCTCGGGATCCTGTGACTCCTTGATCGCCCGGTGCAGCATCGGCGTGTCGATGATGCCGGGGCAGATGTTGACGACCCGGATGCCGTCGGCGCCGTGGTCCCTGGCGATCGATCGGCTGGCCATGATCAGACCGGCCTTCGAGGCGGCGTAGACGGCGGCACCCGGCTCGCCGTGGATGCCGGAGTCGCTGGCGATGTTGACGATGACCCCGCCGGCCGGCCGCTGGGCGGTCATCTGCCGCACCGCCGCTTGCATAAGGAAGAAGGCCGCCTTGAGATTGGTGTCCATGCACCAGTCGTAGTCGGCCTCAGTGACCGCTGCCGTCGGCTTCTCGAGCCAGACGCCGGCGGCGTTGACGAGGATGTCGAGACGGCCGAAGCGCCCGACGGCCTCGGCGACAAGTCCCTCGCACGCGGGAACCTCGCGCAGATCACCGAGCACGACGTGCACGGCGGCGGCACTGTCGGCAGACGTTCCGCCGACCGGCGCGCCGGCATCGGCCGCCTCCCGCGACCGCTCCGGATCGCGGCCGCTCAGGACCACGCGGCAGCCCTCGGCCCGGAGGCGTTCCACACAGGCCCGCCCGATACCCGAGGAGCCACCGGTGACGACAGCGACCTTGCCCTCCAGACCGCGCATGCCCCTCGCCTCCGTCTCGCGTCCTGCCGATGCGCCTGCGGCGCGCCGCGAACAGCACCGCATACGTGCATCAAGCCTACAGGTTCCCGCCTGGAAGGCTCATCCCCACGACGGATCCATCCTTGAGCCGGTCGCTCATGGCTGCTATAAGGCAGGGAGAGCGCAGTCAGGGGCGGACCCGTCGGACACGACCGGTCCGCCCACCCAGGGAAGAGGGAGCCGTCATGGGCGACGAAGCACCGCAGATCAGAGTCATCGGGCCGGACGACGTCGTGTGGTCGGAGTCGGCGCGCGGGCCGCAGGAGACCGAGCCTCCGGGCCGCGAGTTCGTCGCCGCCGCTTCGCCGGACGGCAAGTTCAGCGTCGGCTACTGGGAACGTGACGTACAGAAGCGACCCTTCGAGCGTCCTTACCACGAGGTCGCCTACATCATCTCCGGGAACCTCGAGATCGAACTGGAAGACGGCAGCATCGTGAAGGCCGGCCCCGGCGACATCGTCGACACGCCCAAGGGCAGCAAGGGCTACTGGCGCAACACCGAGCCGGTGCGCAAGGTCTGGGCCATCCTCGAAGACTGACGACCGGCACTCTGAGGGCCGCCACCCGGTCGACCCTCTGCACAGGCCGCTACGCGGTCGGCCCCTGGACGCCGCCCGGCCGGCCTTCCCATGACGGCGGCGGTGCTGCGCTTCGATGGTACGCGGCGGCGCTGTGCTTCGACGACACGCGGCGGTGCTGCGCTTCGACGACACGCGGAGGCGCTGCCGGCGCTCCGGCGGTGGGCGACCGCCGCGCGTAGCAGACATGGGAGGACGGGCATGAGGAGCAGGAAGAGAGCGCCCCGGGTGGCGGTCGTCGTGGGACTCGTCGCCCTCAGCGCAGCACTGGCGGCCCTGTCCGCGGCGTGCGGAGGCGTCGGTGGCGGCAACGATGCCGCCCAGACGCCCACGGCCACCGCCTCACGGTCACCGGGACTGGAAGAGGTGCTCATCGTGGTCCCCGACGAAGACTTCCAGCAGATCGAGTACAAGGCGGTCGTCGACGCGCTCAAGACGGCAGGCTATCCGCTGGTGATCGCCAACCGCGAGGGCGGCGATTCGTTCAGCGGCGACGTGGCTGTGCGGTCGGATCTCACGATCGCCGACGCCGACGCCGCGGATTACGAGGCGGTCGTGCTGATCGGCGGACCTGGAGCGGCGGCGCTCTTCGATGATGTGGACCTGCAACGACTGGTCCGGACGGCGGCGGCCGACGGCAAGGTGGTCGCCGCCATCTGCCTGGCCCCGGTGGTGCTGGCTCGCGCCGGCGTGCTGGAAGGCAGGCAGGGCACCGTCTGGGAGGACGAGGTGGCGGCGCTGGAATCCGAAGGCTGTACGGTCGTCGGCGCGCCGGTGGTGACCGACGGACTCATCGTGACGGGAAACGGCCCGGAGGCCGCCGAGGAGTTCGCCGCAACGGTGGTCGAGAAACTGCAGTCGCGGCAGTAGAGACGGCGTACGGTGCACGCAGGTCGGTCGCCGTCCCACGCCGGGCGGCGAAGCTACCGCCGCCGCACGGTGACCAGGAACGAACGGCTGCCGGTGACTCCGGCGGCGTTGGTCACCCGCACCGTGACGCGATGACGCCCGGGGCGCGTGTACCGGTGCACCAGCCGCAGCCGCTGGTCGCCGCTCACCCTGAGCGTCTGCGACTGTGATCCGTCGCCCCAGCTCACCCGCGCCGTCCAGCCGCCGCCGCCGGGGTCGGCGAACGTCGCCCTGCGGCGCAGCGTGCCGCCACGCCACAACGTCGTCCCGCGTCCCGCATAGATCAGCGGCCGTAGTGGCTCGAGCACACCGGTGTCGACCACCTCGAAGTCGCGGCCGCGCACCCGCGAGAGCTCGTGCAGCACATCGTCGTTCCAGCGCGGATCGGGAGCGCCGCTGATGTACCAGGGCCCGCCATTGTCGGCGACGAGCATGCCGTACCTCTTGAGCGCCGTCAGAATGACCCGGACCGGCCGCGAGAAGCCGTCCAGGGGGTAGTCGGCACGCAGCCGTACCCGCAAGCCCATCGGCGGCAGCGTCGGGTCGATGGACGAGCTGGCGAAGTGCGTCGCCGGATACAGGTACGCGCGCTGTGTACGGCTCACGGTGAAGCGCAGCGCGTGCCGGATCTCGCCGCGCTGCACCTCGTCGTAGCGCACCAGGCCGGGCAGCATCGGCAGGCCGGCAGCATCGGCGCTGGTCCAGCCGTCTGGACGCACCGTGTTGACACGCAGGTCCCAGATCGCGCCCGAGCCTGCTCGCCAGCGCCCGTGGCGGGCATCGTAGTGAGCGTCGTAGACCTCGTAGAGCAGCCGCCGGTCCTTGTCGAGGACGATGATGTGGCGATCGCCGTCGCTCGCCGAACCACCCTCGATCGGCGCATCACGCGGGATCGGATACGGTCCCGGATCGCTCTCGTCACGGTAGGAGAAGGAGATGGGGACCCGGCGCTGGCCGCGACGCACGATCACATACGGGATCCCATTGGGAGCGCCGTTCCAGGTGGTCCCGAAGTCGGGGTGAAGCCCGGTGTCCAGACCCATGGCGGCCAGGTACGTGGGTGAGAGCGGGTGCACCGGCAGATCGGAGACGTCGGCGTTCCACGGACTCGAGGCGGGGAAGAGACGGAAGCCGATCGGCTTGTCGGCACCGACACCGGTGACCGCGCGGCCGGCCGGCAGGATCGCGGCGGCCGCCCCCGCCACGTCGGCCACCTTCGCCGTGCCGGACGCCTTCGCCACGTCGGCCGCCTGCGCCGTGCCGGACCTGGTGACCTCCGGGCTCCCGCAGAGCACGACGAGGACCGATGCCGCAGCGGCAAGAAGGACGATCGTTCGAGGACTCCAGAGGCTCACGTCACTCCCTGACCGTTCGATGGTCGTTTCGCCGTGCCGTCGCGCCCGCAGCCCGCGATCAGATGGGTCGCACCGGAACGATCGCCATGTAGCGCGACCGGGACGCTCCTCATGGTATCGGCCGTCCCGCGACGGGCTCGACCACGACGTGTCGCCCGAGCTGCCGACGAAGACGATGAGGCGCTGGGGCGAAGGAGCATTACGAGCGGTGGATCAGAGTGGACGGCGAGATGAGTGTGGCGGGAGCGACGGGACTCGAACCCGCGACCTCCGGCGTGACAGGCCGGNNNNGCCGCTCCCCGCTCCGCCGAGTCACGATCGTGGTCGTGCATAGCCGCGGCGACCGGCCTCGCGCCGCACCCGGCGAACCGCCCGGCCCGAGCATACAGCCGGCCGACGGCCGGTCAGTCCTCGGCCGGCAGATCCATCACGTCCCAAGGTGTGCCGTACGTGCGCATCAGTTCCAGGAACGGCTCGTACGGGATGCGTTCCGGCGCCAATACGCCCTTCTCGGCGATCATGCCTTTCACCAGCATGATCGCCGCACAGGCCGCCGGCACGCCGGTCTGGAAGCCGGTCCCCTGCACGCCGAAGTCCTTGAACGCCTGCTGGTGGTCGGTGATCTGGTACATGAAGCGCCGCGCCGGCTTGCCGCCGATGGTCCCCTCGGCCAGGGTACCCACGCAGACCTGGCCGCTCAGCTTGCCGTACAGGTCGACGGGGCGTGGCAGACGGCTCACGAGGAACTCACGCGGAGAGAAGCGCCCGCCCTTGAAGTCGATCACGTCCTTGCTGTCCAGGCCGAGCGCTCGGGCCACCTTGAGCATCGTGACGAAGAAGTCGTCGAGCGCTATGAAGAAGTCGGCCTGGCGCAGGCCCTTGTCGCCCAGATAGAGCGGCATGAGCTGCGACTCCTC
>DIWP01000008.1:0-791 GCA_002423545.1 Thermoleophilia bacterium UBA6103
CCGGCGTGATGCGTCACGCCGACGCCGGCTATCCGGAGGCGGTCGAGAAGGCCACCGAGAGCGGTCTCGATCTGCCGATGGTCCCCGAGACCCAGACGGGGCGGTGAGCCCGTCGTGAGCGTCGAGGCCCCGCGGGCGCAGGAGAAGCGCCGCATCGAGATCACCGTGGACCGTGCGCAGTGCAAAGCGTGCGGTATCTGCATCGCGTTGTGCAATCGCGACGTCTACGATCGCGACAGCCTCGGGTACCCGATAGTCGCTCGCCCCGAGGCCTGCACCGCCTGCATGCTCTGCGACTGGCACTGTCCCGACTTCGCCATCGAGGTCACGCGGCAGACCGATGCGGCCGGCGGTCCGGGCGTGGATCAGGTGGCGGACGGCGCGGTCGCCGACGACGGATCGGCCGCCGAGGACCGCGAGACGAGCGCCGACGAGCGCGAGTCGGTGACGGCCGCCGTCACGACGTCCCACAAGCTCAGCGGCACCAGGCGCGAGCTGCCGCCCGACGCGGAGCCGCGCGGCTCCAAGGAGGACTGAGGTGGGCAAGGAACGCGTGGTCCTGCAGGGCAACGAGGCGGTCGCCGAAGGGGCCATCGCCGCCGGCGCCCGCTTCTTCGCGGGATATCCCATCACCCCGTCCACCGAGATCGCCGAGCGCCTCTCGGTACGGCTGCCGCAGGTCGGCGGCGACTTCATGCAGATGGAAGACGAGATCGCTTCCATGGCCGCCGTCATCGGCGCCTCGCTGGCCGGCAAGAAGGCGCTTACCGCCACCTCCGGCCCCGGCTTCT
>DIWP01000008.1:847-1337 GCA_002423545.1 Thermoleophilia bacterium UBA6103
AGGCGCGCTGGGGCACGCACGGCGAACACTCCATCATCACGCTGATCCCCAGCTCGGTGAAAGAGTGCTTCAGCCTCACCGTGCGCGCCTTCGAGCTCAGCGAGCGTCACCGCACCCCGGTCATCGTGCTGAGCGACGCGATCATCGGCCACATGCGCGAGGCCATCGAACTGCCCGATCCGGATGAGCTGCGGGTCTACCCGCGGCGCGACCCCGACTACTCGGTCGAGGAGTACGAGGAGATCGTCTCGACCGTCGACAACATCCTGCCGCAGGCGTCGCTGGGTTCCAAGTTCAAGGTGCACGTCACCGGCCTGGTCTACGACCGTCGCAGCGGTACCCCCGACACGAGCGCCCCGTCGGTGGCCGCCGAGCTGGGCACCTACCTGCGCGAGAAGATCTACCTGCACCGCGACTCGCTCACCGACGTCGAGGAGCTGTTCATGGACGACGCCGAGCTGGCCGTCTTCGCCTACGGCTCGGTGGCCCG
>DIWP01000008.1:1354-1858 GCA_002423545.1 Thermoleophilia bacterium UBA6103
GGCGGCGGTCGAGGCGATGTCGCGGAAGGTGCACACGATCATCGTGCCGGAGATGAACCTGCGCCAGATCGCCTGGGAGGTTCAGGCGGCCTCGTGCAGCGAGGCGCGCGTCGTGGACTACGGCCGCATCGACGGCAAGCTCATCCATCCGCGCGAGATCCAGGAGCTCATCGAGCGCGAGCTGACAGTGAAGGAGCGCACGGCATGACCGCCCTCGTCGACGAGCAGACCCTGCGGGCGCCGGAAGAGGGCTCCGTCCTGCCGCAGATCAAGCCGCGCCCCATCAGCGAGATCCGCGCCCATCTGCGCGCCACGCGCACCCTCTGGTGTCCAGGCTGCTCCAACGGCATCGTGACCCGGGCGCTGATCGAGGCCATCCTCGCGCTCGATCTGGACGAGGACAAGGTGGCCATCTTCGCCGGCATCGGCTGTTGCGGCCGCATCACCACCTACGTCGACTACTCGACGGTGCACACCACGCACGGCCGGGCCCTGGCCTTCGCC
>DIWP01000008.1:1892-3787 GCA_002423545.1 Thermoleophilia bacterium UBA6103
ACAACTCCATCTACGGCATGACCGGAGGGCAGATGAGCCCCACCACGCATACCGGCGACCGTTCCACCACCAGCCGGTACGGCAACGTGGAGCGCGCCTTCGACCTCTGCGAACTGGCCCACGCCTCGGGCGCCACCTACGTGGCCCGCGGCACGGCCTGGGACTATCGCCAGCTCGCCCGGCTCATCGCCGGCGGTATCGATCACCACGGCTTCTCGTTCGTCGAGGCGATGGCCATCTGCCCGGTCTACTACGGTCGCCAGAATCTGACCGCCGATCCGGCCGAGTTCCTGACCCTGCAGAAGGAGCATGCCGTGCCGGCGTCCAAGTACGGCGAGGGCGTCGCCCGGCGGCACGAGAGCTACCCGGTCGGCGTGCTCCACCACGCCGAGTTCGAGGAGTACACCGACGGGCAGCGAGTCACCAGGCAGCGTGCACAGGAGGACGGTCGTGGCTAGCGGAACGGAGAAGCTCGGCCGTCTCGAGGTGCGCCTGTCGGGCTCGGGCGGACAGGGCATCATCCTGGCCGCCAGCATCCTCACCGATGCCGCCGCGCAGGCCGGCTGGGAGGTCGTCAACACCCAGAGCTACGGGCCCGAAGCCCGCGGCGGGGCGTCCAAGGCCGAGGTCGTGATCTCGGACGAGGAGGTCGACTACCCCGAGGCCACCGAGCCCGACGTCACGCTCTGTCTGTCGCAGGCCGCCTTCGACCGTTACGCTCGCGAGACCAGGGCCGGCGGTCTGGTCGTCTACGATTCCGGACTCGTGACCCCGGTCGGGGTCGACGACGTGCGGCTCATCGGAGCCCCGTTCACGCAGGTGGCCAAGGAGCAGCTCGGCAAGGTCGTGGTGACCAACATCGTCTCATTGGGCGCGTTGACGGAGCACCTCGAGCCGATCTCCCACGAGGCGGTCGAGGTCGCCGTGGCGCGCCGCGTGCCGCCCCGGTTCAAGGACCTCAACATGCAGGCGCTGGCCGCCGGGCGCGAGCTGGGGCGGACGGCGGAGGTGTCCGCATGAGCACTCCTGCTCGACTTTCGATAGCTGTGCCGAGGGTCCGCCCATGACCGATCTGCTCGAGTACCAGGGCAAGGAGCTGCTGCGCGAGGCCGGCCTGCCGGTCCCCGCCGGCGAGGTCGCGCGCTCGCCCAAGCGTGTCCGCGCGGCGGCGAAGCGGCTGGGCCTGCCGGTGGCGGTCAAGGCCCAGGTCCGCATCGGCAAGCGCGGCAAGGCCGGCGGTATCCGGCTCTGCGCCACGCTCGAAGAGGTCGAGGCGGCCGCCGCCGAGATCCTTGCCATGGAGATCGCTGGCCATGCCGTCGAGGCCGTCCTGATCGAGGCCGGGGTGAGCATCGAGCGCGAGCTCTACGCGGCCGTCGTGCTCTCACGTCACCATCGCTGCCCGTTGCTGCTGCTTGCGCCCCAGGGCGGCATGGACGTCGAGGAGATCGCGGCCGGCGGCGGGACCTTCCTGCGCACCCCGATCGACCCGTTGCTCGGCCTCTGCGACTACCAGGTTCGCGACGCCGTCATGGCGGCCGACCTCGGCGGTGACGATCCGCAGGCCGCCAAGCGACGCGCAAACGGACTCGCGGCCGTCCTGCGGGGGCTCTGGCGCGCCTACCACGACGCCGACGCCGTGCTCCTCGAGGTCAACCCGCTGGTCGTCACCGGCGACGATCAGGTGCTCTGCCTCGACGCCAAGGTCACCCTCGACGACAACGCGGCCGATCGCCAGGCAGCGGTGCGCGCGGCGCTCGCCGGCGGTGATGACCGCGAGCGGGCGGCGCGCGAGGCCGGACTCTCGTTCGTCACCCTCGACGGCGAGGTCGGGGTCATCGGCAACGGCGCCGGCCTGGTGATGAGCACGCTCGACGCCATCGCCGCCGCCGGCG
>DIWP01000008.1:3810-4196 GCA_002423545.1 Thermoleophilia bacterium UBA6103
GCGGCATCACCCGCTGCGACGAGGTGGCGCGCGCCCTGGTCGAGGTCTTCTCCGGCACACAGCTCGAGGTGCCGGTCTTCGTGCGCCTCGACGGCAACGCCGCCACCGAGGCGCATGAGATCCTGGCCGGCGCCAGGCTGGCCGGCGTCACCGTCACCGAGACGGCCGGCGAGGCCGTGCGGCTGGCTGTCGTGGCGGCGGCCGCCGGACCAGGCGCCGCGCCGAAGCAGGCCGCCGGATCAGGCGCTGCGCCGAAGCAAGCCGCCGGATCAGGCGCTGCGTCGCAACAGGCCGCCACGGTGAGCGAGGCAGGTGAGTCGCGATGAGCATCCTTGTCGACGCGGCAAGCCGCATCGTCGTACAGGGCATCACCGGCCGCGAAGGCG
>DIWP01000013.1 GCA_002423545.1 Thermoleophilia bacterium UBA6103
TCGCCGGTGATGAAGGGCGGTGATCAGTGCGGTGGTGCGAGCGCGATCGCATGCTCCGTGCCTGCGACGAGTTCCTCCCTACCCGACCTCCTTGTCTGCACGACGTGCGTGTGGCACCGGCTCTGCGATCGGTATGCATCACGGACGTCAGGCAAAACCGCCCCGCTCCTCGCGGGGGGGAGACGCCCGGCGCCGTACCACATACCTTCACAATCACGTCCCGCTTCATCGGGGCGCCGGTTTATGAGTGTGCCATATCGTACCGGTCCAGCGCCGCATGTCAACGTCGAGGCCGGCAGCGGGATCGGCGACGCTACATCGAGCACCACGAAGCCTCGTGTAACGCGGGGACGCCCCCTGCGGTAACGCCGCGGCAAGAGCGGGAGCGGAACACTAAACAGGCTAAAGAAATTATAAGGCGCGGCCCATCTTTCACAGCGTGCTCCTTGACGACTCCCGACTGTGCTGCTTACATTGATACGCGCGATGCACCGAGTTCGTCGGTACATCGAACAGCTTGTCGTCGGAACTGTGCTGAGGGAACGCCCGCCGATCCAGATCGGCGGTGCGCAGGGAGATGGGGGGACGACAGCACGTGGCATGCTCTCCTGAGCCACCTTCCGGTCGCGACGCGACCAGCGGCAGCATGCACTCCATCTGTCGCTCTCCACCGTAGCCCTTTCCGGATGGACACGTCCGTTTCTCCTGCAATCCAACTGATGGAGGTGCAAAGCAGTGAGTAAGATCTGGACCCGAATGGGGGATGGCTCGGCTATCGAGCTGACGCCCGATGAGCTGCGGCAGGAGATCGTCGCCGGCTCAGAGGACGCGGCCGATAAAGGCCAGATCCCCGCACTCGACGAGAACGAGATCGACAAGCTCGTCGAGATCTTCAGCGCTCCGTGGCGCGTCATCGGCGTCGAGCCGGGCCACGAAGTCCCTCTGACCAAGGATGAGACGGCCTGCACGCTGGTCTCGTCGCAGCTCTCGAGCGGCGCGCATCTGCAGATCAGCCGCGAGGACGCCGTCGAGGTCTTCGAGCGCGTGTTCGCGTTCGACACCATGGAGCTCGGCTGGATCGACTACTCGTTCAAGCCGGCCAAGCCGATGGTCTCGCTCGATCAGGTCGCCGTCGAGCGCCTGCTCTCGACCACCATCTTCCCCATGCTGTACGGCGCCATGCCGAACATGGGCCTCTACTACACGCCGGACGGGCCGTTCACGAACCCGGCCGACCTGCTGCCGCTCATGAAGATGGACGAGGCGCGCGCGGAGGAGATGAACGCCGCCGAGCTGTGCATGGAAGACATGATCTACGTGTGCAAGCGCTTCGACGAGATCGGCGCCGACGGCATCGACTTCGACACCACCGCTTCGGCCGGCGACGCCGACTTCTGGGCCACCCTCAAGACCGTCGAGGAGCTCAAGAAGACGACCGACCTGGGCATCGAGGTCGGCATGTCCGGCGAGTTCATCCTCGGCATGCACGGCGAGGTGGAGTACAACGGCAAGCGCTTGGCCGGCATGTTCCCGCACCAGCAGCTCAAGGTCGTGGAAGAGGCCGGCGCCGACATCTTCGGCCCGGTCTGCAACACCAAGACCAACAAGGCGGCGGCCTGGAACACCGCTCGCGCGGTGACCTTCGTCAAGGAGGTCTGCAAGCAGGCGACCATCCCGATCCACGTGAACGTGGGCATGGGCGTCGGCGGCGTGCCGATGTTCGAGACCCCGCCGATCGACGCCGTCACCCGCGCCAGCGTGGCGATGGTGGAAGTCGCCAAGGTCGACGGGTTGTAGGTAGGCGTCGGCGATCCGTTCGGAATGTCCGTGGGTCATGCGGTCGCTTCCGGAATGGGTGGCATCCGTACCGCTGGAGACATGGTGGCAAGGATGCAGCTCAACCACCGGATGAGGCTCCCCGAGGCGAAGAAGTACGTGGCCGACAAGCTGAAGGTCAGCACGTTCGACCTGTCTGATTCGACCGTCATGCGCAACCTGCGCGAGGAGCTTGACATCGGGTGCGTCGAGGCCATCCCGGGTCTCGCCAAGGGTCTCGCTGCGAAGGCTCGCATCGCCGACCTGCTCGACATCAAGATCGCGTGCGTCGAGAAGCTCAAGGAAAAGATGCCCTGAGCCGACACGCGCAGACCGTCACATCAGACCGAAACTGACTTGACACCTGGAGGTCAAGAGCATGGGGAATGAGGAGTTCTACAAGGAGGCCGGCGACGCCATCAAGGCGTGCGACAAGGAGAAGGCGGCAGACGTCGCCAAGCGCGCCCTGGCCGCCGGCATCGCTCCCGACGAGATCCTGAAGAAAGGGTTCATCGTCGGGATCACCGAGATGGGCGACCTGTTCGAGCGCGGCCAGGTCTTCCTGCCCGAGCTGGTGCTCGCCTCCGACGCCATGAGTGCGGCTGCAGCAGTCTGCAGCGCCGCGGTGGCTGAGGCCGGTGGCGATGAGGAAGTCGAGGAAGCCATCGTCCTCGGCACCGTGCAGGGCGACGTCCACGACATCGGCAAGACGATCGTGGTCGCCTTCCTGCGCGCCAACGGCTACAACGTGCACGACCTCGGTCGCGACGTCTCGGCCGACAAGTTCATCGCCAAGGCCGAGGAGGTCGACGCCAAGGTCATCGGCATGAGCGCCCTGCTCACTACGACCATGCGCGAGCAGAAGCGGATCCTCGAGGCGCTCGAGAAGCAGGGCCTCAAGGGCAAGTACAAGACCATCGTCGGTGGCGGCGCGTCCACGCAGAACTGGGCCGATCAGATCGGCGCCGATGCGTACGGAGAAGACGCCAACGACAGCGTGAAGAAGATCAACGCGCTCCTGGGTCGCTGACCGGAAGACGTTGACGTGAGCTTCGCGGGCGGCCCGGTACGGCCGCACGGCCATTGCCGGGCCGCCCGCAGCACACTACAATCCCGCGCAACTCGGACCTCCGTGGTGCACCGCACTGCGGAGGTGAGCGAGCGTGAAGGGGGTAAGCACGCACACGCCGGTCTCGGGCCGCCGACGCCGCCGGCCACCTCTGCAGGCTTCGGCAGGCCCGCGAGAGCAACGTTCTCATCCTGTTCTATTAGTCAGTGACTCTGGGGGGCTGACATGTCAGGTACGGTAGAAGCGTTGGAGCCCGAGGTACACGACGATATCGGCGGGCTCAAACGAGACATCTCGTGGACGGGCGCCTTCTGGATGGCCAGCGGCGTCCCCGCCCTCGTCCTCTTCTCCATCGGCGGCATCGGCGCCACGGTGCTGGGCGCCTCGTGGCTCGTCTGGACCATCTCGGTCTGGATGGGCTTTTTCCAGTCCTTCACCTATGCCGAGATCGCCGGCATCTTCCCCGGCAAGTCCGGGGGCACATCGGTATACGGGGCCATCGCCTGGATCCGCTACAGCAAGTACATCGCCCCGTTGTCGGTCTGGTGCAACTGGTTCGCCTGGACGCCGGTGCTGGCCATCGGCACCGGGCTGGCAGCCGGCTACATCCTCACCTACCTCTTCGGCGCCGACTCGTCGGCGATGACGTGGCAGATCACGCTCGTGCCGCTCGACTTCCTCAAGGACGGCCTCGAGCTGCGCTTCAGCTGGGTCTGGATCCTCGGCGCCGGCATCCTGCTCTGCGTCTTCCTGGCGCAGCACTACGGCATCCTGCGGGCGGCCCGGTTCACCATGATCCTCGGCATCGTCGCCCTGCTGCCGCTCATCGCGATCGGCATCGTGCCGTTCTTCACCGGCGACGTGCTGGGCTCCAACCTCACGCCGCTGGCGCCGCTCCTCGGCGAGAACGGCGAGGGTATCTGGGGCATGTCCGGCTGGAAGCTGTTCATCGGCGGCCTGTTCATCGCCGCCTGGTCCACGTACGCCTTCGAGACCTCGGTCTGCTACACGAGTGAGCTCAAGAACCCGAAGAAGGACACCATCAAGGCCATCACATCCTCCGGCCTGCTGTGCGTGTTCGTGTTCATGATCGTGCCGATCTCCTTCCAGGGCGTGCTGGGCATCAACGGCCTGCTCGAAGATGGTATCTACAGCGGCATGGGCGTCGGCGAGGCCATGGCCGACATGCTCGGCGGCGGCTCGGTGGTCACGCCGATCGTCATCGTGCTGCTCATCCTGGCCCTGATCCTCTCGATCATGACCGCTATGGGCGGCTCGTCGCGGACCATCTACCAGGCCTCGGTCGACGGCTGGTTCCCCAAGTACATGAGCCACGTCAACAAGCATGGGGCGCCGACGGCGGCCATGTGGACCGACCTCGGCTTCAACCTCATCCTGCTGCTCATGTCGGACTACGTGTTCGTCCTGGCGGTGTCCAACGGCTGTTACATCATCTTCAACTTCCTCAACCTCAACTCCGGCTGGATCCACCGCATCGACAGCGGCCACATCAAGCGGCCGTGGAAGTGCCCCAACTGGCTGCTGGGCTTCAACACCTGCCTGTCGTTCGTCAACGCGGCCTTCCTCGGCATCGGCGCCAACGTGTGGGGCAAGAGCACGCTCATCGCCACGGCGGTCTGGGCGGCGCTCATCATCCCGGTCTTCCTCTTCCGGCACTACGTGCAGGACAAGGGCCGGTTCCCGGACCACATGTACGACGACCTCGGCATCCAGCACGGCGAACTGCTCGTGAAGAAGGCGGGCATCAAGCCGTACCTCGCTCTGGTCGCGGGCCTGGCCGTAGTGGTCACCGGCGCCTGGATCTTCTGGAACTACTGAGCCGGCGACGTCCGTACTGGACAGGGAGGACACCATGGCAAACAAGATCGTGGTGGGCTACGACGGCTCCGACGCGTCCAAGGCGGCGCTCGACAAGGCGGTCGAGCTGGCCAAGTGTGGTCCCGACACCGAGATCACCGTGGTCTGCGGACAGGACCGTCCACCCACATGGGTGACGTATCGCGGTCCCACCGTCGAGGCCGAGGCTCACATCGCCCAGATCGAGAAGGAGATCGCCGCCGATCTGGAGGAAGCGGCCAAGGTGGTCAGCGCGGCCGGGGTCAAGGTCGCGACCACCTGTACGCGCGATCACCCGGTCGACCTGCTGCTGAACGTGGCCCACGAGATCGGCGCCGGCTGGATCGTCGTCGGCGCCAAGGGCGCCGGCGCGCTGCACGACGTGGTGATGGGCTCCACGACAACGAAGCTCCTGCACCACAGCGACATCCCGGTCGTCGTCGTGCCGCAGGTCAAGTAAGGACACGTAAGGTCGCGTCCGGCATACCCTGGATGCAGACCGTGCCCATCACCGGGCGAAGCAAGGGGTGGGGCTCGAAAGAGCCCCACCCCTTGCGGCTCCGGCCTCACCGGCCCGGCTCACGCCGTTGCCGGTGAGGCTCGCGCCCGGAGCGATGTGACGAGACGTGTCGACGAGCACCAGCAACGCTGCCGGTGCTCGTCGAGGAACGGAGACATCTTGACCGGCCTGCCGACGCCGGTCACAGTTGTCGCCCACAAGGCGGCCCGCCCTTCCGGCCCACCGCAGCAGCGGGCGACCGGCAGGGCGACGCCGCAGGACCACAGACTGACGATCGGGGGAGTCAGTGAGCGCAGAGTTGAAGGAACAGTTGCGCAGCGCCGCGCAGGAGCAGGGCTTCGAGCTCTTCGGCGTCGTGGACGCCGAAGAGCTCGCCAAGGTCCCGTTCCCGCCCAACAGGTGCCTGGAGACGCCGGAGGGCTTTCTGCCCGGCGCCCGCAGCGTCATCGTCCTGGGCATGCACATCTGGGACCCGCTGCAGAACGCGGTCGTCACATCGGTGCTGCCGGACGGCGCCGTCCCATTCGACGATGTGCCCGGCTCGCAGTACTACAACATGTACTACGAGATCACCGAGGCGCGTGCCCACCGTTTCGCGGAGACCGTCCGCGAGGCCGGCTTCCGGACGGCCGTGACGCATTTCGTCCACGCCAAGGTCGCCGCTCACCTCGCCGGTCTCGGCTGGATCGGCAAGCAGACGCTCGTGATCACACCCAGCCTGGGGCCACACGTGCGCTGGGCCTGCGTGGTCACCGACGCCGTGCTGCCCTACGACGAGCCCTTCACAGAAGACCTCTGCGGCGACTGCGAACTCTGCATCAAGTCCTGCCCGGTCGGCGCTATCGCACCGGGCTACGCACAGGGCGTCGAGCCCGGCAAGAAGGTCGACTTCTGGAAGTGCATCGTGCCGCAGGAGATGCTCGCCGACCCGAGCCCCGGCTGGGTCAAGCACGCCCCGCACTACACGGAACGAGGCTCGCAGGAGTGCCTGATCTGCCTCGATGCCTGCCCCGTAGGGCGCGAGGAGCACGAGCGACGCGTCAGAGAGTACTCGACCAAGCCGACCGGCTGAGCCGACCCTGCCGGGTCGTCGTCGCGGCACGACCCGGAGCGGCGCCGGCCGGCGCGATGTGCGCGCCGGATCCGCGCACAGAGACGGACAGAGGGCGGGCGNNCGCCCGCCCTCTGTCCGTCTCTGTGTCCGGCGCCGCCCGGCTCGCCGCGTCCGATGACGTCCGGCCCTTCGCGGGCACCCTCCGGACGCCGTCCCGCCGTGCGTCTCAGCCGACGCCCAGCAGCCCCCTGGCCGCGTTGACCGCCTCGATGGCGTCCTCGGCGTAGCCGTCGGCGCCGATCTCATCGGCCCAGGCGCGGGTGGTGGGGGCGCCGCCGATCATGACCTTGACGCCCTCGCGCAGACCGGCCTCCTTGAGGGCCTCGATGGTCTTGGCTTGGTTGGGCATCGTGGTCGTCAGCAGGGCGGAGAGCATCAGCAGGTCGGGCTTGGTCTCGCGGACCTGCGCAACGAAGGTCTCGATGGCCACGTCGCAGCCGACGTCGATGACCTTGAAGCCGGCGGCGCTGAGCATCGAGCAGACGATCGTCTTGCCGATCTCGTGGATGTCGCCGGCGACGGTGCCGGCGACCGCCGAACCGAGGCTGCGCGACTCACCGCCGGAGGCCTCCAGGGCCGGCTCAAGGACGGCCACGGCGGCCTTCATGGCCTCGGCGCCCTGGACTAACTCGGGCAGGAAGAACTCGCCCTTGGCGAACAGGTCGCCGACCTCTTCGATGCCCTTGACATAGCCCTTGTCGAGGATGTCGGCGGGATCGAGGCCGGCGTCAAGGCCCTCCCGGGCCAGGCGGGCTGCGTCTTCATCCTCGCCGTCGATGATCGTCTGCGCCATCTTGGCGTACAGCTCGTCGGACACGGGGAACCTCCTCGGAGACCGGTTTCTTGCCCGCGATGCCCTCTGAAGACCGACCAAGCGCCCTGGGATCCGGCGACCCCAACGGGTCCGGTCGCGCTGGACGACGACCGACAGAGAGCGAACAGCGTGATGTGTCGTCGGTTCACTTGTCGGCCGACGACACGTCGAAAGGCTACCGGATGGCCCGACGACGACGCAACTCGGAGAGAACGGCCGTCCACGCACCCGGACATCGAGGCGGACACCCGGGAAGGATGCCCGCACGGATGGCGTGCGTTGCGACGGCGATGCCGCCTCAGGGACCGGACTGCGGTGGGGCCGGGGCAGCGCTCGAAGGCCGTCACAGGATGCTCCAGGGCTTGGGACCGCAGTCGGATGTCGCTACAATAGGGTGCGTGCGTACCGGCGACCGCACAGGCAATCAGTCGCACGGCAGTCGAGGGGGCTGCGGTCGCCAGCGGGTCGACAGCGCGAGAACAAGAGGAGTAGCACGTGATCATCCGTCTTGTCGAGCCGGCGGCGCCGGGCTTGCACGTGTACAGCAAGGTCAGGCTGCCGCGTCTTGGCCTGCCCATCATGGGTGCCGTGCTCAAGGCACACGGCCACGACGTGAGCGTCCACGCGGGAGAAGTCCAGCCGATCGACTGGGAAGACGTCTATCGCGCCGATCTCGTCGGATTCTCGACCACGAGTTCCACCGTCCCGGAAGCCTATGAGCACGCCGACGAGCTGCGCCGCCGCGGCACACCCGTGGTGATCGGCGGCTCGCATGTCACCTTCCTGGCCGAGGAAGCGCTCGAGCATGTGGACTATGTGGCGCGCGGTGAGGGCGGCGAGGAACTCATACTCGAGCTCATCGAAGCACTGCAGGGCGACCGTCCGCTCGAATCGATCCGCGGCCTGTCATTCCGCCGCGACGGGCAGATCGTCCACAATCCGCTGCGCGACCCCGTCGCCGACCTCGACTCCCTGCCCTTCCCCGACCTCACGCTCATCCACGGTCACGAGCGCATGACCCAGACGCCGATCATGACGAGCTGGGGATGCCCGTTCAACTGCCGTTTCTGCTCGGTCACGGCCATGTTCGGAAAGAAGTACCGCTTCCGTTCCAACGAGAGCGTCATCACCGAGATAGAACAGACACGGGCGCGCAAGATCTTCTTCTACGACGACAACATGGCGGCCAACCGCAACCGCCTGAAAGAGCTTCTCCAGATGATGATCGACCGCAAGCTCGACGTCTCATGGTCGGCACAGGTCCGCACCGACGTCGCCAGAGACCCCGAACTGCTGGAGCTCATGAGCCGCTCGGGCTGCTGGAACGTCTTTCTGGGTTTCGAGTCGGTCAACCAGGACACTCTGGACAACTACGAGAAGGCGCAGAGCGTCGATGACATCATCCGTGCCATCGACAGGCTGCACGAGTACGGCATCAGCAGCCACGGCATGTTCGTCCTGGGCGCCGACAGCGACGGTCCCGACGCCGTGCGCGACACGGTGAGCTTTGCGGTCAAGCACAAGATCGACACCGTGATGCTCAATATCCTCACGCCGCTCCCGGGCACGCCGCTCTACGACGAGCTCGAATCCGAGGGCCGCATCTTCGACAAGGACTGGCAGCATTACGACGCCCTGCATGTCGTCTATACGCCCAGGCAGATGACGCCGTACCATCTGCAGAAAGAGACCATCCGCGGCTACGCACGCTTCTACGGCCTGCGCCGCTGGCTGGGCTGCCTGTTCACGTTCCGCTTCGCCAAGCTGATCTTCCAGACATGGGGCTACGCCATCACCAGGGCCTGGCGTCGCGACGAGGGCAACCGCTCGTTCATGCGGGCGCTCAAGCGCCTGCACCTCCCCGCCAGTACCGGTACACAGATGCACCGGACGCCCGTGGACTCCAAGTGACGCGCTGTGGTAGAGTGCCGCGAGCTGAAGCGCCCACCCCGACGTTGCACCGCGGCTGTGGCCGCCAAGGAGGAGGCAGCGACGTGACGTGCCGCCGGATCTCTCGCTCCCATCTGTCCACCATAGTGCTGGTCGTGCTGTTCGTGCTCCTGGTGCCGGCCACCGCTCTCGCCACGCCGATCAGCGACAAGAAGGAGCGCGCCCGCGAGATCCGGGCGCAGCTCGCCGAGCTCGACGCCAAGCTTGGAGCCACCGTCGAGCAGTACAACTACGCCAGAGAGAAGCTGGCGGCGGTACAGGGCCAGATCAAGCGCAACACCAAGGCGCTCAAGGTCGCCCGCTACAACCTCGCCGTCGCCCACCGCAATCTCAACGACCGCGTGGTGGCCCTCTACAAGGAACGTCCCGTCGACGTCCTCGATGTCATGTTCTCGGCCGGCAGCTTCGAGGAGCTGGCCAGCCAGATCGACCTTCTGCAGCGGCTCGGCGATCACGACACCGACATCATCGAATCGGTGGAGGGTTACAAGCGCGAAGTCCAGGACAAGCGCGTCGGGCTGCTCAAGGACCGCAAGGCCGCCAACAAGCTCGTCGGCGAGGTCGCCGCCAAGAAGTCCGAGATCGAGGGCAGGCTCAGCGAGCGTCAGGGCATGCTGGCCGGCGTCGAAGCGGAGATCCGCCGCATGGAGGCGGCCGAGGCCCGCGCCGCCGCGGCCCGTGTGGCGGCAGCCGAGGCAGCTGCGGCCGCGGCCACCGGCGGTGGCGGCGGCACCGCGGCAACCACGCCCAACCAGCGGCCGATCATCCCCGACCAGGGCGGCCCCGGCCATCCCGAGGTCTGCGCCATCGCCGCCCGCTACCTCGGCATCCCCTACAAGTACGCCGGTGCCAGCCCATCCACCGGCTTCGACTGTTCCGGCTTCGTCATGTACGTCTATGCGCAGATCGGCATGAGCCTGCCGCACTACTCGGGCTCCCAGCAGCAGATGGGCACGCCCGTCTCGATGGGTTCCCTGCAGCCGGGCGATCTTGTCTTCCGCGGCAACCCGGCGTACCACGTCGGCATCTACGTCGGCGGCGGCAGCGTCATCCACTCGCCGCACACCGGCGCCGTGGTCTCCTATCAGTCGGTCAGCGGTTGGACGAGCGCGGTGCGCCTCTAGAGCAACGCCCCGCTCGACGCTGAGGCGTCGGACCAGCCACGGCGCACGCGGACTACCCGGCCGACCTCCGGTACCCCGCACGGGCTTCCTCGTCTTGTCCCGGCAGCGCTGCAGACCACCTGCGGCCGGAACCGCTCAACTCATCGCCCGGACCGGCCGATACGTCCCAGCGGACCGGCAGCCACCGCCCGCGCGGCGCGTGGCCCGCTTGAACGGACGCAGGGAGGTCACCGGACGTGGCATCGATGGAGCAGCTCTTCGAGGTCGTCTCACAGCGGTCAGCGTCGGACCTGCATCTCAAGGCCGGCAGCCCGCCGGTCCTGCGCATCGACGGCGAGCTGGTGCTCCTTGATCTGCCCACGCTGACACCGCAGGACACCAAGGACGCCGCCGCCGCGCTCATGAGCGACCGCCAGATACGGCGCTTCAGCGAGCGCAACGAGATCGACTTCGCCTACTCCTCCTCTCAGTGGGGGCGCTTCCGCGTCAACATCTTCCGTCAGCGCGGCAGCATCAGCATCGCCATGCGCCATGTCCACACCGACATCCCCAGCTTCGAGGAGCTGCATCTGCCCGCCGTCATCAAGCAGATGGCGCTGGAGCCACGCGGCCTGGTGCTGGTGACCGGCACCACCGGCAGCGGCAAGACCACCACCCTGGCGGCGATGATCGAGCACATCAACGACCACCTCCAACGCCATATCATCACCGTGGAGGACCCGATCGAGGTGCTGCATTCGGACAAGCGTTCCGTGGTCAACCAGCGCGAGATCGGTATCGACACCGAGTCGTATGGCGCGGCGCTCAAGTACGTCCTGCGCCAGGACCCCGACGTGATCCTGATCGGCGAGATGCGGGATACCGAGACGGTGCGTGCCGCCTTGACGGCGGCCCAGACCGGTCACCTGGTCATGAGCACGCTGCACACCATCGACGCCACCGAGACGATCAACCGGATCATCGACTTCTTCCCGCTGCACGAGCAGAAGCAGGTGCGCATCATGCTCGCGGGGACGCTCAAGGGGATCATCAGCCAGCGTCTGCTGACAATGGCCAGCGGCAACGGTCGCGTGCCGGCCATCGAGATCATGATCATGACCAACCGCATCCGCGACTTCGTCCTCGACCCGGAGCAGGCCCACATGGTCCACGACGCCATCTCCGAGGGAGACTACTACGGCATGCAGACGTTCGATCAGTCCCTGCTCAAGCTCTATCAGGACGGCCTGATCTCACTCACCGATGCCGCCCAGGTGGCCAAGAACCCGCACGACTTCAAGCTGCTGGTGCAGCAGCAGGGGCACGACGTCAGCCTGATGCCCTACTGAGGGCCGCGCGCCGTCAGGTCGGGACCTGACGGCGCTCCAGATGCAGGTCGACCTTGCGCTTGATGCGCTGCAGGGCGTTGTCGACGGTCTTGCAGTCGCACCCCAGGGCGCCGGCGATCGACTCGTAGGACGAGCCGCGCAGGTAGTGCCGCAGGACCTTGCCTTCGAGCTCCGAGAGAGCCTCGGTGAGACATCGCTTGAGGCTCTCGATCTCCTCGGTGGAGATGACCTGGCTGACGGGATCGTGCACGCTCGGACCGGGCAGGATGTCTGCCAGCGAGCAGTCGCTCTCGTCGCCGCTGTCTGAGGGTGGCTGGCTCAGCGACACGTACCCGTTGAGGGGCTGATGCTTCTGGCGGGTCGCCGTCTTGATCGCCGTGATGATCTGGCGCGTGATGCAGAGCTCGGCGAAGCTGCGGAACGACGCCTCGCGGTCCTCGCGATAGTCCCGGACCGCCTTGTACAGCCCTACCATGCCCTCCTGGATGAGGTCCTCGCCGTCGCCGCCGGCGAGGAAGTAGGAGCTGGCCTTGAGCCGCACGAAGTGGTGATAGCGGATGAGCAGCTGATCGAGCGCCGCCTTGTTGCCGCGCCGGCACTCGCGGACGAGCGCGACATCCGTAACCTCGAGTCGAAGGTTAGAGTCATAGCTTCTCGACACCTGCCGTTCGGCATCTGCCGGCTCCGCCGCTGCCATGCCTACCCCCACGGGTCGTGTGGCCGCCTGCGGACTCAGACGTCGCCGTCGGGCTCGTACTCCTCGCCGTCAGGCTCGATTCCCTCCGTCCTGAGCCGCTCCAGCTTGCGCAAAGTCTCAACATCAACTTTATGTTCAAGCTGTGAGCGCATTGTAGCCGAGCCTTCCAGATTTGCAACTACTTCTTTCACCTCTTTGTCGAGACCCTCGAGATCACGACGCAACTCGGTCGGGGTGACGCGATGGACGCCCGCCCTGGCAGCCGTCCGCTGTACCTCCTGATCGCCGGACACGACGAAGACGGTGACGTCGGCCGGCTGCTCGGCGATGCGCCGTGCAATGAACGCATCGGCCGCGTACCGGCCCCCGGCAAAGCACACCTCGACCGGCGTACCGGCGACCGACTCACACTCCACACCGGTCCGGCCGCGCACATCGAACACGACATGGACGTCGGCGCCGCGCAGCGCCGCCAGGCTGGCCGAGCGCTCGATGAGCCACTCGCGACGCACGGCGAGATCGGCGGCGGCGAGACCCGGAAAGATGGCGTGCAGGACGTTGTAGCCGTCGATGATGTAGAGCAGCCGGCTCAACGGTCTGCCTCGGCTGCTGTTCTCCGCCGTCGCACGTCATAGAGCAGGACGGCCGCCGCGACGCTCACGTTGAGGCTGGAGACCGGCCCGGCCATCGGCAGTGCCAGCAGCTCGTCGCAGGACTCGGCGGTGAGACGCCGCAGGCCACGGCCCTCGGAACCGAGGACGAGGACGACCCGCTCCGGGAGCTCGACGTCGAGGTAGGACTGCGACGCCGCACCGCTGGCTCCGTAGACCCAGAAGCTGCGCTGCTGTGCCTGCTGCAGGGCGCGGCGCAGATTCGTCACCTGGGCGATCGGCAGATGCTCCGTGGCCCCGGCCGACGCCTTGACGGCGGCAGCGCTCACCGGAGCCGAGCGGTGCCTGGTGACCACGATGCCGGCGGCGCCGCACGCCAGCGCCGTCCTCGCCACGGCGCCCAGGTTACGCGGGTCGGTGACCTCATCGAGGGCTACCACCAGGTCCCCGGCCAGGACCTCATCGATGTCGGCGTAAGGATAGGGGCCGACCTCGGCGGCAAGGCCCTGATGGTCGCCACTGCCGACGAGCTCATCGAGATCTGCCTGGCCGACCTCGGTCACACCGACGCGGGCCGCGTGTGGATCGATGCCGGCCGCGCGCAGCGCTGCCGCTGTGCCGAGGACGCGCCGGACCGGGCGCCGGGCACCCGGCGCCAGAGCAAGGGAGACGACGTGTCGGCCGTAGATGAGTTCCATGGTCCCACCATCTTCGGCGGCCGGACGAGCCACCCTGCGAGACCGCCCCGGCACGACGAGCGGCGGCCTCAGTCCCGCGGCACGACCTGGGTGCCGGCCCTGGTGTCGCGGACCTCGAAGCCCGCCTTCTGAAGCGCGTCGCGCACCGTGTCCGAGCTCTGCCAGTCCTTCCCGGCGCGGTAGTGGTCGCGCAGGGCGACGGCGAAGCTGGCATCGCCGCAGTCCAGACGCTCCTGGTAAAGCAGCTCGAGGTCCTCCCAGCGGCCGGCGGCCGCCAGCCTGTCTGCCGACGGCAGGGCCACGTGTCCTGTGGCGCAGCTGTCGGCGCCGTCGCCGGCCACGGTGCCGGCCGGCGTCAGGACGCTCTCCTGAGCGGGCAGACGGACGAACAACAGCCCGGCCAGCTCGCGCAGCGTCCGGCGGGCGGCGTCCAGCGCCGAGCGGTCGAGCTCGGCGGCGCCGCTGTCGATGTCGGCGAGGTACCTGTACGTGTCGCCGACGAGAGCGAAGAGCGCGCCGAGCGCGCCGGCGGTGTTGAGGTCGTCGTCCATGTGCTCGGCAAAGGCCGCCGCCGCCGCGTCGACGCGGGCGCCGAATCCCGATGCGGCCTCGGGTCCGTCGCCGGCCGCCGAGAGGCGGAAGTCGATGTCCCGCACCGCACCGGCGAGCCGCTCGTACGAAGCCCTCGCCTCGTCGAGCTTCTCGACCGAGAACTCGAGCGGGCTGCGATAGTGCGTGGTGAGGAAGTACATCATCACCACCGGCGCGTCGCCGTGCTGGGCGTCACCGTAGCGGTCCAGCACCTCGCGCAGCAGGAAGATGTTGCCGACAGACTTGGCCATCTTCTCGCCTTCGCTGCGGATCATGCCGTTGTGCATCCAGTACCGCGCAAACGGCAGGCCGGCGGCTTCGGATTGGGCGATCTCGTTCTCGTGATGCGGGAAGATCAGGTCGCGGCCGCCGCCATGGACATCGAAGCCGGGGCCGAGATAGCGCAGCCCCATCGCCGAGCACTCGATGTGCCAGCCGGGACGTCCCCGACCCCAGGGGCTCTCCCACGACGGCTCGCCGGGCTTGGCGGCCTTCCAGATCGCGAAGTCGAGCGGATCCTTCTTGCCGGGCTCGGCAGCGACGCGGGCGCCCTCCTCGAGGTCCGCGATCCTCTGCCGGCTCAGCTTGCCGTACTCCGGGAACGAGCGGATGCGGAAGTAGACGCTTCCCTTGGCTGCATAGGCATGACCGCGATCGATCAGACTGCCACAGAGATCGATGATCTCGGCGATGGTCTCGGTGGCGCGCGGCTCGATGTCAGGTCGCAGTGCCGGGCCGAGACGGCCCATGTCCTCGTGATAGGCGGCGGTGAACTCGGTCGCCACATCCTGAGTGGCCCGACCCTCCGCGGCCGCCTTGTCGATGATCTTGTCGTCGATGTCGGTGATGTTCTCGACCAGCGTGACCTCGTAGCCACGATGACGCAGCCACTCGCGCAGCACGGCGAAGGTGACGTACGGGCGAGCATTGCCGATGTGAACGTAGTTGTAGACGGTGGGGCCGCAACAGTAGATGCCGGCCCTGCCCTCCTCGCGGGGAACGAACTCTTCCTTGTGCTGCACCATCGAGTCGAAGAGGCGGATCACCGTGGACCTCACTGACAATCGCCGGAACGGATGACGGACAGACCCATGCTACCGCACCACGCAGGCAGACCTCACCCGCAGCGCGGAGTGAGCCGGTCCGACGGGTCGGACAGTAGGTGGCGGGCCGGTGTGCTGCACCCCGGCGAAGGCGGCGTGCCGGCACGTCATGACGGGCGTCGCAGGCCGGCTCCGTCGGCTCCGGCCGGTGTCCGCCCGGATGGCGGCGGCATGTCGGCGGGTCGAGCGACCGCCGTCAGCGACTCGCGGCGCCGGCCCGTGCCAGGCGAGCCAGGGCGTCGCTCCGCGCGATCGCGGCGACGACGAAGACGAGGTCCGGGCCGTGTTCGCGCCCGGTCAGGACCAGGCGCAGCGGCAGCAGCGCGTCGCGCGCCGCGACACCGGCCTGCTTGGCCCACGATCGATACGCGGCCAGCAGCTCGCGCGCGTCGGCCTCGTCGAGCCACTCCGCGGCCTGTGCACGCAGCTCGGCGAACTGCGTGAGCTGCCAGTGAGCGGCGGCGACACGCTCATCGACCGGCCCCGGCGGCGGCTGGAGTATCGGCGCCGCCGCCTCCGGCACCTCGCCGTAGCGCTCCAGCGACGGCCTGAGCGCCGCCGCCAGCGCGGCGACGGCCGGCGCCAAAGTACCGGCCGGCAGCCGCTCTGCGACGAGTCGGCGATGGGTCTCGTCGTCGAGGCGCATGATGTGCTGATGGTCCAGCCAGTCGAGCTTGGCGACATCGAAGACGGCCGGACTGGCCGAGAGCGCCTCGATCCGGAACTCAGCCTCGAGACGAGACAGGCTCAGGACCTCGTCGTCGCCATGCGACCACGACAAGAGCGCGAGGTAGTTGGCGATCGCTGCCGGCAGGTACCCGAGCCGGCGGAAGTCGCCGATCGTGGTGGCGCCGTACCGCTTGGAGAGCTTGCCGCCGTCGGCGCCGAGCACGAGCGAGTGGTGAGCGTACCGCGGCGCCGGTGCGCCGAGCGCCAGGAACACCGCCAGTTGACGCACCGTGTTGGTCAGATGATCCTCGCCGCGGACGACGTGAGTGATGCCCATCTCCCGATCGTCGACGGCGGCGGCGAAGTTGTACCCGGCAGCGCCGCTGGAGCGCACGATGATGAAGTCGCCGAATGTGAGCGGCCCGAACTCGACCGGCCCCCGGATGAGGTCGTCGACGAGCCAGCGCTGCGCCGGCACCCTCAGACGCAGGACGGCCGGTTCGCCGGCGTCCCGGCGGGCGGCGGCCTCGGCGGCCGGGATCGCGGCGCAGCGGCCGTCATAACGCGGTGTGCCGCCCTCGGCCAGCTGCCGCGCCCGCACGCGCTCCAGACGCTCCGCCGTGCAGAAACAGGGGTAGGCGTGCCCGGCGGCGACCAGTCCTTCGGCCAGAGAGCGATAGAGCTCTGAACGCTCGCTCTGACGGTAGGGACCGGCGGGTCCGCCGACGTCCGGCCCCTCGTCCCAGCGCAGTCCCAGCCAGCGCAGGTCGGCGAGGATCGATGCCTCGTGACGCTGCTCCGAGCGGGCGGCGTCGGTGTCTTCGATGCGCAGCACGAAGTCGCCGCCGTGATGACGCGCGAAGAGGTAGTTGTAGAGCGCCGTACGAGCCGACCCGATGTGCAGCCCCCCGGTAGGACTCGGTGCAAAGCGCACCCGTACACGCGCTGTCGTCTCCGTGGTCTGCCTCCCTCGCCGAGCAACGGCATTCTGCCTGCAAAGCACAGGGAGTGTAGCGGTGCGCACCGACTGCGGGCAAGCAGTGGCACGGCACCGGCCGGGAGGCGGCGGGCGACACGACGAGCGACCGGCGTGTCCGGTTGTCGACGCCCGAGCGGTTCCGATAGGTTCGCTGCTGTGAGCAGCTCTCAGACAGACGACGCCGGCGGCCAGGGCCCGGACACGCCCGGCCACTCAGGCGGCACGGCCGATCGCGGCGATCCGCGGCAGCGTCGCACCCCGATCCTCGACGGGCTGCTGCTCTACCGCGAACGCGACTACGTGCCGTTCCACATGCCCGGCCACAAGCGCGGGCGCGGCGCGCCGCCACGGCTGCGGGAGGCGCTGGGCGCGGCGCTGGACGTCGATCTGCCGCTCACGCCCGGCTTTGAAGACACCCGGCAGCGGGCCGGCCGTCTCGGGGCGGCCGAGGAGCTCGCCGCACAGGCCTGGAACGCCGACCGTGCCTTCTTCCTCACGAACGGGTCGAGCGGCGGCCTGCACACGCTGGTCCTTGCGCTGGCGCCGCCGGGCAGCGTCGTGGTGGCGCCCCGCAACGCCCATGTGGCGCTCACCGACGGCCTCATCCTCTCCGGCGCCATGCCGATCTACCTGGAGCCGGAGATCGACAGCGAGTGGGGCGTCGCCCTCAACGTGCCGCCGCAGCGGTTCCGGGACGCGCTGGCGACGCATCCGGAGGCGCGAGCGGTCTTCGTGAGCTCCCCGAGCTACAACGGCTGCTGCGCGCACATCGAGCCGATCGTCACCGCCGCACACGCGGCCGGCGCCACGGTCGCCGTCGATCAGGCGTGGGGAGCCCACCTTCACTTCTGCAGCGCCCTGCCGGCCGGTGCCCTGGAGCAGGGCGCCGACGCCATGGTCACCAGCGTGCACAAGCTCACCGGCGGCGTGTCGCAGGCGTCGCTGATCGCCGCCCAGGGCGAGCGCCTCGATCTCGACCGGCTGGCCGCCGTCGTCGCCATGTTGCGCAGCACCAGCATGCTTGTGCAGATCCTGGCGTCGATCGACGCCACGCGCATGCAGATGGTCACCGAGGGCGAAGAGCTGTGGCAGCGCGCCCTCGAGCTGGCGGCGTCGGCTCGTTCCCGATTGGCGCGAGTCCCCGGGCTGCGCTGCATGGACGCCGCAGTCACGGAGCACCGGTCGGTCGCCGACCTCGACCTCACGCGGCTCACCGTTTCGGCCGCCGACCTCGGCTGGGCCGGCTATGAGCTGGAATGGGAGCTGCGCGAGCGGTACCGCATCGCCGTCGAGAGCGCCGACGCCATCGGCATCGTCATGAACGTGACCTATGCGGACACGTCGGAGACCCTCGACCGTCTGGTGGCGGCCCTCACGGCGATCGCCGCCGAGGGTCCCCGCAGCGGCGCCACCCGCGCCGACAGGGCGGCCCTCCAGCTCACCCTGCCGCCGTTCTCGCGCCTGCTCATGACGCCGCGGGCCGCCTTCTTCGCGACGACCCGGACCGTGCCGCTGCGCTCGTGCGTCGGCGAGGTGAGCGCCGAAGTCGTCACGCCGTATCCGCCCGGCGTACCGGTCCTGGGCCCCGGCGAGAAGATCAGCAGCGAGATCGTCGCGTTCCTGGAAGACTTCAAGCGGCGCGGTCTGCGCGTCCATGGACCACACGACCCCGGCCTCGACACGATGCGTGTCGTGGAGCGACCGCTCGAGGACGACTGAGCACACATGTCCAGCGAAGCGGCGACCGCACGCGGGCGAGGCCGGACGGCGGCAGAAGGAGGCGCAGTGACGAACGACCAGAGGCAGACGCCGTACCTCGACGCGCTGCTGCGCTACCGGGCCCGCGGCTTCACCGCCTTTCACACACCCGGTCACAAGCTCGGCAAGGGCGCCCCCGCCGGCCTGGTCGAGGCCGTCGGCCTCGACCTGCTGAAGGTCGACCTCGCCGTCGCCGGGGCGGTCGAGGACACGCGCGAGTCGACCGGCCTCGTCGCCGCCGCCGAACAGATCGCCGCCGAAGCCTGGGGCGCCGAGCGCTGCTTCTTTCTGGTCAACGGCTCCACCAGCGGCGTGCAGAGCCTGGTCGTCTCACTGGCCGGTCCCGGCGTGCCGATCATCGTGCCCCGCAACTCGCACAAGTCGATGCTCGCCGGACTCATCTTCTCCGGCGCCATGCCGTGCTACATCGAGCCGGTCATCGACCCCGAGTGGGGCGTCCCCCGCAACATCACCACCGACGCGGCGGCGACGGCGATCGCGACCTGTGGCGGCGCCCGAGCCTTCTTCGTGACCTCGCCCACCTACAACGGCTTCGGTGCCGATCTGCCGGCCCTAGCCGGACTGGCGCACGGGGCCGGCATACCGTTCATCGTCGATCAGGCCTGGGGGCCGCACTTCCGCTTCTGCTCGCTGCTGCCGGTCGACGCCATGACTGCCGGCGCCGACGCCGCCGTCACCAGCGTGCACAAGCTCATCAGCGGGTTGACCCAATCGTCGGTGCTCATGGCCAATGCCGCACGGATCAACCTGCGGCGTCTGGCCGGCGTCGTGAAGATGACGCAGAGCACCAGCCCGCAGGCACTCATCTACGCCTCCATCGACGCCGCCCGCATGCAGATGGCCACCGACGGAGAGCGCCTCTGGACGCGCGCCGTGGAGCTGGCCGAGTGGGCCCGCGCCGCCGTGAACCGCATCGACGGTCTGCGCTGCCTGGGCGACGAGTGCCTGGAGCGGCCCGGCATCGCCTCCTTCGACCCGACCCGGCTGACCATCACCGCGTGTGCCCTCGGTCACACCGGCTGGGAGCTCGAGACGGTCCTGCGCGATGACTACGGCATCGCCGTCGAGGCCGCCGACACGCTGAACATCGTCCTGAACGTGACCCATGGCGATGACAGGAGCGACGTGGAGCGGCTGGTGGCGAGCCTGGAAGACTATGCCGCCCGGTACCGCGACGCCGGCGGCGACGTCGGTGCCGGCTGCCGGCGCTTCACCGCCCAGCTCCCCGCCTTCACGCGGCAGGAGACCTCCCCGCAGGACGCCTTCTTCTCACCCTCGGTGCAACTGCCGCTGGCGCAGTGCAGCGGCCGCATCAGCGCCGAGATCGTGACTCCCTACCCGCCGGGGATACCCGTGCTGGGGCCGGGCGAGCTGATCTCTCCCGAGATCGTCGACTACCTCACCGAGGCCGGTGACCGCGGCCTCCATGTCCATGGGCCGGAAGACCTCACGCTGCGCACTCTGCGGGTGGTAGAGTGACCGCGGTCCCGTGCGGTCCGACCACCCGGCCCGACCGCACGGAGCCCATCATGTGCGGGTGACTCGCGACCCGCCGGCGGACATGGACAGGTGGAAAGGGGACTTCATGCGGATGAGATGGCTGACCGCGGTAGCGGTGGTCCTGGTGGCGTCGCTGGCGCTCGGCCTGCTCGCCGGCTGTGGCGGTGGCACCACCACCTACACCAACGATGAGTACGGCTTCTCCTTCGACTACGACAGCGGCGTGTTCACCGAGAGCACGGACACGTCGGCGGCCGGCTCCGCCGGCGGCGACAGCGTCTTCAAGATCGGGTTCTTCGACGAGAACGGCACCAAGCAGGGCGACCAGTTCCGCGACGGCTTCCTGATCAATATCTACAAGCTCAACGTCAAGATCGACGAGTCGCTCATGCCGGCCGTCGCCGATGAGATCGAGAAGCTGCTGCCGGAGCTCGGCAAGGCGTTCGGCTCGGGGGCCACGTTCAGCGACCTCACCGAGGTCAAGAGCGGCAACGTCATGGGCTTCAAGACCGACTCGACCTACGAGATGGAAGGGACGCCGTTCAAAGCCACCATGTACTTCCTCTTCAACGGCGACATCCAGTACCAGCTGACGTTCCAGGCGGCCGACGATCGCTGGAGCGAGCTGGAGCCGAGCTTCAAGCAGGTCATGGATACCTTCACGGTGACCGGTGAGGGAGAGCCCGAGCCGGCGCCGACGTGAGCCGACGGCAGAGAGAAGGATAGACAGACGACGAGCGGGCGGCCCGCGGGCCGCCCGCTCGTTCTTCGCTGTCGTGCCGTACGGCACGACGCTCCCCCCGGCGCCGCGCACCCCGCGTAGGCGCACCCCGCGTCCGACGCCACGCGCCCGGCAGCCCGCGTCCGGCGCGACACCGCCGCGCCGGAGCTACTCGATCCTGATGCCGAGTCCGTCGACGGTGAACAGCGGGTCGAACGGCACGCCGGCGGCGGCGAACGCCTCGGCACCGCCCTGTCGGCGGTCGACGACGCACACGAGCGCACGGACGGAGAGGCCGTGCTCCCGCAGCCGTTCCACGGCCGACAGCGCGGCGCCGCCGGTGGTCACCACGTCCTCGACGACCACGACGCTCTGTCCGGGATCGGCCCGGCCCTCGAACGACCGCTTGGTGCCGTAGCCCTTCTCGCCCTTGCGCACGATGATGAACGGCATCCGGGTCTCCAGCGACAGGGCGGTGACGAGCGCCACGGCCCCCAGCTCGGGACCGGCCAGCAGATCGTACGGCCGGTACGCCGCGACCTTCTCCGCCAGGGCGGCGGCGATGTCCGCCAGCAGCGCCGGCTGCGTCTCGAAGAGGTACTTGTCGAGGTAGAAGCGGCTGCGCTTGCCCGACCGCAGCACGAAGTCGCCCTCAAGGAGGCTGGCCGCCTTGAGGCGTGCACCCAGATCGTCGGTCACGGACCCACCTTTCTCATGCTGCGGGCGCCGACCGCGCCACGAGGACGACGTGCCGGCGCCCCGAATGCCGTACTGCGGCGGCCTGGAGGACGCTCAGATACCGCCGATCGACATCCCCTCGATGGCGACCGAAGGCACGAGCACGCTGCCGCTCGGTACCCAGCGAGCGTCGTCGCCCAGTGCCACGACGCCCTTGAGCATCGAGAGGATGTCGCTGGAGAGCGTGACTTCACGCAGCGGCTGCGTGAGCCGGCCGTTCTCGATGAGGATGCCGCTGATGCCGACGGAGAACTCGCCCGACACCGGATTGGCCCCGGAATGCACGCCGACGGCGTCGGTGACCAGCACGCCGCGCTCGATGCCGGCGACGATCTGCGCCACCGGCATCGCCCGACCTTCGAGCACCAGGTTGGTCGGCCGCACCGACGGCAGGGCCTGATAAGACCCGCGCAGTCCGTTGCCGGTGGAGCTGCGGCCTGCCTTGTGCGCAGTCCGCACGTCGTACAGAAAGCCCTGCAGCACACCGGCGGAGATCAGCGGCGTGCGCCGACAGGCCGTGCCTTCGTCGTCGAACGGTGCGCTCGCCAGCCCCTGCGGATGCGTACCGTCGTCGAGCAGCGTGACGATCGGCGCCGCCACCGGCGTGCCCTCGAGCCGGGCGAAGAGCGAGCGCCCCTTCTGCACCGCTTCGGCGGTGAGCGCCGAGCCGAGGACGTTGAGCACCGAGGCCGCCACGTATGGCTCCAGCACGGCCGTCCCCTTGAAGCTGGGGCAGGCGCGGGCGCCGAGCAGACGGCAGGCCCGCGTGGCCGCCTCGATGCCGCAGGCGGTGGCGTCGAGCCCGGCCGGGTAGCGACCGACATCGTACGCGATGCCGGTCTCCACGGCGTCGTCCTGCTCGGCGAGGACGTAGAGGAAGAGGTAACAGTCGTCCTCACGGTAGGAGCCACGCACGCCGAGAGAGCTCACCAGCGCCACACCGGCGTCGTCGTCGGCGTAGATCGTGTCTTCCACGAGCTTGACCCGCGGATCGTGGTCGAGCGCCGCCTGTTCGGCATCCCGCGCCATGCCGATCTTCTCCTCGACGCTCAGGTCGTCGAGCCGCCGGTCGTACACGTCGACCGCCGGGTAGCCGTCTGCGGGCGCCGCCAGGAGCGCGTGCTCGTCCGGATCTGTGACGGCGGCGTGTGCGAGCGCCCGGCGCACCAGCTCATCGACCCCGGCAGCGGTGACGTCGGAGGTATACGCATACCCGACGGCGCCGGCCCGCACCACGCGCAACCCGAGACCCTGCCGCACGGCCTGGTCGAGCTCCTCCACGTCGCCGCCGAAGACCTTGATGCGACGGCTCACCGAGCGCTGGCCGAACACCTCGGCTTCATCGGCTCCGGTCGCCTGCGCGACCGCGACGATCCGGTCCAGCTGCTCGACGGCGGTGACATCGAGACGCTCGCCGCTCATGCCGTGCCCCCGATCGTCATCTCGGCTATCCTCAGGGTCGGCTGGCCGGTCCCCACCGGTACCGCCTGACCGTCCTTGCCGCACATCCCCGACTTGATGTCCATGTCTGCCGCGATCATGTCGATGCGGTTGAGGATGTCGATGCCGCTGCCGATCAGCGTCGCGCCGCGCAACGGCCGCGTGATACGACCGCCTTCGATGAGATAGCCCTCGGCGACGCCGAAGACGAACGCTCCGCTCGCCGGCTCCACCTGCCCGCCGGCCAGGCTCCTGGCGTAGAACCCGTGCGACGTGGCGGCGATGATCTCGTCAGGCGTGGCTTCGCCGGAATCGATGTAGGTGGTCGTCATGCGCGGGATCGGCACATGACGGAACGACTGCCGGCGCCCGTTGCCGCTCGGCGAAGCCCCGAGTCGCGCGGCGTGGCGCCGGTCGTACAGGTAGCTGCACAGCCGGCCGCCGTCGATCACCTTGGTGCGCCCGGTCGGCACGCCCTCGTCGTCGAACGAGGCAGAGCCCCAGCCGTTCGTCAGCGACCCGTCGTCGTAGGCATCGACGATCGGCGCCGCGACCATCTCTCCGAGCTTGCCGGCGTAGATGCTGGCGCCTTTGACGATGGCGTCGGCCTCCAGGCCGTGGCCACACGCTTCATGGAACAGCACGCCCCCGAACCCGTTCGCCAGCACCACCGGCATCGAGCCGGCCGGAGCGGGGCTCGCGGCGAGCATGGCCAGCGCCTTCTCGGCCGCGGCGCGCGCGACGCGCTCGGCGGCGCTCTCGTCGAGGAGCTCGAATCCGATGCTCCCACCCAGCGACTCATAGCCGGTCTGGATCACGTTGTCTCTGTGGGCGACCACGTTCACCATCAGCCGTACCCGCGTACGATCGTCGCGGACGGCATCGCCCTCCGAGTTGACCACCAGGATCCGCTGCCGGCTCTCACCGTAGCCGACCGTGACCTGGGCGACGTGATCGCCCGCCGCGCGGGCCGCCTCATCGCCGGCTCCCAGCAACGCCCGCTTGCGCTCTATGGCCACGCCTTCCGGCGGCACGGCGACGGGGTGACGGCCGGGCTCGCTGCGGACGCCGCCGAGGTCGATCACCGTCCCGGGAGGACCCTGCCCGCAGGCTGCCGCGACCGTGTCGGCAGCCCGGATCAGACCCGCCTCCGAGAGCTCGTCGCTGTGTGCGTAATAGGTACGTTCACCGTCGCAGAGCCGCACGCCCACCCCGGACTCACGGCCGCCACTCACCTGATCGACCTGCCGGTCCTCGCGGCGCATGCCGAGCGTGTCGCGCTCCTCGACGTAGACCTCGGCGAAATCGCCGCCGCGCGCCAGAGCGCGTCCCAGGGCGCCCTGCAACACTCCGGCATCGATGCCCCCCTGCCACGCGGCGCCGGCACCCGGGACGCCGGCCGCCGGCCTCTCGCGCCGGTCCTGAACACTCATGAGCGATCCCTGTGGCTCGTCATCGATGACCTCCCGTAGTGCGTCCCCGGCTGCAGCGCCCGGATCACCTCACCGGCAGCGGCGCGCAGTCCCGGGACCTCCGGCTCGTCGGGACCCAGCGCCAGAAGCATCCCGTCTTCCAGATGCAGCCCCACCCAGGCCCGCGGTCTGCGCGCCAGGCGTCCGGCGACGAGGACAGCGGCGCCCAGCAGCGTACCGGCGACGATGATCCGCCGTCTCATGTGTCGCCTTCCGCCATCGCCGGCGACGCGCAGAGGCCGACGGCGGCCCGCCGCAGTTCGTAGGCGAGACGGTCGGGCCGCGAATCACTCCGGCACACGGCGGCCAGCAGACCGTCGCGGCAGCGGACGACGACCAGGCCGCCGACCGTGGTCCTGGCCACGACGTGATCGAGTGCCGACGGGGACCGCGTGCGTGCCGCCCGCACGGCATCCTCCCACAGGCGCACGACGGCCGCCCCGGCGTCCGGCGTCACGGCGCCGCCGGCGACGGCGGTGAGGCGCCCCTGCCGATCGACGAGCGCCACGCACCCGGCAGCCGGCGCCGCAGACAGGATGCGCTCCATGTCAACGTCAGACCGCACTGGAGGTGACGCACTCACAAGAGACCTCCTGCTTCCGTCACGACGCCCCCCGACACGAGCGACCGCGATCGTCGTCACCGCCGTGATAGGAGAAGCGGCACTCGTCGCCCCCGCATCCCATCGAGGGTCCGTCCGGCACCAGCTCCGACCCCTCCCCGTCACCGGTGAGCCCGTCGATCATGCCGCGGAAGAACGCCCGGTGGATGGCGCACGAGAGGTCCGGATGCGTCTCTGCCGCCTCGCGGAAGACGCAGTTCCTCAGCTCGATGTGGAGACCGTCCGAGTGCCACTCGATGTCCGGGAGAAGCCCCTGTTCCTCGGCGATGTCCTGTACTGCGGCGGCCAGGGCGTGACCGTGCAGGGTCGCCGGCAGGGAACGCTCGCGGCGATACGCATCGGCGACGCCACGACCGGCCCGCCGACAGACCCGCTGTACCGCGTCGTCATCGGAGCTCTCCGCGAGGATCTCGAGCGCCAGCGCCGCCAGGAGCTCGTAATGACGAGGGGGGAACGCAAAGGTGGACACGTGCTCGGGAAGCTTGTAGAGCTTGGCCGGCCGGCCGCCGCCGCTCTTCTTGCGCAGCGCCGTCTCGAGCAGGCCGGCCTGCTCGAGCTTGCTGAGATGCATGCGGGCCACGTTGGGATGCAGACCGGACCGCTCGGCGACCTCGGCCACGGTCACGGCGACCGTCGGCTGCTCGGCGATGGCGCGGTAGATGGAGAACCGGGTATCGTCGGCCAACACCGCCGTGAGCAGGTGCTCGCGCTGCACTCACCACCTCCGACCGGACTCAAGGGATGCGCCCATGCTACCCCTCGTCAGGCGGGCCGCAAACTCCACGCCGGGCGATCCCGCCATGCATCCCGCACGGTCGCCGTCACGGTTCGATGATGTAGCGCGAGCCGATCGAGACGCTGCCGCGCAGGGTCGCCTCGACGGCGCAGTAGCGCGTTTCCGAGAGCTCGACGGCGCGCTGCACGCGGGCCTCGGACAGATCACCGCGCAGACGGTAGACCAGCTCTATCGACTCGACGCGGTGCGGATGGTCGTCGGCCTTGCGGGCGTGGACCTCCACGACGAGCTCTTCGATCGGCTGTCGCATCTTGCGCAGTATCGCGACCACGTCCATGCCGGTGCACGCACCTGCTGCCATGATGAGCAACTCCGACGGCGAGGGCCCTGAGCCCGGCGGGTCGGCGCCCCCCGAAAGCTGCACGGTGCCCCTCCCCGAGGTACCTTCGAACAGGAGCCCTTCGCCCTTCCACCGCACCTGCGCCGAGATCTCCGACACAGCGTCCCCCTTCCGCCTCTCCTGTCATACAGCGCGCACGACGGAACCATAGCAGCGCAGCGAGGAAACGGGCGAGCTCTCCCGGCGCCGGACGTTGGTATACTCATGGCCCGCCGGCTCGCCCGGTCGGCATGTTCCGGCACCACAGGGGCATCCCACATGCGCACACTCGGTCTCGGCGACCGCGGAAAAGAGGTCTCGGACGTCCAGCAGCGACTGTTCGCCCTGCATTTCGACCTGGGCGGCGAAGGTCTCGACGGCTTTCTCGGGCCGCACACCGTCGCCGCGGTCAAATCCTTTCAGCAGGACCGTGGACTCCTTGTGGACGGCGTCGTGGGCGCCAACACCTGGCGCGAGCTGGTCGAGGCCGGCTACGGGCTCGGAGAGCGTCTCCTCTACCTGCGCGTCCCCCACTTCCGCGGTGACGACGTCCTCGCGCTCCAGGTCAAGCTCAACCTGCTCGGCTTCAACGCCGGCCCCGAGCGCGGCATCTTCGATCACGGCGTCGACGCGGCCGTCAAGGACTTCCAGCACAACGCGGGGCTGCTGGCCGACGGCGTCGTCGGCGAGAGCACGCTCTGCAAGCTCGACGCTCTTCGCAAAGCAGAGACCGGCCGCGAGGGCAAGAAGATCCCCGATCGCGATGCCGGCTTCGTCGCCGTTCGCGAGCTGACCGGACTGACCGTCGTCGTCGACCCCGGGCACGGCGGTCCCGATCCCGGCTGGGTGGCGTCCGGTGGCTTCAAGGAGAAGGACTACGACCTGCGCCTGGGCCTGCGGCTCGCCGAGTTGCTGCGGGCCGAGGGGTGCAGGGTCCACATGACCCGCGAGACCGATCAGGCCGTCGACGTGTACGCGCGCGCCGAACTGGCCGATGTGGTCGGCGCCGACTACCTCCTGTCGGTGCACGCGGCCGGACACGCCAGCGAGGCGGCCCGCGGAGCGGCCTGTTTCTACTTCAAGCGCGGCCATTACTACTCGGAACGCGGCCAGAAGCTCACGGAGTACCTCGGCGCCCGCCTCACCGCCGCCGGCCTGACCTGCGCTCCACCGATGGGCCGCAACTACGCGGTGTTGCGCGAACCGCACGCGGTGGCCGTGGTGATCGAGCCGCTCTTCCTCAGCGATCCTGCCGCGGCGGCAGCAGCCCGGGCGCCGCTGCACGCGGACCAGGCCGCGACCGCCATCGTCGGCGGTCTGCGCGACTACCTCGGCCGCGTCCCGCTTGGCGATGGATCGGCGGGGCCATGACCCGGCCGCCCCTTCCCGGTCTCCCGCCGACAGCGCCCGAGGATCTGCCGCTGCCGTACACCGTCACCCAGCGGCAGCGCCTGCGCGAGCTCGGTGCGTCGCCGACGCAGGCCGAACGCAGCTTCGCGTCTGCCGAGGAGCGCAACGCCACCTTCAAGCAGCTGGAGCGCGAGCTCACTGCGGATGCCCGCACCCGCCTTGCCGCCCTGCGCGACGACGTCCGCCGGCCGGCGCTGCGCATCCTCGAGACGGCGCTCTCAGAGGCGGTCCGCGGCGCCGGCTTCGTCGAGGTGGTCACGCCGCACCTCGTCTCGCGCGACGCGATCCAGCGCATGGGCATCCCCGACGACGACCCGCTCACCGAGCAGATCTTCTGGCTGCCCGGCCGGCGCTGCCTGCGCCCTATGCTGGCGCCGAACCTCTACACTGTCATGCGCCGCCTGGTGCGCACGTGGCGGCGGCCGTTCGGCATCTTCGAGATCGGCAGCTGCTTCCGCCGCGACACCGAAGGCACGCGGCACATCGAGGAGTTCACGATGCTCAACCTGGTGGAGCTCGGCACGCCGGTCGAGCAGCGCACCGAGCGGCTGCGGGAACTCGCCGGTACCGTGATGACGGCCGCCGGCGTCGAGCGCTGGACCCTCGAGCAGGAGGAGTCGGGCGTCTACGGCGACACCCTGGACGTCATGGTCGACGGTGTCGAGGTGTGCTCCACGGCGATGGGCCCGCACCCTCTCGACGATGCATGGGGCATCACCGATCCGTGGGTCGGACTGGGCTTCGGCCTCGAACGGCTGCTCATGGTGCGCGACGGCCATGAGAACATCGAGCGCGTGGGACGCAGCGTGTCCTATCTCGACGGGTGCCGCCTGCACCTTTGATGCGGGCGGTCATGCCCTCCCATGTCCGAACCGGATCCGAGCCGACGCGATCGCCTCAAGACCGGCGCCCAGAGTGCCGCCGGCATGTCGTGAGCCGCAGGCGAGCCGTCGCCGACGAGCGTCAGCCCCGCACCGGAGCCCTCACCCCAGGTCCATCAACGCA
>DIWP01000059.1:0-20704 GCA_002423545.1 Thermoleophilia bacterium UBA6103
ATCCCGCTCTTCGCCGGCGTCACCGACCAGGAGTGGAACGACTGGCGCTGGCAGCTCCGTCACCGCCTCACCACCGTCGACGACTTCCAGCAGGTCCTGCACCTCGATGCCCCGCAGATCGCCGACCTCGAGGCCTGCCTGGGCAAGTTCCGGGTCGCCGTCACTCCCTACTACTCATCGCTCATGGACCCCGACGACCCGCGCTGTCCGGTCCGCATGCAGGGCGTCCCCACCCCGGCCGAGCTGGTGGTGCGCGAGGAAGACATGGAGGACGCGATCGCCGAGACGATCGACTCACCGACGCCGAGCATCACGCACCGCTACCCGGACCGGGTGCTGTTCGTCGTCACCGAGATGTGCTCCATGTACTGTCGCCATTGCACCCGGCGCCGTATCGTCGGTGGGCACGAGTCGATCGTCTCGAAGAAGGTCATCGACGACGCCATCACCTACATCTCACGCAACTCCGATGTGCGCGACGTGCTGATCAGCGGCGGCGACCCGCTGGTGCTCTCCAACGACCAGCTCGAGGACATCATCAGGCGGGTGCGGGCCATCGATCACGTCGAGATCATCCGCATCGGCTCACGGATGCCGGTGGTCTGTCCGCAGCGCATCACGCCCGAGCTCTGCGAGATGCTGCGCAAGTACCACCCGCTGTATCTCAACACCCACTTCAACCACCCCAAGGAGATCACGCCCGACAGCGAGCGCGCCTGTGCGATGCTCGCCGACGCCGGCATCAACCTCGGCAACCAGACGGTGCTGATGCGCGGCATCAACGACTGCGCTCACGTGATGAAGAAGCTCGTCCACGGCCTGGTGCGCATCCGCGTCAAGCCCTACTACTACTACCAGTGCGACCTGGCGATGGGCACCAACCACTTCCGCACCAGCGTCGCCAAGGGCATCGAGATCTACGAGAGCCTGCGCGGCCACACGACCGGCTTCGCTGTGCCCATGTACATCATCGACGCCATCGGCGGCGGCGGCAAGACGCCGGTGATCCCGCAGTACATGATCAGTCAGGCCGAGCACCAGATCGTGTTGCGCAACTACGAGGGCGTCATCAGCAAGTACACCGAGCCCGACGACTACGTCGAGGGTGAGTGCCACTGCGAGGACTGCGAGGCGCTGCGGGCGCGCCGCGGTGTCGCCGGCCTCTTCGACGGCCCCCAGCCGACGCTCGACGACGTCTGGGCGGCGCGCATGCAGAAGGTGGTCGACCGCAAGAACGTGATGGCCGACATTCACGGGCCGGCCGAGCTGTGAAGCTGTTTTGAATCGAACACGGGCCAAAGCAGCTTGGGTTGGCCGTGCCTCGATCCGCATAGCAGCATCCTCGACTGATCGTAACAGGCAGCTCTTCCGCGCAGAGCCGCGTCGTCACCAAGTCGAGTCGAGGTGCACGATTGGCCATCTCGACCCCGAGATGGCTTGAGACCCTCGGCATACTCCCGCTGTGACGAGGGTCATCTCAGGGCACCGGCTGGACTCCCCGGCACCCCCCATCCGAAGTCTGGCCGGTGCCCGTACTCGCGACGTCATCGTGTTCCGCCTTGGAGCGACACGGCCATGCATCCCGAAGACGGCTGGCGTGCCGGCGTTCTGCCGACAAGACGCCTCATCACGAACGACCACGGTCGTGGAGCAGTCGCTATCAGCCACTGCTGGAACTGTCGACCGTGCAGCACAGTCCCAGACTCCTCACCACGGTGCATCATCGCCAGGTGACCACTGAAAATCATGGTGTCGGCAGTTCAATTCTGCCCTTCGCCACCAGCATTTCCCTGCATATGGCGGCTAACGGCTGCTCCGCACTTGCGCCGTAAGAGTCTGTCTGCCGATGTTTTTTCCGACGTGAGGTTTCGGCCTGGTTTCGGCCTGGTTTCGGCCTGGTGGCACGCACGGTGTGCGGTTCCGGTACCTCCTTGGCGCGCACGGCACGCACGACGTGGCAGGGAGCGCCTGAAGCTCTTCGACATGCCGCCGACAACAGGCGCGGCGTGGCGCTTGCGCCGGGCGTGATGTGTGCGGCCGACTGAGTGGCCTTCCGTCTCCAGCGGCCACGTCGTCGCAGCCGACGAGATCGTTGGCCTGCGCACTGCTGAGCTGGCCCCGTGCCCTGCGTGACGCTCAAGGCACGTCGCCGGCCGCCGATAGACATGACTGTGCAACGCGTGCAGTCATCGAGAAGCGAGGCCGGAGACGGCTTGATGGAGGGACGGATCCCACAGCGGTGGGCCGTGGCATGCGCCGCGTGCGAACGTCGGCCGGTGCTGCGGATCGCGGCACTGCTCGTTCTGACGTTCTCGCTGGTCTTGCTGGCGGCCGTCCTGCACCCGGCCGCTGCCCGGGCGCTCAAGTACCCGGATGTCGGCGCCTCACAGTGGGCGCGCTCCTCCATCTCCTGGGTGACCGATCAGCGCGTCGGCGGTCAACGGCTGCTGGACGACTACGACGGAGCGGTGTTCCGGCCGGGGCGGGCGCTCAGCCGCGCCCAGCTCGCGCGGGTGCTGGTGTGCGTCAGCGGCAACACGCAGCGGCGGTTCACCGCGCGTGAGCTTGCCGATGTGCCGGTCGAGCATCCCTACTACGCGGACATCCAGCGGGCGCTCTCGCTGAAGTTCCTGGGGACGTCCGGCACGTCGTTCCGCCCGGACGACCCGGTCCGGGTCTGGCAGGCACAGCGTGCGATGATCCGCGCCGTTCGGCTGCTCTACCCGTCGGCCGACTGGCGCATGCTCGGCAAGCTGGATCCGGCCGACTGGCGGCCGAATCCCGGCTGGCGCACCAAGGCGCCCAAGTACTTCGCGTTCGAAGTCGCCGCCCGCTATCTGGGTCTGCACTACAACCATCCGTCAACGGGAGACCGCTACGAACGCGTGCCGACCGATGCCATGCGCCGCGATCAGGCCGCGTACGCCATCGACAGGATCCTCCACCTGTCGAGCTGGAAGGTGGCCGGCCTGAGCGTCTTCAACAACGTGAAGCTGCCGCAGATGAGCGACCGGCAGCGGCAGATCGCCGACTTCGCGCTGCGCTGGACCGGCTACCCGCACATCTACGGCGGCGAGTACCCGACCGTCGACTCACCGTACGGGCGTCAGGCGCACGGCGGCTTCGACTGCTCGGGGTTCGTCTGGTGGGTCATGAAGCTGCACTTCGGCTATCCGATCAGCTCGTACGAGCGCACGGCCGCGCAGATGGCCGCCGGCGCGCAGCCGCGCATCGCGCGAGCAAAGCTGCTGCCCGGCGACCTGATCTTCTTCGGGCCGAACGGAGCACGGTCATCGGTGGGCAGCATCTACCATACCGGCCTCTACCTGGGGAACGGCTGGTTCATCCACTCCTCGAACGGCGGGGTGAGCCTGGGCTCGCTCGACTGGGCCGGCTGGAGCTGGCACAGCGACTTCGCCTGGGGGCGGCGGGTGCTGACGAGCAGCGAGCTGTGTCCCTCGCCAAGCTCGACCCCGAGCCCCGCTGCAACGACGGCGTCGGCAGCGGCGGTCTCCGCGACGAGCGTCGAGCGGACTGAGGCCCTGCGCCGCTTCCGCGTACGGCGCGGCGCACAAGCCGTGCTCCGCTACCGGGTCCTCGTCCCGACCGCAGCGGCCGACGCTCGAGCGCTGGTGATCATCAAGATACGGCGAGAGGACGGCCGCGGCGTGAAGACGCTGGTGCTGGGCGACCGGCCGCTCAACAGGACGGCCACCGTCGGATTCCGCTGCTTCTTGCGCGCGGGTACGTATCGCTACTATGTGTACGCGCAGTCCCTCGACTCGACAGAGATCGACGGGGTGGGCGAGAGTCAGTTCGTGGTCTACTAGAGACGCCCGCGGCGTGCGTCAGCCGCCGGCGGCGTCCTGTATGTCGGCGACGCTCTGATCGCCGGGGACCCGGCTCGAGAGCGTGACCACCATCACGGCCGGGCCGTGCTCCCGCGCCGCGCGGAAGGCCGCTCTCAGCGCCCGGAAGGCCGTCTCCTCGTCTGTCACGCCGACGCTGCTTAGACGGCCCACCTGGAGGTGCAGACCGGCGTCGGCCGCAGCCTTGACCCCCGCCTGCAGCGCCGGTCTCAGCTGTGTCTGCCGGAGCGGGTAGAGCGAGAGCTGCACGCCGACCTGATCCTCGGCTTCGACAGAGGATCGGGCGGGATCGCCCGCCGCCGTCGGGCCCGTGTCACCGACGGTCGTCTTCTTCTCAGGCATCTCGACCTCCCATTGCTCGCTGCATGCGCGGCTCGACTCACCATGTACCCGGCAAGTGGATGGACGACCCGGCGGGCCGGCGCAGAGCGCGCCGCAGGCGTCCGGGAACGTATCGTGACCGCACCTGCGTGTGATACGAAAGGGGCCGCCCATGAGGGCGGCCCCTTCCTCTCGATCCGTCTCTGAGCGGGCCAGGCTCGGCCGCTACGGAATCGCGTCGCCCGCGCCGGCTGTCGAGTCACTTCTCCCGTGCGAAGGGCCAGGCCATCACGCCGCCCTCCATCACCTTCACGTTGGTCCAGCCGTGGCCGTTGAGGATGCGAGCGGCCTCGTAGCCGCGCAGCGAGATCTTGCAGAAGGCGACTATCTCGGCGTCCTTGTCCTGCGGCAGCTCCGCGAGCCGCTTGCGCAGCGCGCCCAGGGGAATCAGCTGTTCGCCGAGACCCAGCCGCATCACTTCGTACTCGTCGGGGCCGCGTACGTCGAGCAGCGTGAAGTCGTCGCCGCGGTCGTGCTTGGCCTTGACCTCGGTGGCCGAGATGCCGGTCATGTAGCCGACCAGCTTGTTCTGCATGATGTGAGCGGTGGCGATGCCGTGGTCGATCGCCAGCGAGAACGGCGGCGCGTAGGGCATGTCGGCGTTGATGACGTCGTCGACGGTGCGCTCGCCCTGGATGGCCATCGCCCACACGGCGATCTGCTTGGAGACGTCGCCCGGGCCCACGCACTGGGCGCCGAGGATCCGGCCGTCCTTCCTGTCGACGATCAGCTTGGTCACCAGCAGCTTGCCCTCCATGAAGCCGGGCTTGTCGGGGCTGGCGTTGATGACCGTCTCGATGTCTTCGAAGCCGGCGTCGCGGGCGGCCCGCTCGGACAGCCCGGTAGAGCCGGCGGTGAAGTCGAAGACCTTGCAGATGCCGGTCTGGATGGTCCCCCGGAACTCGGGCGTCACGCCGCCCATGAGGTGCGAGCCGGCGACGCGACCCTGCAGGTTCGCCAGGTCGCCGTACGGAGCCAGGGTCTTCTTGCCGGTAATGCGGTTGGGGATCTCGACGCAGTCGCCGATGGCGTAGATGTCGGGGTCGGAGGTCTGCATGTAGCCGTTCACGGCCACGCCGCGGGTCTCGCCGATCTCCAGGCCCGCGTCCCTGGCCAGCTCACTGTTGGGGGTCACCCCGATGGCCACCACGGCGAGCTCGCACGGCAGCTCGGCGCCGTTCTGCAGCTTGACACCGGTCAGCGTGCCGTTCTCGCCGAGGAAGGCGGCCAGACCGTTGTCGGTGATGACGTTGGCGCCCTTGGCGCGTACGTGGTCCTCCACCAGGAGGGCCAGCTCGCGATCGAGGAAGGTGAGCAGCTGCGGCAGCAGCTCGACGACGGTGATCTCGACGCCGGCGAGCTCCAGCGCTTCGCAGGTCTCGATGCCGATGAGGCCGCCGCCGATGACGACGGCCTTGGTGATCTTCTTCTCATCGGCGACCTCGCGCAGGTAGTCGGCGTCGTCGATGCTCTGCAGCGTGGTGATGCCGTCGAGGTCGTGGCCCGGGACCGGCGGGATCTTGGGCCGCGCGCCGGTGGCGATGACGAGCTTGTCGTACGGCATCTCCTCGACATCGCCGGTCGTGAGGTCCTTGAAGGTGACCGTCTTGAGAGCGCGGTCGATGTGCGTCGCCTCGCACTTCGTGCGGGCCACGATCTTCTTGGCGTTGAGGTAGAAGCCGGGATCGCGCACGATGCCGGTCGGCGTGCAGAGCAGCTGGTTGCGGTCGTCGAAGCAGCCGCCGACGTAGTACGGGTAGCCGCACGACGCCATCGACAGGTCGGCATCGCGCTGGATGATGGTGATCTCCGCGTGCTCGTCGAGCCGCCGTGCTCTGGCCGCGGCCTTGGGGCCCGCCGCTGACCCACCGATGACGACGATCCTCTTATGGTCTGACATCCCGCATCCTCTCCTCTGTCCGCTGACCATCCGAGGTCCCGGGCCTCTGCTGTGTCCCGGGACCGTTCTGCCTCATGACTCGCTGCCCGGTACCGGGCTCTCCTCGAGCATCTCGACGATCATCCGCACTCTGGCGTCGACGACCGTGTAGCAGGTCCGCACGCCGTCCTTGCGCGGCCGCAGGATGCCCCTGTCCTGGAGGATGCGGAGGTGCTGGGAGACGGTCGACTGGGGGATGCCGAGCCGCTCCACCATCCTGCCGACGTTGCACTCGTCGCGCATCAGGTTGCTGACCATCTGCAGGCGGACCGGGTGACCCAGGACCTTGAGGATGCCGCTGCTCTCGTCGAAATCCATGTATGGCTCCCGCCATCCGGTCGCTGCATCCGCGTGCCGTGTCTCGGGAGCGAGGAGTCACCTTATGGCGTGACCTCCCGCAGGCACGAGGAGACATCAAAGTATCGGGATATCGCGATTATACGATAGACGGGCGCGGCGAGTCAGCAGAGAACGGCGACGGGAACGGGTGCGGCGGGTTCAGCGGGCGATCGGCACCCTGACCTCGGTGACGTAGTCGGCCGGCGGCACGCCATCGGCGCTGCCGGTGAGGTAGACCTCGCTGGCCGGACCGGTGACGGCGTAGCCGAGTGAGTTGAGCTCCTCGGTGAGCGCCGTGTAGCCGGCGCCGATCTCGTGGTACGGCCCTTCGTGGATGGTGACCAGGGCGTAGTGGGCCGGCAGCATGGCGGTGCCGACGTCTCCGGCGCCGTCCGGCACCGACCCGTCGGCTGCAAGCTCGATCGGCACGGCGACCTCGAAGTCGGCGTCGTCGGGGTCGCGCAGATCGAGGTCGAAGCGCGCCATCGGCGGTCCGGCCGGCGTGAGCCCGGCCTCGGCGAGCCCCCTCATGAGATCGGCGAACGGCTCGTCCAGGCTGCGGACGGAGCCGTGTGCGGGCAGGTAGGCGATCGCCTGGGCTGGTATCGCGATGACCTCGACGGCGTTGGACACGACGGCTCCTTTCCCGGGCTCGTGCGGTCGGCGGTGTGCTGGATCCACCGGCAAGCGTACCCGTTTCCGGGATCGCCAGCCCCCGGCTGTGGTCGCCGGGCCGCGGTCATCCCGGTCGACGGGGCGATGCGGCTCAGGTGTCGCGGTGGCTGTAGGCGCGGGCCGCCGCCACGGCGGCACGCCAGTCGGCGAGTCGCCGCTCGCGATCGGCGTCGGGATCGGGCTCGAAGCGGCGGTCCGCCTGCCACAGCCGGGCGACCGCCTCGTCGTCGTCCCAGAAGCCGACCGCCAGGCCGGCCAGGTAGGCGGCACCCATAGCCGTCGTTTCCAGCTGTGCCGCGCGTACTACCGGCATGCCGAGCAGATCGGCCTGGATCTGCAGCAGCAGGTCGTTGCGGGCCGCGCCGCCGTCGGCGCGCACCTCGGCTGGTCGCACCCCGTCTTCGGCGGCGGCCGCGATCAGGTCGACCACCTGGCAGGCGATCCCTTCCAGCGTGGCGCGAGCCAGGTCGGCGGTCGTGGTCGCCAGCGACAGACCGAGGATGGCGCCGCGCGCGTGCGGGTCCCAGTGCGGTGCCCCGAGGCCGGCCAGAGCCGGCACGAAGACGACCCCGCCGTCCCTCGGCGCGCCGCCGGCCATAGTGGCGATGTCGTCGTCGGGCCGCAGCGCCCCGAGGCCCTCGCGCAGCCACTGCACGGCGGCGCCGCCCACGAACGCACTGCCCTCGAGCGCGTAGGTGCGGCGGCCGCCGCGCTGCAGCGCCACCGTGCCGAGCAGCCCGCCGGCCGATCGCGGCGGCCGCTCGCCGGCGTGCGCCAGCAGGAAGCAGCCGGTCCCGTAAGTCACCTTGCTCATGCCTGGACGTGTGCATGCCTGACCGAAGAGGGCCGCCTGCTGGTCGCCGGCGATGCCGGCGACGGGCAGCGGCGCTCCCAGGACCTCCGGATCGGTCGACTCGATCACGCCACTGCTGTCGACGACGGTCGGCAGCAGCTCACGCGGGATCTCGAAGAGCGCCAGCAACTCGTCGTCCCAGTCGCCGGCCGCGATGTCGTAGAGGAGGGTGCGCGAGGCGTTGGTAGCATCGGTGACGTGCGACCGCCCGCCGGTGAGCTGCCACACCAGCCACGAATCGACGGTGCCGAAGGCCAGCTCCCCGCGTTCGGCCCGCTGCCGGGCGCCGGCTACGTTGCGCAGCAGCCAGCGCAGCTTGGTGGCAGAGAAGTAAGGGTCGGCGAGCAGACCGGTGCGGCGGCGCAGCAGATGCTCGTGCCCGGCGCGTCGCAGCTCGTCGCAGTCGGCGGCGGTGCGCCGGTCCTGCCAGACGATGGCCGGCGCGATGGCCCGCGACGTGGCCCGCTCCCAGATCAGCGTGGTCTCGCGCTGGTCGGCGATGCCGACGGCGGCTATGGAGCGTGCGTCGAGTCCGCAGGCCCGCAGCGCCTCCCGGGCGGCAGCGAGCTGCGTCTGCCAGATCTCGTCGGGGTCCTGCTCGACCCAGCCGGGCCGGGGGTAACACCGCTCGAGTGGGCGCTGGCCGACGCCGAGCACCGAACCATCGCTTGCGACAACGAGCGCTCGCGAGCTCGTGGTGCCCTGGTCCAGGGCGAGGATCGCGCTCATCGCCGCGCTCATCGCCGGTCGAAAGCTGTCGCGAGGTGAGCCATCCCGGGAACGGTATCAGACCCGCGTATACTTCCGGCAGGCGGCTCGGCGCTGGGCAGACGGGTCGGCGCCGGGCAAGCGGTCGGGCGCTGGGCAGACGGTCCGGCGGTGGGCCGGGTGTGCGCGTCTGCAGAAGGGGACCTCCACATGAGCACAGTGGCGATCAAGCACGACATGGGAGATCTGAGTGCCCCTGGTACCGAGCGGCTCGTGTGGCAGTCGTGGTCGCCGGTCGCGGCGCCGCGGGCGGTCCTGGCGGTGCTGCACGGCTTCGGTGAGCACTGCGCCCGCTACGGGTTCCTGGTCGAAGACATGGTGCCGCGCGGCTACGCCGTGCATGCCTACGACCTGCGCGGGCACGGGCGCTCCACCGGCCGGCGCGGTCACATCGACCGTTTCGACCGCTATCTCGACGACACGCGGATCTTCCTGGAGCGCATGCGCCGGCGCCATCCGCTGGCTCCCGTCTACCTCCTCGGTCACAGCATGGGCGGCCTGGTCGCCGCCGCGCTCGCCGAGCAGGACGACAGCGGTCTGGCCGGGCTCATCCTCTCCTCGCCGTTCCTGGGCATGCGCATCGCGGTGCCGACGGGGCAGCTCAGGGCGGCTCGCCTGCTCTCCCGCGTCGTCCCGTTCTTCAGCCTCGACAACCCGCTGCGCAACGAGGACCTCTCGCACGACCCCGAGGTGGTGGCGGCAGCCGGCAAGGACATCCTGAACCATCGTTGTGCCAGCGCTCGCTGGGCCACGGAGATGATCAGGGTGATGCCGGCGACGGTCGCTGCGGCCGACCGCCTGAGCCTGCCGCTGCTGCTGCTCTACGCGGGTGACGATCCCGTCGCCGATCCGCAGGTAGCCGAGCGCTTCTTCGACCGTGCGGGCTCAAAGGATAAGACGCAGCGCCGCTATGAGGGCTTCTATCACGAGATCTTCAACGAGGTCGGCCGGGCGGAGGTGTTCGCCGACCTCGCGGCCTGGCTCGACGAGCATCTGACCGGCGCCCGCCCGACGGAGTAGCCGGTCTCAGCGGGCGCGCGTACCCACGGTGCCGGGCAGCTCTGTCTTGGCGGCGGCCTGCGCGCGCGTGGCAAGCACCGAGCCGATGAGCACCAGCGGGAAGCCGATGGCCATGCCGATGGTCAGCGGCTCGCCGAGCAGCAGCACGCCCAGCAGGATGGCGACCGCCGGATTTACGTACGTGACGACCGTCGAGCGCGCCGGACCCACCTCCTTGATGAGCCGGAAGAAGAGCGCGAACGCGAGCGCCGTGCAGACGATCGCCAGGAAGGCGATGGAGCCGATGACCGTGAGCGAGATCGATGACGGGAAGTCCGCGATGGCGAACGGTGCGTAGATGAGCGCCGTCAAGGCCAGGGCGGCCGTGACGGCCACGACGCTGGGAACGTCGGTGAGGCGGCGGCTGATGATGAACGGACCGGCGGCGTAGAGCAGGCTGACCACGATGACCTCGGCGACCGCCCACAGGTCGAGCGTGCCGAGGTCGAGGCCCACAAGCGCCGCGACGCCGGCGAAGCCGATGAGGAGGCCGGCGATACGGCGTGTGTCGAACGACTCGGCGGGGCCGACGAAGCGTGTCAGGACGGCCCCGATCAGCGGCACGGTGGCGATCAGCAGGCCGGCCATGGAGCTGGACAGGCGCTGTTCGGCGTGGCTCAGCAGCAGCCAGGGCACGGTGATCTCGACCAGAGCGAACACCACCACCCACGGCCAGTGCCGCAACAGCGCCCGGATGCGTCCCCGGTGCAGCGCCAGAGGCAGAAGCAGCAACGCCGCCGGGCCGGTGCGCAGAAAGACCAGCACGACCGGCGACATCTCCTGCACGGCGATGCGGATGAGCAGGTAGGGGATGCCCCAGATGATGCACAGCGATATGAAGAGCAGCCAGCCCTTCCTGGACAACGGCGACCTCCCGACGTGGCCGTGGAGCCCTGGGACAGCCCCACTCGTTCCACGAACGCTCCGAACGCGCATCCCTATCGGGACAGGACCCTAGGCTACGCTTTCCGGACCAGCGTCGGCTACCGGCGCACCGCCCGGGAGCTGCCGGGCGGTGCGAGCGCCGCGCGGCACGCCGTCGCGACCGCGGCGACGACCGCCGGCATGGGTCGGGCCCCGGATGGGTACGCAGTCGTCCATGCGACGATGTCTGGCGACCCTGCTGCTCGTGCTGACGGCCGTCCTGGGAGCGGCGGCACCGGCCGAACCGGCAGCCGCCGACGGCGACGACGGATCCGCGTCTCGTACCGAGCCGGCCGCGGCGACGTCGCTGACCCTGAGCACCGACCGCGGCACCATCGTCTTCGGTGAGCGTGTGGCCCTGCGTGGGCGGCTGGTGGTCTCCGGCGTCGCCGTGACGGCCTCGACGACCGTGCTCGTCAGCGCCCGGACGGCGGACGGCGGTGGGCCGGTCGTGGTCGGGACGGTGATGCCGGCTCCCGACGGCCGCTTCTCACTGCTCCACACGCCGTCGTACTCCACTACGTACGTGGCCGAGGCGGTCACAGGGGCTGCCGCGGGCGCGGCTGCCGTGGCTTCAGACGAGGTGGCCGTCGGCGTGCGCTCCCGGGTCACGTTCACGGTCCCCAGGGTCATGTGGATCGGTGAGCCGGCTGTGTTTCGCGGCACGGTGAGGCCGCGGCGGCCGGCCGGCGCCACGGTGACGATCCAGCGGCGGCTCGGCGGTACCTGGCGGACGGTCGCAACCGCGTCGACCGATGCGTCGTCGGGCTTCTCCGTGCGGTGGACGCCGCGGGGGCGCGGCCGGCCGGTGTTCCGGGCGCTGGTCGCCGCCGACGCCCTCAGCATGGCCGGCCGCAGCCGCAAGCGGTCGGGTCGCAGTCGCGACCCGAACCCTCATCGCGTGCCTCGGGTCTTCAAGCGTCTCATCGTCATCGATCACAGGGTCTATCGGTTGTACTACTACGAGCGCGGACGCATCGTGCGCGATTTCCCCTGCGTCCTCGGCAAGCCGACCACACCGACCCCGCTCGGCAAGGGCTTCCGCATCCGGCGCAAGCGTCTGCAGCCCGGCGGCGCCAACGGCGCCCGCTACATGGGCTATCTCGGCATCATCGGCATCCATGGAACCGATCAGCCGCGTCTGTTGCGACGCTTCCCGCGGCCCTTCTCGCATGGCTGTACGCGTCTGTACGACCACCATGTCATCTGGCTCTACGACCGTGTCCCGATCGGCACACGGGTCTGGAACGTACGCGGACCACGCCGATGATGGGCCGTGGGATGGAAAGGACCGGTCGATGACGCGCACGCCCTGTGAGAAGCGCAGGATCGGCCGCCTGACGGTGTCGGTGACCGGCCTCGGCTGCAACAACTTCGGCACGCGCCTGGATCGTGCCGGCACGGCCGCGGTGGTCGATGCCGCCCTTGACGTGGGCATCACGTTCTTCGACACCGCCGACTACTACGGCAGCGGGTCGTCGGAGGAGCTGCTCGGTAGTGCTTTGGGCCGGCGCCGGGACCGGGTCGTGATCGCCACCAAGTTCGGCAAGCTGACGCCGGTCGCAGGCCTCAGCGGCGGTGACCCGCGCTGGGTCGTGCGCGCTTGCGACGACAGCCTGCGGCGGCTCGGCACCGACGTGATCGACCTGTACCTCATGCACGCGCCCGATCCCGCGACCCCGATCGGCGAGACTCTGGCGGTGCTCAACGGTCTGATGGAAGCCGGCAAGGTGCGGGAGATCGGCTGCTCCAACTTCTCGGTCGAGCAGCTCGCGGAGGCCGCGTGGGTGGCCCGCGAAGGCGATCTACGCGGCTTCGCCTGCGTGCAGGACGAGTACAGCCTGCTGCGCCGCGGTGCGGAAGGCGCCCTCTTGCCGGCGTGTGAGCGTCTCGGCCTGGCCTTCATCCCGTACTTCCCGCTGGCATCGGGCCTGCTGACCGGGAAGTATCGCCGCGGCGAGCCGGCGCCGGCCGGCACCAGGCTGGGCGGCGCTGACGGTCGCCCGCTCGATGAGGCGGTCGAGGTCGACGACCTCGACCGCACCGAGGCTCTGCGGCGCGTTGCCGAGTCGCGCGGCCATACGTTGCTCGAGCTGGCGCTCTCCTGGCTTGCCGCCCGGCCTCTGGTGGCCTCGGTCATCGCCGGCGCCACCCGTCCGGAGCAGGCCCGCGCCAACGTGGCGGCGACCGGCGCCTGGGATGTCACCCACGACGTACTCGCCGAGGTCGATCGTCTGACGCTCGGGACGTGACGGCCGGCCGGCGGCGCCGATGCGCCTCCGGCTCGGTCCCGCGGCTCAGCCTTCGGCTGCGAGCACCTCGTCGATCCAGCCGAGCCCGGCGATGGCGGTGGGGAAGCCGCAGGTCGTGATGGCCATGAGGGCGACGTGGCGGATCTCTTCCGGCGTCGCTCCGGCCGCCAGCGCCCTGCGTGCGTTCGACCGTACAGAGCCGTCGGCGACGGCGCCGATGGCCAAGCCCAGCTTGACCAGCCGCTCTGTACGCTCGTCCAGCGGGCCGGCGGTGTCGACCGCCTCGCCGAGCGCGTCCAGCGCCTCGCCGACCGCGGGGTAGTCGCTGCGGAACCTCATGTAGATACCCGGCAGGTACTCGTCGCCCATCTCGGCCTCCCGTCGTCTTGCTGTAGGTCTCCGGCCACGTGCGGCGGCCGGTCGCTGCTTCCCTCTGCCCACCGCGGCCGGTCGCGACACGTTCCGCTGCGGCCGCCGGCACGGTGGCGCGGCCGCCGCCACCGCGGCGCGGCATGACCGGCGCCCGGAGGCCGGACTGCCCGGAGGCCGGACTGCGCGGGGGCCGACTGTGCGATGGCCGGACTGCAGAGAGGCCGGACTGTGCGGAGGCCGGGCTACTTGAACAGCGGCAGCAGCTCCTTGAACTCGGGCGTGCCGGCCCGTCGCAGCATCTGGTAGACGGCGGCCTCGACGCATGTCACCAGGGCGCCGGCCTGCACCATCTGCGCAAGAGCCAGTCGTTTGTGCTCGGCGTTCCGCGAGCAGATGCCTTCGGCGATCACGTGCACCCGGAAGCCGTCGTGCAGCAGATCGAGGCAGGTCGCGAGCAGGCACACATGGGCCTCCATGCCGCAGAGGACCACCTGCTCGCGTCCCAGGTCCTGCAGGCGCTCTCTGAAGGGCGGCTCCTCACAGCAGGAGAAGTGCAGCTTCTCGATCGGGGCGTACGCGTCTCCGAGCACCTCCACCAGCACCGGCTCGGTCGGTCCGATGCCGCGGGGGTACTGCTCGGTGAGCACGATCGGTACCTCGAGCCGCCGTGCCGCCAGGATCAGCCGCCGCGCCGCCTCCATCACCTGCTCGCGCTCGGCCATGGCGGCGGCCAGGCGCTCCTGGATGTCGATGACGCAGATGACGGCTGCGTCGCGATCGAGAAGGTGCGGGCTTGCCATCGGTCTCCCTCGCGTCGTGTGGTGCGGCCCATGTCGCCGTGAAAGCATAGCTGGCGGCCGACGGGGTCTCCAGATACGGTGACGACGGCCGTGCCTGCTGCGTATGCGGCGCTCGGCATGCGGAACGGCGCCACTGCTCGGGCCGCTGCCGGGCGGACGCTGTTCCCCGGCGCTGCCCGGCGTGCTCGCGTTGCCACGCCCGTGACGACGGGGTTGAAGAGGTGGGACGGAGGAAAGAGTGAGCGGATACGGCACAAGCCGATGCATCATATCGGGAATGCCGCACAGGCCGGTCTTCGCGAGGAGGTGCGTCATGGATGGCATGCATGCGGCATCCCGATCGGTCGCAGGGTGGCGGGTCAGACGTCAGAGTCGCCACGCGATGTGGGCGACCCTTCTCTCGTCTCTGATGCTCTTTGTGGCGTGCGCTTCCTGGGCGACCTCCGCCGGCGCCGGCTCGCCGGGGAGCTGGAGCGACGTGACCGGCGCCACCGGGACCAATCTCACCCAAGTCGGACTGGTCCGCGGTCCCGGGGACGTGCTCCACGTCGCCTGGGTGAGAGAGAGCGTGCTCGATCCCGGCAAAGACGACCTGGTGGTGACCGCTCTGACCGCCGCCGGCGCGCGCGGCGCCGTGATCCCGGTCCAGAGCGGCTGGGCGGTGCTGAACGATCCGGCCCTGCTGTGGACCGGGGCGGAGCTGCAGGTCTTCTTCGGCGGCATCCGCTCGGCGTACACCGGTGATCCGGTGGAAGGGCTCAGGTGGGCGACGTCCCCGTCGGGCTCTGTCTGGGCGTTGCAGCCGGGCGCCATTGAGACCGTCATCGGTCACTACGCCTACGGCAGCCCCGTCAACGCCGTGCGGACACCGGCCGGCGGAGGGCTCCCGTTCTTCACCTGGTACGGGACTCCAGGCGTCTTCGTGCATCGCTCCACCTCGAGCGCGGCGCCCGACTACGACTTCCACGCCCTCATCGGAGGCACGTGCTGCGGCTACTACTCGAACCTCGGCTACGATCCGGTCGGCGACGACCTGTGGCTGGCGTGGGCCTCGAACGCCACCGGCAAGGAGGGTGTCTGGGTCGCGCCGGTCTCGCAGGCCACCGGCGCTCCCGCCGGTGGCGCCACTCTTCTGCCGTCGAGCACCACATCGTACGGGGGCAGCCCAGCGTTCAGCATGATGCTGTCCAAGGTGCCGATGACCGGTCGTCCGGCCGGCTTCGCCGGTGTGTTCGTGGCATATCCGACCGGGTACCCGACGATGACCAGGGTGAGGCTGTGGAAGCTCATGTCCGGAGCCGTGGGCTCGTTGCTCGTGGCCGGGGGCAGCGCCGCCAAGGGCGAGGTCGCCGTCGCCGCCGATCCCGTCGGGCGTGTCTGGGTGGTCTGGTCGCAGCGCGACGGGTCGCGGGCGCGGGTCTTCGCGCGCCGCTCCAACGCGACGGTGACCAAGCTCGGCGCGCCGGTCTCGGTGCGCACGCCGGTCGGCACGAGCACCGTCTATCATCTGGCGGCGGCGGCGCAGGCCGGCCGCCTCAACGTGCTGGCGCATCTGGCCGGAAGCAAGCCGGAGGCCACGTGGCACACGCAGATCAAGGCCGGGCTGACGGTGTCGGTAAAGCCCGCCAAGATCAAGGTCGGCAAGAAGGCGATCGTGAAGGTGACCGTGCGCGACGCCGGGACGGCGCTCAAGGGAGTGCTCGTCAGGATCGGCGCCAAGAAGAAGCTCACCGACTCATCCGGCGTCGCCAAGCTGACGCTGGCGGCCAGGAGCACGCCGGGCAAGGTCAAGGTGAAGGTGAGCAAGGCGGGCTACACGAGCAAGACCGTCTCTCTCCGCTACGTCCGTTGACGGCGGGATGATCGGTTGGCGGCGGGATGACCGAGGGTCGAGCCGCGGCGGCCGCAGCTTGCGCGTGCGGTCGGGCTGAGTGTGTGCGTGCAGTTGCGTGTGTTTGGGAACACTCTACCTGAAGGCGCCGGCGCATGTCGGTACAGACCTGGGGCCGTCGGGAGTGTTTCGGCTTGGCTCCTGTTACCGGCCGGACGCCGCGGGAGGTGAGATCGACGTGACTGTCGACACGGGCACGCAGAGGAGCCGCTCGGTGCGGCTCTGGACGGGTGTGGCCCTGGCATCGTTCTCCGGGCTCACGATGCTGTACGCGTCACGCTATGGAGGCTGGGCGGATGCCGGCGGCATCGCGGTGTTCATCATCCTGGCACTGGCCGGACTGCTGGGGGTGGTCCTGGTGGTGGTGTCGCTGCGCCGCGCGGCCGACTGGACGTCGACGTCCGAGACCGGCCGTCTTCTGGAGTGGCTCACGGCCAGACCGGAAGAGCTGCGAGTCGCGGAGGGCTGCCGTTCCGCGCAGGACCTGAGGCGCAGCATCACCGGGCGGATGGATGGTGACGAGGCCGCACGCCTGTTCGGCGATGAGCCGGAGACCTCGTGGACGGACCGTGTGCTCTGGGACGAGCTCTACGACGCGCTGCCGCGCGCCGGCCGTCAGGTGCCGCGGTAGCTCGACCCGCCGCGAGAGGCCGCCCAGGTGCCGCGGTAGCTCGCCCAGCCGTGAGAGGCCGCCTGTCAGGCCACCTTCGGCACGCCGCGGCGACCTGACGTCACCAGCGGCCGGCGCGTCGCAGGCCGGCCCGGTGCGCGGCTTCGAGCGCCAGCCGGTGCTCGTCCCGTGAGAGGCGCCGGCCGCCGGCCGGGGCAAGGGCCGGGTCGCGACGGGCGGCGCCCTGCGGCCTGTACTGGGCCATCACGTTGACGAAGGTGTCGGGACTCAGCTGGGCCAGCCACTCAAAGATGGCGGTGCTCTCGTCGAGGGCCTCCGGCATCACCAGGTGTCGTACCAGCAGGCCGCGACGGGCAACGCCGTCTGCGCCGAGCTGCAGGTCGCCGACCTGGCGGTGCATCTCGGCGATCGCCGCCCGCGCCTTCTCGGGGTAGTCCTCGGCGCAGAGATAGGCGGCGCTGCTCTGCCCCGACCAGTACTTGAAGTCGGGCATGTAGATGTCGACGACGCCGTCGAGCAGGCGCAGCGTCTCGACCTCGTCGTAGCCGCTCGTGTTGTAGACGATCGGCAGGTGCAGGCCGGCCTCGGCGGCCGGGACCAGGGCCTCGAGGATCTGCGGCACCACGTGGCTGGGCGTGACGAGGTTGAGGTTGAGGCAGCTCTGACGCTGCACGAGCAGCATCATCCGGGCCAGCGAGTCGGCGTCGAGCGGACGGCCGCGCCGCTCGTGAGAGATCGCCCAGTTCTGGCAGAAGGTACAGCCGAGGTTGCAGCCGGCGAAGAAGACGGTGCCGGAGCCGCCGACAAGCCCGAGCGTGGTCGCCAGGCCGTCCCGGAAGACACCGCTGAGACAGCGCTCCTCGCCGTGATGGGGGCCGACGTCGGCGACGATGGCATGGCGGCCGACGCCGCAGTGACCCAGCTCGTCGGCGCTGCGATCGACGCCGCAGCGCCGGGGGCAGAGGCGGCAATGACGCAGCGCCGCCAGCGCCGTGCCGGCGCGTCGCTGCAACTCGCCGGCGGGGAGCAGCAGATAGCTCGGCGTCCATGTGTCCGCCCGTCCCATTCCGCCACCTTAGCATCCCGCGCCGAAGTCGACGGTCACAGAGGCCGGCGCCGGAGCGGCGTGATCTGGAGCGGCCGGGACGATCGACGAGAGGCGAGGAGGGCGAGGATACCTGCGTACGCTCTGCCTCTCCCGGTCGTCAGCTCTGGAACACCTCGTCGCCGACCAGCGCGCGGACCTTCAGCATGTCGAAGACCTGGGCCACCACCGGCGGGATGCTGCGCGCGCGCAGCTTGACGTCGGCCACCTGCAGATCGAGGCACAGTCTGACGAAGATCCCGGTGCCCGAGGAGTCGATGAAGGTGACGTCGGTGAAGTCGAGGATGATCGTGTCGGCGCCGTCGCCGACCTTCTCGACCGTCTCACGCAGCAGGTCGACGCAGTCGAGGTCCATCTCGCCGGCGAGGTAGATCACCGCTTCCGGCTCGTGCTCCAGGCGGGCGGTCAGCATGAGGTGGTCACCTCCGGGCGACGTGGGTGCTGGTCGAGGATCAGGGTCGTGCCGCCCGGTCCGGTACTCAGGGCGACGTCGTCGATGTGCTCGAGGATGATGTGGTAGCCGTAGCCCATCGAGGCCTGGGTACCGCCGCGCGCTCCGAGCCAGTTCATGAAGCTGAGACCGGGACCGCGGTCGGCGACCACGATCCGGGCGCGGCCGTCGAGCTTCATGAGGCGCAGCGTCCCCCTGCCACCGCCGTGCATGACGGCGTTGGTCGACGCTTCCGAGAGACAGAGCACCGTCTCTTCGCGGCGCTCGCGTGAGAACCCGAGGTGCTCCAGAGCGTCGGTCACGTCGGTGCGTGCCGTGGCGACGGTGGCGCTGTCGGTCAGCGGGCGCTCGAGGATGGCCTCGCCGAGCGCCAGCTCCTGTGCCAGCTCGTCCGGATCGAGGAAGCGCAGGCGGCCGCAGGCGACGGCCGCGGCCAGATCGTTGAGGATCTCCAGGAGGCTGCGGCGGTGATCGCCGTGATGCCGGCGTCGCGAGTCGGCATGGATGCTGAGGATGTCGCAGCGGTCGTCCCGGGGTATGAAGCACAGCTCGTTACTGTGCGTGGTGCCCTCGAAGGGGACCGTCTGTGCGACGAACGTCTGCTGGTCGAGCGCGTCGCGCGCCCACTTGAGCAGGTCGGCCTCGGGCAGCGGCAGATCGCCGTCGCCGACGACGTTCTGGAGGCTGGTGGCCCCGTCCCGGTATCTGAAGACCCTGAGCGTCGGTGGACGTCTGCTCGGCATGTGCTGCACGTCGGCGGCCTCGGTCTCGTGTGTGCGCTGCGGCATCAGGAGAGCCGCACCAGGAGGAGCGTCGCGTCGTCGGTCGGCGGCGCTCCACAGCGGAATCCTTCCACCGCGTCCCAGACGGTGTCCAGAATAGCAGGCAGGGGGTCGTCGCGATGCGTCAGCAGCGTCTGCGAGAGACGATCGATGCCGAACTGCTCACCGCCCTCCCGGCGAGCTTCCGTGATGCCGTCGGTATAGAAGGCGAGCAGGTCGCCGGGCTGCGCCGGCACGGTCTCGCCGGCGAACGGGACGCCCTGGCGGATGCCGAGCATGGGGCCTTGCGAGGCGATCTCGACGGTCGCGTCGGCGGTCGTCTGCAGCACCGGGGTATGACCGCCGCCGGCGATCTCCAGGCGGCTCGCCGCCGGGTCCCAGAGGGCGTACGCCAGCGTGAGAAAGTAGGTCAGGTGCTGGCCCTCCAGGTCGCGCGCCAGGGCGTCGTTGACCTGGCCGAGCACCTCGGCCGGCTCGCCGCCGGTCTCGGCGGCGTCGTGGAGCACCGAGCGGGCCATGGCCATCAACAGCGCCGCTCCCAGGCCTTTGCCCATCACGTCGCCACAGACGATCGCCAGGCGGCCGTCCGAGTACGGCACGAAGTCGTAGTAGTCGCCGCCCATCTCGCCGAGAAAGCTGATCCGGCTGGCGATCTGCAGGCCGGCGATCTCGGGCGCCGTGTCGGGGAGCAGATCGACCTGGATGCGGCGCGCGCGCTCGATCTCGGCGGCCACCTTGAGCTGTGCGTCACGCAGCTCCTCATGGAGGCGGGCCGATTCGAACAGCTCCTCCCGGAACCCCGCCACCTCGGCGCTGTGCGCGGCGCGCTCGCGAGCCCTGACGACGTAGACATCGTAGGAGTAGTAGATGAGGTAGAGCGGCGGCAGGCCGATGAGCAGACCGGGCAGTCCCAGCACCGTGTACAGCCAGGCGATGAACAGGCCGAGCGAGGCCCCGGTGAGGTACCCGGCCCAGGCCCAGCGGTAGTTCTCGGTCCACAGCCGCAGCGCGTTGGCGTGTGTCTCCAGCGCGATGACGCCGGCCAGGAGGGCGGTGTTGACGAGGAAGTCGACGATGGCGTAGGCGAAGGCCGGCGCGATCTTGTCCACAAAGGCGGCCGCCTCCGGCAGCAGCGCCAGGTAGAGCGACCCGGCCAGGAACGTCGAGACGATGTAGTTGGCGACGTTGAAGAGCACTTTGCGCGGGTCGCGGGTGAACCAGACCGCCGAGGCACCGGAGATGGTGGCCACGATGATGGCCTGCCAGAGACCGAAGACCATGAGGGCCGCCAGCACCGGCACGAACGACAGGGTCACGATGCCGACGAGCGGCAGCTTGATCTCTCTCAGGTCGGCGATCGCCGCCAGGGCGATGAAGGCCAGCAGGGCGGGCGGGAAGTCGGTGGAGCCGCCGCCCGCCGCCAGGACGACGCAGGCCGCCGCGGCCGCCGTCAGGATGCCTATGTATGCGAGGACGGCCGCGCGTTGCCGCGCGGCCGTCCTCCGAGTCCTGTCGTCTCGGCTGTCTGCGCTGCCGGTTACTGTCCCTCGATGAGCGTGGTCCACTTGAACTTCTGCCAATCAAGCGTGGTCCACTTGAACTTGGTCCACTTG
>DIWP01000059.1:20781-56033 GCA_002423545.1 Thermoleophilia bacterium UBA6103
GTCGGTGCCGGTCCACTTGAACTTCGTCCACTTGAACTTCGTCCACTTGAACTTGAGCCATGCGTAGTCCTCGAAGCCTTCGTATACGGCGGCCGGCAGGATGGTCGTCCCGTCGCCGAGGTCCTCTGACAGTGTCGGCCCGTTGGCCTTGAGGCTTGAGGTGAGCGCCTCCGGCACGTCGACGACGCCGGCGCCCTGCTGGTGCACGCTGGTCTCGGGCAGCGGGTCGGCCGTCTCCATCAGTCGCAGCTTGATGTCGTCGGGGGTGAGCGTGGGGTCGGCGTCGAGCATGAGCGCCGCGATGCCGCTGACCACCGGGGCCGAGGTGCTGGTGCCCGAGAGCTTGAAGTACTGTGGCGTCGCGTCCGCCGCCGCGCCGGGGATGTAGTCGGCGACCGGGATCTGGTTCTCGGGCCAGTTGGTGTCGACGAAGCTGCCGGGGACGCGCAGCGAGATGTTCCGGTTGCCGGGCGCCACGACGTCGGGCTTGGCGTACTCGTCGAACAGGGTCGGGCCCACAGAGCTGTAGTAGCAGATGATGTCGTCGTCGGTGGACCGCGTCTGGCGCGTGTCGTCGGCACCGACGGTGATCACATGCGGCTCGTTGGCCGGGGAGAGTATGCCGCCGGGCCCGAACTCGCCCTCGTTGCCGGCCGCCGCCACGACCACGATGCCGCTCTTCCAGGCCGCCTCGACGGCCATCGCCAGCGGGTCGTACTCGGCCGGCGCCGTGATCTTGGCGCCGAGCGAGATGTTCATCACGCCGATGTCGTAGCGATGCCGGTTCTTGATGGTCCAGGCGATCGCCCGGATCACGTCGGACTCGCGTCCGCTGCCTTCACCGTCGAGGACCTTGAGGGAGACGATGCCGGCCTCCGGGGCGACGCCGCGATACTGCGTTGTCGCCTGGCCACCGTCGTACTCCGGCAGGGAGGCGGAGCCGTTGCCGGCGATGAGGCCGGCGACGAAGGTGCCGTGCCCGGCATCGTCGTACGACTTGCGGCCGCGATGCACGAAGTCCTTGAACTTGACGACCCGCAGGCCGCTCGCCCCGGTAAGGTCGTCATGCGCACTCACGCCGGTGTCGAGCACGGCGACGTTGACGCCGGCGCCGGTCGGGCCGCCGTCCCACGCCGGGGTGACGCCGCCGAGTCCGATGGCGGAGTTGGTGTAGCTGAGGTAGTCGGGCCAGTCGAGACCCACCACGGCGTCGTCGAGCTGTATCTCATCGATCGCCGCTGCCGCCGCCGGGTCGGCGGCCAGCGCTTCGATCTGCTGTGGCGTCAGCCGGGCCGCGACGCCGTCGATCAACGGCAGTGCCTGAGCGTCGGCGCTTGCGGGGAGCGCCGCCTGCACAGCGGTCACGGCATCCTCGGCGAAGATGATGACGGGGATGGCGCCGGAGGCGTCCATCTCCCGGGCGACGCTCTCGCCGACCAGGTCGGCCGCCGAGTCGCCCTGCGCACCCGCCAGGGCCGGCATCGCGGCCCCCGCGCAGAGAAGGAGCGCCCCTATCAGGAACGCCAGTGATCTCGCTCTCATGTCGCCTCCCGCCATGCTCCGTTCGGCGGCCGCCGCAGGACGACCGCCCGGTCATTGGCTGTGTGACGAAGGAGCACACCCGGTAGGGGGCGCACACGCAGAGCTGTCGGTGTGCACAGGGGTGCTGCGGCGATCTCGATGCCGCGTGTCCTCTGGTTCGGCAGCTGAGCCATCTTGTCCACCACAAGACCTCTGGCTTTGCGCCCCTGCCTCGCGGCAGGTTTGCCCTTTCGTCAGTTCGAGTTATCGGCATCCTACGCCCTGCGACGAGACGTTGGAACCGTAAACCGTCTTCACTGTGGGCGACGGCCGGCGATCGGTGTCTGGCCGCCGATCTGTGCAGCAAGGCGGTCTGTGGGTCCCTCGAGCGGGACCCCGTGGACCTCCGCCGGCAGCCGTCTCCCAACGGTCCCAGCAGGTCATCCCGGTTGCGCGTGCAAGAATCCCTAAGGTGTCGGCGGCATGATGTCGAAGAGACAGTGGCCGTTCGAGCTTCAGGGAGGCACGCAGTGTGGCGGCAGAGACAGAGCGGCTCTCGACGAAGAGGACCTGCGGCGGTGGCCGTGCTCGCCGTCGCGGTCGGCTGCGCCCTGGGTGCGCTGTGGACGGCGCCGCGGGTCAGCAGCGCGGTCGGCGCCTGGCTGGCCGTGCCGCCGGTGCGTGCGGCGCACGTCTCTCTGGCGCCGGCTGCTCAGGCTGCCGCGAAAACATCTGCGCGGACCGTCGCTGCCGCGCCCGGGGCCGGCGACGTGGCGCTGGTGCCGCGTGCCGGTACAGCGAGCCGCGGCGGCCGGGCAGAGATAGAAGGGCGGGTCTCGCCGGTCGCCATCGACCCCGGTCTGCGCTTCAACATGGTCGGCTTCACCTGCTCGCGCGGCGCCGGCCGGCGCCCGCTGACCCGCTATCGCGTGCGCGCCGCAGACGGCCCCTGGTCGGGCTGGACGACGCTGAGCTTCGAGCTGGTGCGCGGCGACGACGGCGTACGCAGGCTCGTCTCGGATCCGCAGTGGGTCGGTTCGGCCCGCTATCTCGAGGTACGCGGGCCGCGTGATCGCACGGTCAGGGCCTCGGTCGTCAACGTCCAGGGCGATGCTACGGCCGGCGACCGCGCCGCCAACGCCTTGCGGCGCGCCGCGCTGGCGGTCGCCGGCATCGCGCCCGACGACGCGGCGCTGGCGGTGACCACCAGACCCGAGATCGTGACCCGGGCCGAATGGGGCGCCAACGAGTCGTGGCGGCGCAGCGCGCCCAGCTACGGCACGGTGAGGTTCGCCGTGGTGCATCACACCGCCAGCGGCAATACGTACACCCGGGCGCAGGCACCCGGCGTCGTCCGCGCCGTCTACTACTATCATGCCAAAGTCTGTCGCTTCAACGACATCGGCTACAACTTCCTCGTCGACCGGTACGGCACCATCTACGAGGGCCGCAAGGGCGGCATGACGCGGGCCGTGCAGGGGGCCCAGGCCCTGGGCTTCAACTCGAGCTCGACCGGGATCTCCGTGATCGGCGACTTCTCGGCGGCGCCGCCGCCGACGGCCGCCGTGGCCTCGCTGGAGCGCCTCCTGGCGTGGAAGCTCGACGTCCATCACGTCGACCCCACGGCGTGGGTCTCCGCCTACTGCTCCGACACCGACAAGTTCAAGGGCGGCACCACGGTGAAGGTGCGCGCCATCAGCGGGCACCGGGACGTCTGCCACACGACGTGTCCCGGGGACGCCTTCGCAGCCACTCTGCCGGCCGTGCGCAAGGTCGTCGCCGACACCGGCCTGCCGAAGCTGTACGCCTTCAACGCCCAGCCGGCGGTCCTGAGCCCCAACGGCGACGGGTCCGGCGACCAGACGCTGATCGAGTTCATCGCCTCCGGTCCGGTCGACTGGTCGCTGGCCATCGCCCCGGCAGGAGGCGCCCCGGTGCGGTCGTTCGCCGGCAGCGGTGAGGCGGTCTCGATCGCCTGGGACGGCACCGACGAGGCCGGCGTCGCGGTCCCGGACGGGGCGTACGTGGTGACCGGTTCGGCTGCCGGCGCCGACGGCGTCGCGAGAGCCTGCCGGGCCACGGTCACGGTCGACACGGCCGTGCCTGAGGTGACCGTCGAGGACGTGAGCCCGGCGGTCCTCAATCCGAGCGGCGGCGTCGTCGACATCAGGACGACGGTGCAGTACTCGCTCAGCGAATCGTGCACAGCCAAGGCCATCGTGCGCAACGCCGCCGGCAAGGCCGTCGAGGTGTTGCAGGGCTGGACCGATGTGGCGGCCGGGACTCATTCGATCGCCTGGGACGGCCGCATGACGTCGGGCTCGCGCCGCGTGCGCGCCGAGGACGGAGGCTACCGCATCGAGATCGCCGCCCGCGACGTGGCCGGCAACACGGTCATCCGCAGCGCCGCGGTGCGCGTCGATCGTACCCTGCGCGCCCCGGTCCGCGTGCTGGCTCTGTCGCCGAACGGCGACGGCCGCAACGACACGGCCCGGCTCGAGTTCCGTACCACACGCACCGCTGACGTGTCGCTGGCCATCGTGCGGTCCAGAGGGACCGTCTTGATGGTGAGCTGGAAGGCGCTGGCCGCCGGCAGGCACGCCTTCGACTGGGATGGTCTGTGGTCCAACGGGAAGGCGTACAACGGGCGCTACACGATGCTGTTGACGGCCTCCGCCGACGGTGAGGAGTCGCGCGGCGGCGCCACCGTCATGGTCGACTCCAAGCCGCCGGCGGTCATGCTCACGAGGGCGCTGACGACGGTGCGCCGGTACAGGACCGCCGTGGCGACCTGCAGGGTCGCCGACACGCTGGGGCCGACCGCCACCGTGACGATCGTGGTGCGGGACTCCAGGAAGCGTGTCGTGGCGCGCTCGGTCAAGCGTAACGTCGTCGTCAACAAGGCCTGGAAGTACCGCCTCAAGCCGGTCCGTCGCGGCACGTGGACGGTCACGTTCCTGGCCGTCGACGCGGCCGGTAATCGGCAGGTGAGCAGGGCTCTCTGGCGCGTCCGCGTCCGCTGAGGAGTCACCGCAGCGTCGAGGCGGTCGCCGGCGGCCCGGGCTCCGTGGGTCGCCGGCGACCGCAGTCGTCAAGCGGCGGCGGCCGCCTGGCGACGGAACCGGCAGTGCGGCATCGGGCAGGTGGCCATGCGCAGCGCGTCGCAGATCTCGCAGCGCTCGGCGGCCATACTGACCGGCAGGTCGAAGGACCCGTTCTGCTTCTCGGCCAGTCTCATCACGGCGTGCAGAGCCCGTGAGGCGGTCTTCATGTCGGCGAACGTGTCGGCCTTCTCCGGCAGATCGATGAGACCCATGCGCACGGAACGCTTGCGCACCCGGCCGTCCGGTACGTAGCCGTAACGGTCGAGCTCGGTGTTGCTCCAGAGGCCGTTGCGGCGCATCTCACGGACCACCCAGAACGCGCGCGACTTGAGCGCCCCACCGGAGGTGGCGCGCAGCACGTCCACGGTCGCCTCGGGGTCGGCCGGCTCGGGCAGGAGCTGCGACCAGACGTCGCGGTGCTGGGCCAGGCAGGAGAAGTCGACCAGCTTGCCCTTGCTGTCGCCGCGTGTGACCGGCGGATCGACCGAGTAGGTGGCCAGATCGAACGTGCGCGCGTAGAGGGCGTCGACGACGCCGGCCGCCGAGAACCGCTCCCAGTCGGCGCGCACGATCGCTTCCGGGGCCGGCTGCGCCGTCAGGGCCGCGTAGCAGAGCAGCTTGTAGAAGAGGCGCTGCCGTTCGTCGGCGTCGGCGCGGAACGCGGTCAGCTCATCGTCGTCGAGCAGCGGCGTCGGCTGCCGCGGGTCGGCGCGGTAGCGTTCGAGGAGGAACGCGACGTTCTCCCGGCGTTCCTTGTTGGTGAGCGGTGCGGTGTCTTCCACGATGGCCTCCCTGTCCTGGGCACCTTTCCGATACTGTGGTGCCGCGTACAGGCAGGCTAGAGGAGCGATCAGCGGCTGGGGAGGGAGACGATAGGGGTCGCGGGTAGACATCCCGGCCGTGACGCGGGTGACTTTGGCACCGCCGGGAGGTCGACGATCGCACGCTCCCATGCCGCGCCACGGTCGGCGACCGACTGGGCCGCGGCTCGATGGTGGCGCTCCGGCAGCGGTTTGACGGCGGCGGTCCGGCAGCGGCGGCCGGATAGCGCAACGATGGCCGGGGGCAACGGTCCGTCTTGCGACGTGGGGCGCGGCATACTAGCATGTGACGGGTTCGGTCGGGCCGCTCAGGCTCCGCGTCCCGACCGGCGGGTCCGCGGCGTTCGTCGCGAGCATGCCTCGAGGAGGAACGGGTCGTCTCAGCATGTCGTTTCTCGGCATCGACATCGGTTGTATCAGCCTCAAGCTGGCTCTCGTCGGAGAGCCCGGCGACGGCGAGCGCTACGCGGCGCTGGCCGCGGCACACCCGCGACTCTTCCTCCAGCCCGGCGTACAGCTGCCTGTAGCCGAGGGGCGCCCGGTCCTCGTCACCAGCTATCGGCGCATCAAGGGCAGCCCGACCGAGGCCACTCGCGGACTGCTCGACGAGGTCCTGGCGGCCGTGCCGGCTCAGGAAGTCCGCGGCGTACGGGTCACCGGCTCCGCCGGCAGGCTCATCAGCGAGGCGCTGCGGGCGCGGTACGAGAACGAGTTCAAAGCTATCGCCCGCGGCTTGCACGCCTTGCATCCCGAGGTCGTCACCGTCTTCGAGATGGGCGGCGAGACGAGCAAGTTCATCCGTCTCGAGGGCGACTGCGAGCTGGGCGGCGTCGGCATCGCCGACTATCAGACCAACGGCGACTGCGCCGCCGGGACCGGCTCGTTCATGGACCAGCAGGCGAGCCGTCTGCTCTACGACATCGAAGACGTCGGCGACGTCGTCCTCGGCGCCGGCAAGGCGGCCGGCATCGCCGGCCGCTGCAGCGTGTTCGCCAAGAGCGACATGATCCACGCGCAGCAGAAAGGCTATGAGCCTCCCGAAGTGCTGCGCGGCCTCTGCGACGCCGTCATCCGCAACTTCCGTGGCACCATCACCAAGGGCAAGGTCATCGAGCCGCCGGTGGCGTTCATCGGCGGCGTAGCCGCCAACAAGGGAGCGGTGCAGGCGCTGCGCGAGGCGTTCAAGCTCACCGACGACCAGCTGCTGATCCCCGACCTGTACGCCTGGATGGGAGCCGTCGGGGCGGCGCTCGTGGAAGCCGACGCCCACGAGGAGGACGCCGCGGCGGCAGGGTTGGACCTGGAGAGCCTGCCACAGGGCGACTTCCCGACCACCGAGCCGCTGTCGATGGCGCGCGTCCTGCTGCTGCGCGACATGAGCACGCCGCGCGAGCTGCCCCCCGGCGAGACGGCCGACTGCTACCTCGGCATCGACGTGGGCTCGGTGTCCACCAACCTGGTGCTCATCGACGCCGACTCCCGCGTCGTGGAAGAGATCTACGTCAAGACAGACGCCCGACCGGTCGAGGTCGTGGACAAGGCGCTGCACGACATCCGTGCCAAGTACGGGGACCGCGTGCGCGTGCTGGGCGTGGGTACCACCGGCTCCGGCCGCGAGCTCATCGGCGAGCTCACCGGGGCAGACATCGTCACCGACGAGATCACGGCGCACAAGACCGGCGCCGACTTCATCGGCCGGCAGATCCAGCGGCGCGTCGACACCATCTTCGAGATCGGCGGGCAAGACAGCAAGTTCATCAGCCTGCAGGACGGCATCGTCGTCGACTTCGCCATGAACGAGGCCTGTGCCGCCGGCACCGGTTCGTTCCTCGAGGAGCAGGCCGAGAAGCTCGGCATCAGCATCATCGGTGAGTTTGCCGATCTGGCGCTGTCTTCACGGGCGCCGATCAGGCTGGGCGAGCGCTGCACCGTCTTCATGGAGCGCGACGTCATGAGCTATCAGCAGCGCGGCGCCCGCAAAGAAGACCTGGTGGCTGGGCTCTCCTACTCGATCGCCCACAACTACCTCAACCGCCTGGTGCGCGATCGTCACGTCGGTGACTGCATCTACTTCCAGGGTGGCACTGCGTACAATGACGCGGTGGCGGCAGCCTTCAGCGGCATCCTCGGCAAAGAGGTCATCGTGCCGCCGCACAACGGCGTCATGGGCGCCCTCGGCATGGCCCTGCTCGCCCGCGAGCGCATGCAGCGCACCGGCCGCCCGACCACGTTCCGCGGCTGGGACCTGCAGGCCGTCGACTACACCGTCGTCGACTTCGTCTGCAAGGGCTGCAGCAACCACTGCGACGTCCGTCAGTTCACCATCGAGGGCGAGAAGACCTACTGGGGCGACAAGTGCTCCGACCGCTATCGCAAGCGGGCCAAGGTCGAGAAGCAGCCGGTCATCGAAGACCTCGTCACCTTGCGCGAAGAAGCCATTCTGCGACACTTCGAAGAGGCGGTCGCACGTGTCGGGGACGGGGCGCTCACCGTCGGCCTGCCGCGGGCCATGTACACCTTCGACCGCCTGCCGTTCTGGTCGGCCTTCTTCGCCGAGCTGGGCTGCCGGCCGGTGCTCTCCCCGGAGAGCGACCGCGGCATCCGTGAGGCCGGCGTCGACGCCACGGTGGCCGAGCCGTGCTTCCCCATCCGGGTGGCGCACGGCCACATCGACTGGCTCGGCCGGGAGGGCGTCGACCACATCTTCGTGCCCAGCCAGATCAACGAAGAGACCGAGTTCCCGGGCACCAACTCACACGCCTGCCCGTGGGGCCAGACGCTGCCGTACGTGGCTCGCGCCGCCCCGCGCCTGCAGCCGTACGCCGACCGGATCCTGGCGCCGCTGGTGCGCTTCCGCCTCGGCAAGGAGACGCTCGTCAAGGACCTCGCCGAGATGGCGCAGCAGCTCGGCGCCGGCAAGCGCCGGCTGGCGGCGGCCATCGACGCCGGCGACGCTGCCCAGCAGGCCTTCCGCGCCACGCTGCGCGAGGCCGGCGACCGGGCCCTGGCCGTCCTGCGGGAGAGCGGCGAGCTGGGCATCGTCCTGGTCGGCCGTCCGTACAACATGTACGACAAGGGCATCAACATGGACGTGCCGCGCAAGCTGCGCAAGTACTACGGGGTCAACGTGGTGCCGCTCGACTTCCTGCCGCTGCAGGGCATCGACGTCCGCGACATCGTGCCCAACATGTACTGGAACTACGGGCGCAAGATCCTCCAGGCGGCGCGCTTGTCCAGCGACGACCCGCGCCTGCACATCATCTACATGACCAATTTCAAGTGCGGGCCCGACTCGTACATCAAGCATTACGTGCGCGAAGCCTCCGGCAAGCCGTTCCTCACGCTCCAGTTCGACGAGCACCAGAACGACGCCGGCGCCATGACCCGCTGCGAGGCGTATCTCGACAGCAAGGGCTTCCTGCGCTGGTGGTCGGATGCGGCTCTGGAGGGCGGCGTCGCCGACATCGACGTCGGCGAGGGCCCCCAGGACGTCCCCGGCGACGCCGGCGAGGCCTGCGACGATCCGCGCTGCGTCGAGGCCGGCGTATGAGCCGCGCCACGAAGGAGGCCGAGCGCCGGGCCCGCATCGACGCCGCCACGCGCGAGTTCGGGCTCGAGGGGCGCACGCTCTACATGCCGCACATGCCGTACGGCGGCAGCTACCTGCTGGCGGCGGCGCTGCGCTCGCTCGGCATCGAGGCGTGGCCGGTCCCCGACAGCGACGATCGCACGCTCGACCTCGGCGGCCGCGTCACCTCGGGCGACGAGTGCTATCCGCAGAAGATCGTCGTCGGCGACTTCCTGCGCATGCTGCAGGACCGTGACCCCGGCGACCTCGCCTTCCTGCTGCCCACCGCCAACGGCCCCTGCCGCTTCGGGCAGTACAACCACCTTGTGCGGCGCACGCTCGATGAGCATGGCTACGACCAGGTCCCGCTGATGACCATCACCTCCAGCGACGGCTACCGCTCCATCGGCGAATACGGCAACGACCTGGTGCGGACCGGCTGGCGCGCCGTGGTGGCGCAGGACATCCTGATGAAGATGCTGCTCAAGACGCGGCCCTACGAGACTGAGAAGGGCCGCACAGACATCGTCTACCAGGAGAGCCTCGACGACGTGGCGGCGGCCCTCGAGGCTCGTGACGTCACTCACGATGAACGCCTGACGAACATGAAGGCGGCGCTGCGGCGCTCACGCGATCGCTTCCGCGCCGTGCCGGCGGCCTACGACCGTTCGCGGCCGCTCATCGGCGTCGTCGGCGAGATCTTCTGCCGCAACAACACGTTCTCCAACATGGACCTCGTGCGGGTCATCGAAGAGCACGGCGGCGAGTGCTGGCTTAGCGACGTCGGAGAGTGGATCTGGTATACCGACGACGAGCAGCGTCGGCGCCTCATCGAAGAGGGCAGGCGATACTCCCGCGCGAGCCTCGTGCGCCGCGTCAAGGCCGGCATCCAGCGACGCGACGAAGAGGCGCTCTACGAGCCCTTCCACGACGAGTTCATCGGCTACGAGGAACCGCATGACATCCGTGAGGTGCTCACGTTCGCCTGGCCGTATCTGCCGTACACCGGGGCCCTCGGCGAGATGGTGCTGAGTGCCGGCAAGGCCATCTACCTCTATCACAAAGGCGCCGACGGCATCGTCGACATCAGTCCCTTCACCTGCATGAACGGCATCGTCACCGAAGCCGTCTACCCTGTCGTGCAGCGCGACCACGACAACATCCCGGTACGCACGTTTTACTTCGATGGGACTCAGAGCGACCTGGAGCGCGACGTCGGCATCTTCCTCGAACTGGCGCGCACCTACCGGCAGCGCAAGCGGCACCCGCGCGTCTTCCCGGCGTACTTTCCCGCTGCCTGAGGGCGGCTCTCCGCTCCACAGCTGATCTCGTCACTCAGATGAGGCTGCCGTCACGTCCGCGAGAGGTACAACGTTGCGCGTCGAGCCTGTGAGAGGGGCAGCGTCGCGACGCCAGACTCCGGATGGATCGACTGCAGATAGAGAGAGGCCCCTGTGCCGGGGGGGACGGCGACAGGGGCCGGGTGGGGGGCTCGTTGCGTGGTCTGCGCGCGGCGTCAGTCGCGGCGGACCGCTATCTCGTTGCCGTACAGATCGGGCATGCCGTTCTCATCGCGCGGGCCGTAGCTGCGCAGCAGGTCGACATTGACGCCGGCGGGCGTGCGGATGGCCTCACCGGCGCCGTCGAACATCCTCGCGATGGTCAGGAACACGCGGTTGGTCATCACTCACCTCGCTCCATGGCGTCGATAGTGCTTCAAGACGACGTCGGAGGTGCGGTCGTCGCTGATGGTCTCTTTGCTGTAGCCGGCCGGTCCGAACACGGCTCTGCTGAGCTCATCGACGACCCGCACGACCACTCCCGCAAGACCCTCAGACACCATCGCCTCCCTATAATAACGTGACGTTGAGAACTCTATCACAAGCTATTCCCAGCTTGTCAACTCCGTAACCACCGAGCGCTTCACGGTGCCCAGAGGGACGTTCTCTGACGTGTCAACGCGCTGGACGAGGCGACCTTTGAAGCTCATCGAACAGCCATGATGTTATCATCATTGATAACGTTACCTGCTTGTAAGTGTCGATGTCGGCAAGGAGAGTGATGATCGACCTTGGCCGATCGAGGACGCGCGATGCCGTGGTCCGCGAGCTGTTCGCGGAGCCACACGTGGCCTTCCACGTCCGCGGGCTGGCGCGGCGCACCGGCGAAGCGGTGGCCAACGTCCATCGCGAGCTGCGCCGGCTGGAGCGCGCCGGCTGGGTGGTGCGCAGCACCGATCGCAATCGGGTGCTGTACCGGGTCGACGAGGGGCACCCGCTCTACGCCGAGATGGCGCGACTGGTCGCCAAGACCGTCGGCGTGTCGCGGGTGCTGGCGGCGGCGCTGTTCGATGTGCCGGGCGTGCTGTACGCGGCCCTCATCGATGTCGCCGACGGTCCGGCGCTCGGTACCGCCGCGCCGCTGCACGTGCTGGTGGTCGCCGAGACGGTCGATCCGCCGCCGCCGGCGGCGGCGGCACTGCGGCCGGCCGGACAGTGGCTCGACCGCGGATTCGACCTCCAGGTCGTCGGTATCGACGAGCTGCGGGGGCGGATGGGCCGCGGAGAGCCGTCCGCGACGCGCCTGCTGTCGCGCTCGCGCACGCCGCTGGTCGGCGACGAGCACCATCTGCGGGCGCTGCTGGGCGCTGAGACCGGCGACTGACGGCAGCGCTCCCGGGGTCCGGGTCCCGAGGGGTCTCGAAGGGGACGGTGCCCCGTGGTGCAGATGCCCTGACCTCGCGCCGCGAGGCGTCTCTCAGCTGACTCGAAGCAGGTCCCGCTCGTAGGTGACGATGCGGTCGCGCACCAGATCGGCGAGCAGGTCCCGGAGCGCCGGCTCGTCGAGATGCACGGCGGCGGCCACGGTCGCGACCGGCAGCGGGCCCTCGGCGACGAGCAGACGCACGACCTGGGAGCGATACCAGCGGCGGCTCCCGGCGAAGCGTCCCTGACGGCTGCGCGGCGCGATGCCGGTGGCGCGGCCGGTCAGCACCTGGGCGCCGTAGTCCATGAGGGCGTTGTGCCAGTCGCGACTCCGTCCTCGCGGCAGGACGCTCTCGGCGACCTGCTGCAGGGCCGACGGGGAGAGGTCGTGCGGCAGGCCGAGCTCGTGCGTGAGGACCCGACGCACGTTGGCGTCGACGGCGGCCAGGTCCGCGTTGTGGGCGAAGATCAGGATCGCCCGGGCCGTGTACGGGCCCACGCCGGGCAGCGATCTCAGCTCGTCGAGACACTCGGGGAGCGTCGCGGGTCCGCCGGCCGCGGGGTCCTCCGCGGCCGCTGAGTCGCGGCCGCCGGCCGTTGGTCCGTGTGCGGCCGCCGGCCCTCGGGCTGCGATCGTGGGGCCCGCGGGACGTGTCGCGGGCGATGCTGCGACGATGGTCCGGGCGCAGCGCAGCAGACGTTCGGCACGGTTGTTGTAGCCCAGTCCCGACCACTCCTCCAGCACCTCGCGGAGCGGAGCCGCAGCCAGCGCCTCCAGGGTGGGGAAGCGGATCAGAAAGGCGTGATAGCGGGGCACGACGCGGACCACCTGGGTCTGCTGCAGCATGACCTCTGAGACGAGGATCGCGTAGGGGTCGCGGGTCCGGCGCCAGGGGAGGTCGCGACCGTACACGTCGTACCAGCCGAGCAGGCGAAGCTGCAGGCGCGCTACCCGGCCGGCTCGCGGGAGTGCCGGCCGGTGGGGTCTCGCATCCGGATCTCGACGGCGGTCCATCCTGATAGCCTATCCGACGCTACGAGCGGCCCGGGGAGCGTACATGCGCCGTCGGCCGGGCGGCGCGGGTGGCGCAGGCCTGTCGTCGGCCGGGCGGCCGTTGGCCGGCTTGCGGGTCGCTGCACGCGGTGCCGGATCGCGCTGCTGCGATCATGGGGAGGGATCATGACCGGGATGCGAATAGTGTGCACCAAGGCGGGGATCGACGTCACGGCGACGCTCGACGATTCGCAGACGGCGAGCGACCTGGTCGATGCGTTGCCCGTCGAAGGCGCCGCCCAGCGCTGGGGCCGGGAGGTCTACTTCGGCGTGCCCCTGCAGCGCGAGCTCGAGGCCGCCGTCGAGAGCGTCGCGGCCGGGGATATCGCATACTGGCCGCCTGGCGCCGCGTTCTGCATCTTCTTCGGTCAGCAGCCCTACAGCGCCGTGACGCCGCTGGGGCGTATCGACGGCGACGCCTCCGTCTTCGAGGGTGTCGGCGACGGCGATGTGGTGCGGCTCGAACCGCTGACCTGAGATCTGCCGCCTCGGCGCGGACCGGCGGGCGCGACGGCTGGGGTCGTCTGGACGCCGCCGACGGCCGGGGCTTGAGTCGGCCGATCGTGCCGCCGGATCAGGCGGTCTCGTCGACCGCTGCCTCCCACTCACGGTAGAGCTGCTGCAGGCGCTCGTCGGCAGCGCTGCGCTCGGCGGCCAGAGCGGCGGCCGCCTGCCGGTCGGCGTAGGTCTGCGGCTCGGCCAACTCAACGTCGATGGCGCCAAGCCGCTTCTCGAGCTTGAGGATCTCGGACTCGAGCCCACGTACGCGGGCTCGCTGCCGCCGCGTCTCTTCCGCACTCGGCGGCCGCTCATCGTCGCCGGGCATCGAGACGTCGGCGCCAGCCCGGCGCTTCGGCTGCCCGGCGCCGGTTCCGGTGTCTGGCGCAGCCTCGCGACCGCTCTCGCCGGCCACCGGTGAACGGGCCGCCCGCGCCTCCCAGTACCTCTCCGCCGAGAGGTGCGACGTCAGACGCATGTCGTGGACCTCGAGCACGCGGGTGGCGACGGCATCGATGAGATGGCGGTCGTGGGTGACGAAGAGCAGGGTGCCGGTGTACTCGAGCAGGGCGGCGCCGAGCGCATCGACGGAGTCGACGTCGAGATGGTTGGTCGGCTCGTCGAGCAGCAGGAAGTTGGCGGCGCCGGCCAGCATGGTGAGCAGTCGCAGGCGGCTGCGTTCGCCGCCGGACAGCGACCCGACGATCTTGAAGGCGTCGTCGCCGGGGAACAGGAAGCGGCCGAGCAGCGTCCGCGCCGCCTGTTCGTCGTGGTCGACGAGCGGCAGCACGGTCGCCAGCGTGGTGGCTTCAGGGTCGAGCTCGCGGCCCTGCTGGGAGAAGTAGGCCGGCCGGACGTTGTGGCCGATGTGCACGGCGCCGTCGGCGAGCGAGCGCAGGCCGACGATGGTCTCCACCAGCGTCGTCTTGCCGGAGCCGTTGGGGCCCACCAGGGCGATCTTCTCGCCGCGCTCGACGACCACGTCGAGGTCGCGGATCAGCACGTAAGGCCCGCCGTCGGCACGTGCGGCCGGTGACGCGGTGGCGGCTGCCGCCGGGCCTCCCGAGCGGCGTCCCCGAGCGGCCACGGACCCATCCGCCGGCGTCGACGGCGCCTCCGCCATCGTCTCGGCGGCGCTGCCGACCGTGAGCCGCGGGGCACGCAGTTGCAGGACCACGCGCGACGAGGGCCGCGGCTGCGGCAGGCCCACGTGCAGGCGCCGGGCGGCGCGCGGCGGCGGCGCCATCTCCCGCTTGAGGCGCTCGATCTGGGTCAGCTTGGCCTTCGCCTCCTTGGCCTTGTTCTTCTTGGCGTGGAAGCGGTCGTAGAAGCGCTGCAGCTGCTCGATCTTCTCCTTGTCCTGTTCGTAGCGGCGTGCCATCAGGTCGGTGGCCGCCTCGCGCTCGCGCACGTACGTGGCGAAGTCGGCCGACAGCGAGCGTACGTGGTCGTCCTCGAGCGCCAGCACGCGGGAGCCGACGCGCTCGAGGAGGCGCCGGTCGTGGGTGACCAGCACGAAAGCCCCGGGATACTCGACGAGGAACCCCTCCAGCCACTCGACCGAGTCGATGTCGAGGTGGTTGGTGGGCTCGTCGAGCAGCAGCAGATCGGCCTCGGCCAGCAGAGCACGGGCCAGCGTGACCCGGGTCAGCTCGCCGCCGGACAGAGAGAGGAGCCGGCGGTCGAGGAGAGCAGCGGGGAGGCGCAGCCCTTCCAGCACCGCCGCCAGGGAGGCCCGCTCGTGGTAGCCGCCGGCGCTCTCGTAGCGCCGCTCCAGTTGCTGGTAGGCGCGCATGGTGTCGCGCAACTCGGGACTGTCCTCGTTGAGGCTCGCGAGACGTTCTTCCGTGCGGCGCATCTCGCGCTCGAGGTCGAGCAGGGCGCCGAAGGCATCCATGAGGTAGTCGCGGACCGGCCGGTCGGCCGAGAGCTCCGGCGTCTGCTCGTGCAGCCAGATGCGCCGCCCGCGGGCTCTGGCGATGCGGCCGCTGTCCGGCAGCTCGGAGCCGGCGATGAGCCGCAGCAGCGTCGTCTTGCCGGTCCCGTTGCGGCCCACCAGTACGGCGTGATCGTGCACGTCCAGAGCCAGCGACACGCCGGCGAACAGCCGTCGGCCGCCGAAAGACTTGTCCACATTGTCGATGGTGATGATGGGCATGGCCTGACCGGGCTCGGGATGAGGGGAGGCGCGACGTAGACCGGCGCGCCGGGGTATCTTACCAGCGTTCGATGTGCGGCGGCATGCGCAGTGCGGTGCTGCCGGGGCGAGTCGCGGTCTGGGTGCGGCCGCGTAAAGAGAAGGGAGCGGGCATGGCGACAGACGTCGAGCGCGGCGAGGCGCCGTTCGTGGTGGACCTCGAGGAGCTTCGGCAGGTGGCCGACCAGGGTATCGTCAGCCGGGTCGTCATCGAGAACGAGCACCACAAGATCGTGCACTTCACCTTCGCCGCCGGGCAGGAGCTCTCCGAGCACACCGCCAGCGTCCCGGCGGTCATCGAGATCCTCGGCGGGGAAGGGGTGGTGCGGCTCGGCGACGATGAGCACGAGGCGCGGCGCGGGAGGCTCTTCTACATGACCGCCGGCCTGCGCCACGCGATCCAGGCACGCGGCGAGCTGACCATGCTCCTGACGATGTTCCGCACCTGAGTATCCCGTGACGACAGGCGCGACCGCGCGGTCGGTCCGCCGTGTCAGGGCACCGTGATTCGCCGTCGCCGCACCCGGGCATAGCCACCAGGCAGGTCGTTCCGTTCATGACCGTACACAGATCGAGTGGAGAGCACGATGGATGACGTTTCGGGACAGGCGCAGCGGCCGCGGGAAGACGCTCCGACGCCCGACGCCCTCGCGGCTCGCCGGGACATGCTCTCGGAGGCTCTCGACATCATCGACGTCGCTCGCGAGCGCCGTGTGACGCTGCGGCTGTTCGGCGGTCTGGCGGTGCGCACCCACTGCAGTGTGGTCGACTTCTGCGAGCGCGACTACTCGGACATCGACATGGTCGGCAGGCGCGGCCAGGCAGTCGACATAGGCAGGCTCTTCGCCGACCTCGGCTATCAGGAGAACCACAACGTGCGCTTTGCCACGCACGGGCGCCAGCTCCAGTTCTTCCGGGAGTGCGAGCACCCCGACTCGACCTACCACTACTTCATCCATCCCGACGATCACGTCGACGTCTTCCTGGACACGTTCCGCATGGACCACGATGTGCCGCTCAAGGACCGGCTGGACATCGAGCGCTACACGATCTCGCTCACCGACGTCCTGTTGACCAAGCTCCAGGTGAACCGCATCAACGCCAAGGACGTGCGAGACATCGTGACGCTTCTCAAGGACGTGCCGCTCGGCGAGACCGACGACCCGGGCGTCATCAACGCGACCTACATCGCCCGGCTCTGTGCCGAGGACTGGGGTCTGCACCACGACGTGGTGGCGGCGCTGGCGGCGACGTCGGCGGCGCTCGGCGAGCACGAGCTCGACGACGAGCAGCGCCGCCGCGTCACGGCGGCGGTCGAGTCGTTGCGGGCAGCCATCGACGCGGCGCCGAAGTCGCGTGCCTGGCGGCGCCGCGCCAAGGTGGGTGAGCGCAAGCCGTGGTCCAACCTGGTCGAGGGCCAGGAGGGCGACGACCACGGCCGGCCGCTCAGCGGCTGAACCACGGCCCCGCCGGCGACCGCTCAAGGACGGCGCCGCCGGCGACCGCTCAAGGACGGCCCCGCCGGCAACCGCTCAGCCGGGCATCTCCCAGTGGCTCGGTGCCGTCACGGTGCGGTCCTGCTCCTCGACCTCCCGGTTCCAGGCCATGCGCTTGCCGATGCGCGCCCGCAGCTTCCAGCGCAGGGTCTTGGCGGCGCTGCTCATGGCCACCTCCAGCGCCGCCAGCGAGCTCTTGACGCGGTCGTAGTCGGCGTCGGGCAGATCGAACGAGCCCAACGCAGCGAGGCACTTCTCGATGTTGGCCTCGACGTCGGCGTACAGGCCCCAGTCGGCCGCGCAGAGATCGGCGATGTACCGGATGTCGATGACGTGCCCGCTGCCGCCGCGGCTCAGAGGCACATCCTTGACCAGGGCGACGATGTCGTGGACGTCCTTCTGGGTGAGGCGGAAGATCTGCAGCTTGGTGAGCAGGGCGTCGGCCGGGGCGATGGCGTAGTCGTCGAGTCGCAGACGATCGCGCAGGTCGATCACGTGGTCCATCGCCATCTCGTCGAGGAAGACGTCGATGTGGTCGGCGACGCTGTCGGTGCCGGCGCCGCGCAGGTACTGCCGCTGCGCGAGCTGCGTGGCCTGGGCGACGTGGACGTTCTCGCGGAAGCCGAGACGGGCGAAGGTCTCGCCGATGCGGCGTGACTGCGAGCGCAGGCCGGCCATGTCGATGTCGCCGTACTCGCGGTCGGCAAAGGCCAGGTCGGTGCAGTGGTGGCGGATGGCGAGGCCGCCGATGAGCCGCAGCACCACGCCGGCGGCACGGGCGCCGTCGATGATCGCCCGCGCCTCACCCATCATGCGCTCGTGCAGGGCGAAGCGCTCGCCCGGCGCGGCATCGGAGGCGGAGGCGGAAGGCGCTGCCGGCTGCGTCGTCATCGCCGCGCAGTCTACCAGCGCCGGCGGCGCTGCCGGCTGGTACGATGGACTCTCCGGCAGCGGCGGCCTGGCGGCCGCCCGCCGGGTCTCACCGGCGCAGAAAGGAGATCGAGGGTCATGGACATCGGCAAGGCGTTCGAGGATGCCTGGAAGCTCTTCGTCAAGGACGTGGCGCCGCTGATCCTCGGCGCGTTGATCGTCCTCGTCCTGTCCATCGTGAGCCTGGGGATCCTCGCCGGTCCGCTGTGGGGCGGGCTGTACCGGATGGTCGCGCGCCGGGTCCGCGAGGGGCGGCCGGCAGACATCGGCGACGTCTTCTCCGCGTTCGACCGCTTCTGGACGCTGTTCGCCGCGGCGCTCGTCATCGGCATCCTGGTCGCCCTGGGGCTGGTCTTCCTCATCCTGCCCGGTCTGCTGCTGGCCGCCATCTGGCTCTACGTTCCGCTGTTCGTCGTCGATCGCGGCATGGGTCTCGGCGACGCCATGCGGGCCAGTCGCGAGCTGGTCTCACGGACCGGCCTCTGGGAGCACGTGGGGCTGGTCCTCGTCATCGCCGTCATCACTATCGTGGTGGGCAACATCACCGGCATCGGCTTTCTGCTCACCTGGCCGCTGACCGTCACGCTGCTCACCGCCCTGTACTTCCGCCTCTCAGGCGAGTTGGCGCTGGTCGCGGCAGCCGTCGGTGACGGCGGCGCGCCGGCGGCGCCGGCGGTGACGCCGACGCCGGGGGACACCGCGGCGGGCGCACCTCAGCAGCCGCCGGCCGGCCCAACGCAGCAGATGTCGACGGTCATGCCTCAGCAGCCGAGCCCGCCGGTCGCCGAGCAGCCGGCGTCGTCCAACCCGTACCCGCAGCAGCCGCCGGTGACGCCTCAGCAGCCGCCGGACGGCTCACCGCAGCAGATGCCGACCGTGGCGCCGGCGCCGCCTGCGCGGGAAGCGCCGCCGGCGGGACCGCCACAAGCCGAGCCGGCGGACGAGCGGCCGCCCGCGGGCGGCTGATGGCCGTCTCGTCGTTCGAGGGCCATCACCCACGGATCGGCGAGGGCACGTGGGTGCATCCGTCGGCCGACGTCATCGGCGATGTGACCATCGGCCCCGACTGCTGGATCGGTCCCGGGGCCCGGCTGCGCGGTGATTACGGCCGCATCGAGATCGGCGAGCGCACGGCGGTGGAAGACAACTGCGTGGTGCACGCCCGACCCGGAGAGGTCTGCCGCATCGGCAGGCGGGTGACCCTGGGCCATGCATGCGTGGTGCACACGAGCCGCATCGCCGACGATGCCGTCATCGGCATGGGGGCCGTGGTCAGCGACTGGGCCGAGGTCGGGGCGTGGGCGTTCGTCGGGGAGGGCGCCGTGGTGCCGCAGCGCGCCGTGGTGCCGCCGGCCGGCATCGCCGTCGGGGTGCCGGCGCGCATCCTCGACCGTCGCGTGAGCGACGAGCAGCGGGCGGCATGGACCGGTTTCAAGCAGACCTACGTCGAGCTTGCCGCGCGCTACGCGGCCGGCTGCGCCGCCGACGATAGGACGTAGCCGTCCCGTCCCTCGAGCCTCGCCGACATCGTAGTCCAGCGGCCGTGGTGTGCAGCCCGGCCTGACGCTCGCGTTCGTCCGCCGCTCTCCACGTCTCCGTCTGGACGATCCCTCAGCTCGAGGTTGCCTGCCGTTATTAAGAATGAGGTTTGTTTTCATCTCGCAACGGCAATAGCAGACTCAACCGCACGTGTCCCGAGTAGGAGGCGATGGAGTCTTCCGCACGCTGGTGCCGAAGGGGCAGCAAAGGAGTCTGGAGGAGATATGAAGCGGGTACTGATCATCTTGGCGGCCGTCGTACTGCTGGCCGTGCCGTTCGTGATCGCGGCATGCGGCGGCGACGACACCGAGCCGGCCGAGACCACCGCGCCGGCGGAGACGCCGATGGCAGAAGAGTCGCCGATGATGAAAGACATCGTCGACACCGCGGTGGAGGCCGGCGACTTCACGACCCTGGCGACGGCTCTGACCGAGGCCGGCCTGGTCGAGACGCTCAAGGGTGAGGGCCCGTTCACGGTCTTCGCTCCCACCGATGCGGCGTTCGAGAAGCTCCCCGAGGGGACCGTCGAGACACTGCTCGACGATCCGCAGGGTCAGCTGACCGACATCCTGACCTACCATGTCGTGCCCGGCAAGGTCATGTCGACCGATCTGAGCGACGGCATGACGGCGACCACCGTCCAGGGTGACGACATCACCATCACCATCGCAGAGGACGGCACGGTCATGGTGAACGACGCGGTGGTCACCACCGCCGACATCGAGACCTCCAACGGCGTCATCCATGTGATCGACTCCGTGCTGCTGCCGCCGGCGGAGTGATGGCAGTCTGAGGTACTCGTCCCGTGGGCCCATGAGCCGCGGCAGATGAATCCGGGGTCGGCGACGAGAGACTCGTCGCCGGCCCCGTCTTCGAGCACCCGGCCGTCGTGCACCCGGTCCATCAGTGGTGCTTGTCGTGGTCCGACTCGAACTTCTTCTTGCCCGTCTTCTTGCCGTACTCCTTGATGTAGGCGCCGTAGACCTTGCAGTCGTCGCAGCCCTTGCCGCAGCATTTCTTCCACTGCTTCTTGGTGAAGTCGGCGGCCAGCTTGCCCATGTGTCCCTGCCTTTCGAGTGCGATCCTGAGCCGCCCCGTCCCTGGTACCGGGCGGCCGTTCTGTGCGCCCTCAGCGCCGCTCGCGCGTCGCCTCCCGCCGGCGGGCGAGCGTGGACATGTAGAGGACGCTCTCACGCTGTCCATCGGCGCCCACCAGCGCGTTGGCCTCTTCGTCGTAGAGCGCCGCTATCTGACACGTCGCCAGGCCCAGGCCCAGAGCGGCCAGAGCCGTGTTCTGGGCGATGTGGCCGGCCTCCATGTACATGTACCGGTAGCCGCGCTGGCGGTACTTCCATGTGGTGCGCTCGAAGACGGCGCTCCAGAGCAGCACGGCGTCGGCGGTCAGGGCGATCTGCTGGTCGAGCGCCGCCCGGGCCGTCTCGACACGCACGTCCCCGAGCCGAACAGGGTCGAGCGCGTGGCGGCGGATGTCGTAGTGCCAGACGCCGGCCGCCAGATCGGCGACCCGGTGGACCGCCACGTAGGACTCGATGGGATAGAGCGCGCCGGCCGACGGAGCGGTGCGGAGCGCCATATCGTCGGCTGCCAGCGTCATGCCGTCGCCCGCCCAGAGCACCTGGGCCAGCTCGGCGAGGCTGAGACTCTCCTGCGTGTAGCGACGTTCGCTGCGCCGCCGCTGCAACAGCGACCAGAGTCCGGGTCCGCCTTCCCGCAGCGGCTCCGGGAGCGGTACGCGGCCTTCGGCGGGGTAGACCTTGTGGTCGGACGGCTGTCGTTCCCAGTCCAGCTGCCAGCCGCGCAGGCTCTGGCGCTCGTACCGCGTGGCGCGCTGGAACGACTCACCCGGTCTGTCGGCGACGCCTGGTCCGTCAGTGCGTGGCGCGTCGGCACCCGGGCTATCGCCACCCGGTCTCTGAGCTGCCGGACCGTCTGCACGCGGTGCGTGGGGATTCGTCCTTTCGTCGCTCACGTCTGCCCGGCCTCGTGTGTCTGCAACGGCACTCCTCGATGCTGTGGTGGCTTCGTTCGATGACGCGTCATGACCGCTGCGCCCTCGCGCCCGTTATGCCCATGTGCGCTGATCCGTACCCTGGCCGCTCCGCATGGCCTGCGTTGAGATGCCGACCCAGCGGTGAGAGTATTGCGTGGAGCGATGCTGAGAGTGTCTCCTTCAGCTCAGGAGAGAACCGGGGGAGGCGACTCGTCGCTCTCGCGGCGTTCGATGGGGGAGACCCCGAAGACCACGGACAGGGAGGGCCGATGGACGTCCACGAGGTGATCGCACAGCGGTACAGCGTGCGGGCCTACAAGCCCGATCCGGTGCCGGATGAGAAGCTCGGCGCCGTCCTCGAGGCGGCACGGCTGGCTCCTACGGCGGCCAACCGTCAGCCCTTCCGGGTGCTCGTGCTCGGCACGGCCGGTCACGAGGCCGAGCTCAAGCGGATCTACGGCAAGGACTGGTTCGTGCAGCCGCCCCTGGTGCTCGGTGTCTGCGCCGTGACCGACGAGGCGTGGCGGCGCATGGACGGCAGGCCGTACGCAGACGTCGATGCCGCCATCGCCATGGACCATCTGATCCTGGCGGCCGCCGGCGAGGGTCTCGGGACATGCTGGATCGCGGCGTTCGATCCGGTCGCCGCGCGGGAGGTACTGGGACTGCCCGACGGCGTCGAGCCGATGGCCTTCACGCCGCTCGGCTACCCGGCTGACGAGCCCCGGGCCAAGAAGCGCAAGCCGCTCGCCGATCTGGTCAAGTACGACCGCTGGTGACAGCCGCCCGGGCGGTCGAGTGCCGGCAGGTACGTCGGGGCCGGCTGGGGAGGAGTCGCTGCCGCCGGAGGGCGGCGCAGGCTCAGCGAGCGCTCGCGTCCGCGGAGCATGTCGGGCCGGGCGTCTCGGCGGCACCCTCGGTCCGGCGACGATCGATGAGATCGAGGAACGCGTCCAGACGATCGAAGAACGCCGTCCAGTCGAGCGAGTAGTACACGCGGGTTCCCTCGCTGCGCTGCGTGACGAAGCCGGTCTGGCGCAGGACCGCCAGGTGGTGCGAGATGAGCGGCTGGCTCGCGTCCAGCGACGCGACGATCTCGCAGACGCAGCGCTCGCCGCCGAAGAGCTGCTCGATGATGCCGGCCCGAGTCTCGTTGCAGAACGCCTTGAAGAACGGCGTGAAGGCGACCATGCCCTCCGCCGCCGGGGCCGTGGTCGTCGTGCTCTCTGGTGTCATCCCTGCCTCGCGGATCGACGTTCTCGTGAGTCACCCCCGCCCGACGGGCCTCACGACCATGCTCGCAAGGATACGTTGACACGCACACTTGGTCAACGATACCTTATATAAGAATCGATGGATGAAGCGATGACTGGGAGACGAGACGATCATGGACGCATCAGCGCCGGTCGATTGGAGGCCCGACTCGAGCGTCGACCGGCGCCGCGCCGCCGGGCCGCTGGCCTTCTTCTCCGACGTGCACGGCAACCTGCCCGGCCTGCAGGCGATCTTGGCCGACATCGGTGCACGGCCCGGCGTCGAGGCGCTGTGCCTCGGCGACCTGGTGGGCTACGGCCCGCATCCCAACGATGTGGTGGGCCTGCTGCACGAGCGCCACATCCCGACGCTCATGGGCAACTACGATCGCGGCATCGGTCTGGAGACCGGCGAGTGCGGCTGCGTGTACGTCACCGACGAGCAGAAGGCGGAAGGCGCCGCGTCGCTGGCCTGGACCACCGGCGCCGTCACGGCGGCGACGCGCAGCCGCCTGCGCAGCCTCGGTGGGCACCTGCTCATCGATACGCCGGTCGGCCTGCTCCTGGCGGTCCACGCGAGTCCCCGGCGCCTCAACGAGTACCTCTTCGAGGATCGACCGGAGACGTCGCTGCGTCGTCTGGTGGGCGAGGCCGAGCTGGAGATGGGCACTCCCCTGCGCGCCATCATCTTCGGCCACACACACGTCCCCTATGTCCGCGACGTTCCGCATCCGACCGAGGACCGCACGGTCACCTTCGTCAACGACGGCAGCGCCGGTCGGCCGCGGGACGGCGATTGGCGAGCCTGCTATGCCCTGATCGACGCGGGCTTCGGCGAGCCGGACACGCTGGCTGTCTCGTTCGTGCGCGTGCCCTACGACCACGCCGCCCTGCAGGCGGCGCTGGCGGGCACGAGCCTGATCACCACCTTCGCAGGTCCCGCCGGCGGGGACAGGACCGGAGCGTGAGCACCGACGCCGTCACATCGGCCGGGCGCACAGGCGGCGCACCATCGCTCGCGTCGGCGGACGAGACGGCAGCGGCACGGGAGCCGGACGCGACCGCACAGACGACCCCGTCGCCGGCGTCAACGCCCGCCATCCCAGCATGTGCCTGCGACACGGCGGCCGGTCACGGCGCCGCGGCGGGCCGCGGCTCGCCGGGCGGGTCAGGCCGCGCGTCGCGGTGGGCGGCGCGTGTCCCGCTCTGGCTCTGGCTGGCACTGGCCGTAGGCGCCTGGGGAGTAGCCTGGCACTGGCTGGCGCCGTTCATCGACTGGCTGGCGTACGACGTCCTGCGGCTCGGGGACGGCCGCTTCGGATCCGCCGTCGCCTTCTTCATCTACGACGTCCCCAAGGTCATGCTGCTGCTGGTGGCGGTGGTCTTCGGCGTCGGCATCCTGCGTTCGTTCTTCAGCCCCGAGCGCACGCGGCACCTGCTCGCCGGACGACGCGAGCTGGTCGGCAACGTCATGGCCTCCGGTCTGGGCATCGCCACGCCGTTCTGCACGTGCTCGGCGATCCCCCTGTTCCTCGGCTTCGTCGAGGCGGGCGTGCCGCTCGGCGTCACGTTCTCGTTCCTCATCGCGGCGCCGATGATCAACGAGGTCGCCCTCGTGTTGCTCGCGGGTCTGTTCGGCTGGCAGGTGGCCGCCCTGTACGTGGGTACCGGGCTGTTCATCGCCATCACGGCGGGCTGGATCGTCGGGCGGCTGGGCATGGAGCGCTACATCCAGGACTGGGTGCGGGACATCCGCATGGGCGAGAGCGCCTCAGAGGAGAAGCTCGACTGGAACGGCCGCGTGCGCTACGCGCTGCAGGCGGTGCGCGACATCGTCGGCAAGGTCTGGCTCTACGTGGTGCTCGGCATCGCCGTAGGCGCCGCCATCCACGGCTATGTGCCCGAGAACTTCATGGCCGGCATCATGGGCGAGAGCGCCTGGTGGAGCGTTCCGGCGGGCGTCCTGATGGGGGTGCCGATGTACTCCAATGCCGCCGGCATCATCCCGATCGTCGAGGCCCTGCTCGAGAAAGGCGCCGCGCTCGGCACCGTGCTGGCGTTCATGATGGCCGTCATCGGTCTCTCGCTGCCGGAGATCATCATCCTGCGCAAGGTGCTGCGCTGGCAGCTGATCGCCGTCTTCGTCGGCGTGGTGGCAGCCGGCATCCTCGGCGTCGGTTACCTGTTCAACCTCGTTCTGTAGATCGGCATCGATATCGATCGGCGCCGCGGAGCCCGGTCGATCGCCGCTCAACACGACACACAGGGAGACGAACATGAAGCTGGAGATACTGGGCAGCGGCTGCGCCAACTGCGACAAGCTGGAGGCGCTGACCAGAGAGGTGATCGCCGAGCTGGGCATCGCCGACGCCGAGATCGGTCACGTGACCGACTACGCTGAGATCATGCGCTACGGCGTCATGAGTACCCCGGCGCTGGCCATCGACGGGAAGGTCGTCCTTACCGGCAAGGTGCCGAGCAAGGCAGACTTGACGACGATCGTCACTTCGGCGCTGGCATGATCGGCGTGTTGCCCTGCTCGGGCTCGTGCAACGTTGGGCAGTTGACCGCCAAGGCGGTCATCGCGGCGATGGAGCAGCGCCCCGGAGAGGTCGGCTTCGTCTGCGCGCTGGGTCTGCCGCTGGGAATACCCGGTATCGTCAAGAAGGCACGGGAGAACTACGATGCGCACATGGGTCTCGATGGGTGTCCCGTCGGGTGTGCCTCGAAGGCCCTGCGGAGCGCCGGCGTCCAGCCGGCGACGAGCCTGGTCGTCGATCAGACCCTGTGTCTGGAGAAGACCGGCGACATGAGGGACGAGACCGGCCTGGAAGATCTCATCGCACGAGTGGTGGAACACGTCGATGCGCTGTCTAGGGGAGGCCTATGAGGTCAATGAGACCAGGTTCGCGCTCGGCCTGGGGCCGCGTGCATCTTCTGGTGTCGACGACCGCGTTGGTGCTCGGCATCGCGGTGCTGGCGGGCGCGTGTGGCGGTGACGACGGACAGGGATCGGACGCCGCCTTTCCAACGGATACCGCGACGACGGAGTCGGACGGGAGTCAGACCTCGTCGCCGGGGTCGCAGGCGCAGGTCACATTCGTCGAGCTGGGCTCAGACAGCTGCATCCCGTGCAAGGAGATGCGGCCGATCATGGCTGAGATCGAGAAGAAGTACAGCGGCTCGGTCGAGGTCGTCTTCTACGACGTCTACGAACAGGGCGACAAGGCCGAGGAGTACGGCGTCCGGGTGATCCCCACCCAGGTGTTCCTGGACGAGAGCGGCATCGAGTTCTACCGTCACGAGGGGTTCCTGACGCTGATGGCGATCGAGAGCCTGCTGGCGGAGCGCGGCATCGAGCCCGCGGCTGGTCAGTGAGGTCGGCCTCAGGGCGAGGCGGGCAGGCGCCGATCTGCTGAGCGAGCCCGACCTGTGAACAGCATCCTGACAAGCCTCTCGGAAGGTCTCGGCGCGGCGCCGGCGATCGCCCTGTTGGCCGCGATGGCATGGGGCGTGGCGAGCGTGGTGCTGAGCCCCTGCCATCTGGCCAGCATTCCCTTGATCGTCGGGTTCGTGAACGGCGGCACCGAGCCGACCACGGGCCGGGCGCTGCGCTTGGCGCTGGTCTTCTCGCTCGGCGTCCTGATGTCGATCGCCATCGTCGGCGCCGTCACCGCGGCTGCCGGCCGCATGCTCGGCGACATCGGCCTGGCCGGCACCGTGTTCCTCGTCGTGCTGCTCCTGTTCTTCGGGCTGGTCATGCTCGACGTGGTGCCGGTGCCGGTCCCGGGCTCGCTCGCCGGCACGCAGCGTCGCGGCGCGCTGGCGGCGTTACTGCTCGGCCTGGCCTTCGGCGTCGGCCTCGGCCCGTGCACGTTCGCCTTCGCGGCGCCGATCTTCGCGCTGGCCTTTTTCGGCGCGCCACGTGGCGCTGCCCTGGCGGTGGGGGTGGTCACCGCCTTCGCCGTCGGTCACTGTCTCGTGCTGGTGGTGGCCGGGACGCTCGGCGGACGCGTGGGGGTGGCCCTTGCCAGCGGTCGCCGGCCGATCATCCTCAAGCGCCTGCGGCAGGCCTGTGGAGTGCTGCTCATCGGCGCGGCGGGCTACACCGCCGGCTCGACGTGGCTCTGGTGATGCTGCGCTAGACGTAGCCGGCTGCCGTGCACCCGAGACCGCCGTAGCCAGATGCGTGCTACACTGTGAGTGTCATGTAAATGTCAATCACATGTAGTCGATGAGCGACGAGGCACTTCACGATCACTCGTGTCCGGGCGACTGCGCGCCGCCGAATCGGCGACGCGGCGTCATGCGCCTCGAGCCGTGGCTGCTGCTCGTCCTGGATCACGACGATCTCCACGGCTATGAGCTTCTGATCCGTCTTGAGCGCCTTGCCGGAGCGCCCACCGCCGATGCCGGGAACGTCTACCGTACGCTGCGCCGGCTCGAGCAGCAGGGGGCGGTGGCGTCGACCTGGGAAGAGGGCGTCAAGGCTGGTCCGGCTCGCCGTACCTACACGCTCACGGAAGAGGGCCGCAGGGTGCTGGCGGCGTGGGCGACCCACATCGCGGCGGCCCAGCGCAGCCTGGCCGCCTTCCTTCAACGATACGGGGAGGACGAGCCGACATGAGGGTCATCCCACTGGCATCACTGGATGAGAGGCCGCCGGCGGTGACCGATGCTCGGGCTCTGCAAGGGCAGGCATCGCCAGACGGTCGGCAGCCGGACGTGTCCATCCTCCTCGACGAGGCCGACTGGACGGTGCGCCGTATCGCTCTGCCTGCAGGCGGCCTCATACCTCCGTGCCGCATGCAGCACGGTGTGGTGTTCACTGTCCTCGAGGGCTGCGTCGTGTTCACGACCGGCGAGTCGGTCGACGAGAGAGCCGACGACGAGAGAGCCGATCTACCCGCGACGACCGAGGGCCCTCCGTGGACCGTTGATGCTGGGCAGACCGCGGAGATCGTGGCGCCGGGCGCGGTGTTCATCGCCGGCGGCGCCACGACACGGTCCATGCTGGCGGTCGAGCCTTCACTGGTGCTTGCCGTGCTGTGTCGTGGCACCTCTTCGGGATCCGGCGAAGAGGAGCCGGGCGCAACACCATGACAGTGCTTCTGGCGTTCACCGGCTTCGTGCTCGTGGTCTCGCTCATCGCCGACCGGCACAGGACGCTCGCCGGCGTGGTCAAGGCGGCGCGGATGTTCCTGAACCTGCTGCCCATGCTCGTCGGCGTGCTGGCCGCTGTGAGCCTGGTGCTGGCGGCGGTGCCGCCGGACCTGCTCGGGCGCACGCTGGGCGGCGGTGCGCTGTCGTTTGTCGCCGCCCTGTTCGTCGGCAGCGTCACGCTGATGCCCGGCCTCATCGCCTATCCACTCGCCGGCGTGCTGAAGGACAACGGGGCGTCGGTCGCCGTGCTGGCCGCCTTCATCACGACGCTGATGATGGTCGGGGTGCTGACCTTGCCGCTAGAGATCAGGATGCTCGGTCGCCGCACCGCCGTCCTGCGCAACGCTCTGGCCTTCGCCGGCGCGGTGATCGTGGCCGTTGTGATGGCTCTTATCCTGAGATGAGCGTGCGATGAACGATGTGTCCAACGGCCCGGAGACCGGCTCGGCGAGAGCGCGGTCGGCCGCCCCGATGCAGCCGGCGGAGGTCGGCGATCGCGGTGGCGCCGCCCGGCTCCGCCACATTCTGGCGGCCTCCCTGCCGTGGGCCCTGCTCGCGGCGACCGTCGGCGTGTGGAGCGTCGCGGCCGTCTCTGCGCCCGGTGCCTTTGAGTTCGGAGAGCGAGCAGGCCGCAACCTGTGGGAGTTCTCGCTCGAGATGGCGCTTGTCCTTCCGGCGATGTTCATCCTCGTCGGACTCTTCGACGTGTGGGTGCCTCGCAGGCTGATCGAGCGGCACCTGGGCCGCGACGCGGGTCCGCTGGCGATCCTCTGGATGGTACTGCTCGGGATGCTGCAGGCGGGACCGCTCTACGCGGCTTTCCCGGTGGCGGTCGCTCTGTGGCGTAAGGGCAGTGCACCTCGCAATGTGTTCATCTACCTTTTCTCGTTCTGCACCATCAAGATCCCGATGCTGGTCTTCGAGGTGGGCTTTCTGGGATGGCAGTTCTCACTGGTGCGCACCGCCGTCACGTTGCCGGTGTTCATCGGACTGGCCTATCTGCTGGAGTGGCTGCTGCCGGACGACGTGACGATCCCCGGGGAAAGCACCGCCTCGTGACGTCAGCGGCGGCTTGGATGTCGGGCGGGGCGGACGTGGTTGGGGAAGACTTGCCAGCCGCTCGACTGTCGGTTCCCACGGGCAGCCGGCTCACTCAGCGAACCGGTAGCCGCGCTCATCAGTCCTGACTGCTGGCTGAGCACCTTGACCGACGAGGCGATGCAGACGAGTCGATACATCTCCTCATCTGTGGCTATGCTCGGGATCTGCATCAGGCTCGCGCTGTGGTCTCGCTCATCTCGTCACTCCTTTTCGGGGCTCGTCGCGGTCTGTGTGCCGGCTCGCGGCGCATCGAGCGACAACTTGATGATGATGTCCTTCGGGAGCGAGAGTCCGGCGGCGATCTGCATCGTCTTGAACACGGCGAGCGGCACGGGGCACCACGGATAGCAGCCCTTGAGGGCGGTACGGAGGGTCTCGCGCAGGCGGCTCTCCTTCTGCCACTCCATGTCATCGTAGACGCCGAATGGGCCATCCTCGACGATCGCCACGGCGATCCTCTGCACGTGCTCGCAGGGTGATTCGATGGCGAAGGTGGCTTGGTTCTCAGCGGTCACGGTCGCCACGACAGAGGTGACGAAGCCGCAGGTGCCGGCATCGACCACTGCATCGGCCTTCTTCATGTCCCAGGCTCCTTGATCGTGACGGGGGATCGCCCCCCCTTACCTTTCGGCAGCGAGCCGACCAACGGCCCTCGCGCCGCTCATTGAAGCTCGCCCTCCTCAAAGGGAGAGCCCTCGGCGTGGTCTGCCTCAGCCTCGGCGGCGATGAGGGCCGCATGCACCCCTTTTGCGCGTGACCGTGGAACGGCCTTCTCGGCGAGGGCGATGAGCCGCTCCATCAATGGATCGAGCAGCTCACCGGGGAAGCCGATGACCGTCTCGCTGGGGGCCAGATCGGTCGCTTCGCGGCAGCCGTAGCAGCCCAGCGAGAAGTTGAGGCCTCCCTCGAGGAACGGGACGATGGTGGAGTCGACGCACGTAGCCTGGAGCACCGCCGTGTGCGCCCTGCGTCGAGCACCCTGGTCCCGGTTCAGATCGGCGAGCACCATCCACATGAGCTGCTCCGGCGTGCCTTCCACGACGACCACGTCCGGGGTGCGTGGCGCCAGACGCAGCGGCGCCAGCGCGATGGCATCGACGGTGCCCGGCTCGAGATGGGGCATGTCCTGGAACATGCGGGCTCCGGTCGCCGGCTTCTGCACGATGCCGAACCCCACAAGGCCCTTGCCGTTCACGAGTCCCTCCGGCAGAGCCCGCAGGCCGAAGGCGGCAGCCGCCGCCGGACAGGAGAGCTCGTCGGGCTCCAGGACGACCGCTGCCCCTCTGCGGGCACGCATCAGTGCCTGGCAGTAGCGATGCTTGCTGAGCTGCCGCCATTCCGAGAATGGCGGCGTGCCGGCCGCGTCCTGCGCGAGGAGGAAGACGCCGACCGGCTCGCTGTCGAGTCCCAGGATGGCGGTCAACCGCTCCTGCGCCTCGGCCGGCGACACGGCGTTGGTGGTGTCAGGCGATGGCTCTGTCATGGTCGTCGAGTCCTTCCCTTCGTGCACCGGTCTCTCTGTGACGTGCTTTCGTGTACCGCCGGCCCGCCGCCGTGTCTCGTGACCGTCATCATCCACCGAGAAGCTTCCACGCCATCACGGCGGCGATGAGGAACAGCAGCACCCCGATGACCCGTTTGACCTGGGCGCTCTGGAGCTTGCGGTGCATGAGCCAGGCGCCCAGCAGGGCGCCGGCGATCGACGCTCCGGCCGTCCAGGCGAGCAAGGCGCCGTCGAACTCCGCAATCGACGCCTGACCGAGAAATCCGGCGAACGAGGAGAAGATGACCACGAACGCCGTGGTGCCGGCGGCGTGCTTGGCGTCGAGGCCCAGCCAGACCAGCACCGGCACGACGAAGTTGCCGCCGCCGACGCCCAGCATGCCGCCGAGAAAGCCGGCGGCACTGCCCACCGCCACGCCGCTGCCGACGGCTCGCGTGGTGGACGCCGCCGGTCGCGGCTGAGGCTTGTAGAAGAGCATCATCGCTCCGGCGAACACCAGGAACGCGATGAAGAGCCACTTCAGCGTCGTCACCGGCACAAAGGAGCTTGACCAGGCGCCCAGCGGCGAGAGCGCCGTGGCGACGATCAGGATCGGCACGGCGAGGCGGACGTCGACCAGCTTGGCCGGGATGTACCGGGCACAGGCGAATGCCATGGCGATGGCATTGAGCAGCAGGGCGGTGGCCATGGCCGAGTGCAGCTCCACGCCGAGGGCCAGGTAGAGCGGCACGAGGATGAAGGCGGCACCGAGCCCGGCGATGGTGAGCCAGACGGTGAAGAACAGCGTGATGCCGGCCGCCAGCAGGTAGACGGTCACCGCGCGCCACCATCTTTCAGCCGGGAGCGCGCGGTGGCGAGGCAGTGCACTCGGGCGGCGGCCTCGTCGCCGGAGGAGAGGGCGGACACGCAGTCCATGAGCGCCAGTGCGCACGGCGCCCGCAGCGAGTAGACGACCTGGTTGCCGTCCCGGCGACTCGCCAGCACGCCGGCCGTCCTGAGCTGGGCCAGATGCCGCGAGACGGTCGACATGTCCAGGCCCACCAGCGCCTGCAGCTCACAGACACAGCGACCGCCATGCTCCAGGGCGCGGACGATCTGCAGCCGCACCGGGTGCCCCAGCGCCTTGAAGACGGCCGCCTGTGTCTCGAAGTCGGCCCGTCGCGTCTCGGTCGGCGCCGGTCTGTCTGACTGCGTTCCGGAGGCGGCGGGCGTCACGATCCGTATCCCGAGCAGGGGATGCACATCGGCCGACCGTCCTTCATGCGCAGGTAGCGGTCGAAGACGTACTCGCCGCAGCCGGCGCACTTCGTCTTGTTGAAAGAGCCTTTGACGGGCGTGAACGTGAACTCCGGCAGACGCTCGATCTTGAACATGTCCGCATCGGACTGCGCCAGCATCCAGTCGATGACCTCATCGGTGACGGCGGCGGGGATCTGGGACGGCTCGACGCCACGCTTGCGGTAGGAGAAGAACTCGAAGCCACCCATCGTGTCGAGGAAGTCGGCGGTGAGGGCGACGCGCAGCGCCTCGTGCTGGGGATGGTAGAAGACGGCCGCCAGCTTGCCGTAGAACGTCTTGGCCATCATGACCTTGCCGTAGGTGGCGCTTGTCACGGCCTGGATGCCGTCCATGAGGCATGTCTGAGGATGACCCTCGCCGAGCTCCGGGAACACGTAGAAGCCGTGGTCCTTCTCGCGCTCGATGCCGAGGGTGTCCAAGGCAAGCTGACCCATGCGCCAGCCGATCGGCATGAACGGACAGCGATGGCCGTGGAACTCGAAGGCCCAATCGGGCGGAAGGGCGACGGCTGACATGATGACCTCCTTGCGCTGCAAGAGCTTCTGGATGAAGGGACTGCCGGTGATTATCTGTCAGTTTGGCAAAACACGCAAGAACAAACGCTGGACAGACACCCTCACCGGGTGGCGACGCATCGGCCTATGATGCCTCCGACGATCCTGACGGCGTCGCCGAGGAAGGTGCGATGGATGCAGTGACGCTGTACGGTGTCGCCGCGGTGACGTTCATGATGATCATGCACGCGCTGGAGCCGAGGGGGCGCGGGTTCATCGTCGCGTTCGCTCTGGGGTGCGCCCTCTCCAGCGCCTACGACTTCCTGTCGGAAGCGTGGCCGTTCGGGGTCGTGGAGGCGATCTGGACGGCGGTCGCGGTGCGACGATTCGTGGTCAGTCGGTCGTCCGCTCGGTCGATGTGAGCCTTGAGGATGGGAGGCGACGGCACGTTGATGGAAGACGCGGTGCTCGTGGAGATAGAGATCCTGTAGACGGTCGTCACCGAGACGCTGATCGGCAGCCCTGAAGAGGCGGAGGCACGGCGGTTCCCGGGGTCTCCGACGATCCGGATCAACGGACATGATGTCGAGCCGGAAGCCGACACGCGAGGCCGGCACGGGCTCGGCTGACGGACATATCCCCCGCCGGCCTGGTCCGGCGGCATCCCATCCGACGAGGTTCTGCGGTCGGCGTCGAGGGTCGCGGCGAACAGGCGCTGAAGGCGCGACGGCTTGGGTTCAGGACGTCGGGTGAGCGGCCCTCAACAGCTCGGCGCCACGGGCCGCGACGCGCTCGACGTTCTCCTCGGTAGGCGGGGTGGAGCCCTTGGCCATGTCGAGCTCGCTGAGCTTCACATGAGCTGTGGCGGTGAGGTCGCCTGCTCCAGCGTGCGACGAGCGCAGCTCAGATCGCAGCCGTCGATGGCCAGGTGTGAGTCATGGACCATGAGGAGTTGGAGCATGGTGACGAAGCTTCGTATCCGCCCCTGCACAGCCGGGCGCTGGGGGTCGAGCGCTGTCGGCGACTCGTTTCAGACGCGTAGCAGGGAGCGCAGGGTGCTCAGCGCGGCTGAGACGGCCTCACGGTCGATGGCGTAGAAGCTCCACTTGCCGCGCGTCTCCTCCTTGATGAGGCCGGCCTCTCGCAGCACGCGCAGGTGGTAGGAGACCTTGGACTGCCCGAGTCCGAAGTGCTCCTGCAGCTCGCAGACGCAGATGCCGAGGGGATCGGCCGTACCCGGCACGCCGCGCTCGGCCGGGTCGGGCAGTCCGCAACAGGAGCGGCCTTGAGCCATGACGTCGAGCATGGCGAGGCGGGTGGGGTCGCTGAGCGCCTTGGCGATGCGGGCCATCGCATCGAGAGTCTGTCGCGAGTCATCGACCATGGCCTCACGGTAGCACATCACACAGCTGTCGGGGGAGAGGAGGGGAGGAGTTGACATCAACTTGTCTCGATGTATCCTTGTACCGATATCTGTTGATATGAGCGGTGGCCGGAGGACCGGCGACACGGAGGAGAAGCGCATGACGAAGACGACCGAGGAGACGGCCAGGGAGAGGATCCGTGACCACTACGCGGAGTGGGCCGTTGCAGTCTCTCAGCCTCGAGCCGCCGGCTGCGGCTGCGGCTGCAGCTGCAGCCCGGCGGCTTCCGTGGAGCCGCTCGATGTCGACGCTCGCGGGCTGTACGCCGTCGACGAGACCAGCGATCTGCCGGCCGAAGCCGTGCTGGCCAGCCTGGGCTGCGGCAACCCGACGGCACTCGCCGACCTGCAGCCCGGGGAGGTCGTGCTCGACCTGGGCAGCGGCGGCGGCATCGATGTGCTGCTCTCGGCTCGTCGCGTGGGACCCACCGGCAAGGCGTACGGACTCGACATGACCGACGAGATGCTGGCCCTGGCGCGCGCCAACCAGCGCAAGGCCGGCGTGGAGAACGTCGAGTTCCTCAAGGGCGAGATCGAGGACGTGCCGCTGTCCGACGAGAGCGTCGACGTGATCATCAGCAACTGCGTGGTGAACCTCTCGCTCGACAAGGACCGCGCCCTCGTCGAGGCCTTCCGGGTGCTCAAGCCGGGCGGGCGCTTCGCGATCACCGACGTCCTCTTCCAGGGTGACATGAGTCGCGTGCCGCAGGCGCTGCTCGACGATCCCGACGCGTGGTCGGCCTGCATCGCGGGGGCGCTTGAAGAGGGGGACTACCTGGAGCGTCTGCGGCGGGCCGGCTTTGAAGATGCTGCCGTAGACGTGCTCAACGTCTACGACGGCACGCCCGAGAACACCATCTGTGGTGCCCCGCCGCTGCCGGATGGAGTGCACCTCATCAGCGGCTTCGTGCGCGCCGTCAAGCCCCGCGGCTGAGACTATCCGCCCCGGGGGCGGCCGGTCGGCCGGTCCGTCGCCGGTCGCCCCGGGGCGTCTCCTCTATCTGTCGTGCGGTGCGTGCCGCCACCAGCATCCCGCGCGCACGCGCCGGTACGGGCCATGGTCTCGTTCGACAGACTGGCCACGGTGCCGGTCGATAGACGACCGCTTATATAAACATCACTTGACATAGGAGCAGAGCGGGCCTACGATCGGCGCCGCACCGAGAGCTGGGAGCCGCGGAGGACCCGATGCCCGAGAGCACCATCAAGCGCCTGTCGTTCCTCGACCGCTACCTGACGGTCTGGATCTTCGTCGCCATGGCGCTCGGCGTCCTCATCGGCTGGGCCTTCCAGGGCGTCGCCGACTTCTGGGACGGCCTCTCGGTGGGCACCACCAACATCCCCATCGCCATCGGCCTCATCGTCATGATGTACCCGCCGCTCGCCAAGGTGAAGTACGAAGAGCTCGGCGATGCCTTCCGCGACTACCGCATCCTCGGCCTCTCGCTGGTGCAGAACTGGGTCATCGGGCCGTTCCTCATGTTCTTCCTGGCCATCAGCATGCTGTTCGACAAACCCGAGTACATGCAGGGGCTCATCATGATCGGCCTGGCGCGCTGCATCGCCATGGT
>DIWP01000056.1 GCA_002423545.1 Thermoleophilia bacterium UBA6103
CAGGCCATCTACGTGCCGGCCGACGACCTGACCGACCCGGCGCCGGCCGCTTCGTTCGCCCACCTCGACGCCACCACGGTGCTGAGCCGCGCAATCTCCGAGCTTGGCATCTACCCGGCGGTCGACCCGCTCGATTCGACCTCGCGCGTGCTCGATCCGCGCGTCGTCGGCAAGGAACACTACGACACCGCCCGCGAGGTGCAGCGGATCCTGCAGACCTACAAGTCGCTGCAGGACATCATCGCCATCCTCGGCATGGACGAGCTGAGCGACGAAGACAAGGTCACCGTGCAGCGCGCCCGCAAGATCGAGCGCTTCCTCAGCCAGCCCTTCTTCGTGGCCGAGGAGTTCACCAGCCAGGAGGGCAAGTACGTGCCGCTCGGCGAGACCATCAAGGGCTTCAAGGAGATCGTCGAAGGCAAGCACGACGACCTGCCGGAACGCGCGTTCTTCATGGTCGGCGCCATCGACGAGGCGGTGGAGAAGGGCCGCGACGAGGCGCAGAAGGCGGCCGCCGTGGCGGCCGACGCGCCCGAGGCGGAGTGAGCGCCGGGCATGGCCGACCAGGACGCCATCCTGCACATCGAGATCGTGACCCCCGACGGAGTCGACTACGAAGGTGAGGCCGATCTCGTCGTCGTCCCCGGCCTCGAGGGCGAGCTGGGGATCATGGCCCATCACGAGCCGTTGATCTCGCTGCTGGCCATCGGCGAGACCCGGGTGCGCACACCCGAGGGTCTCTACGAGCACATCGCCACCGGCCTCGGCTACGCGGAGGTCCTGTTCAATCGCGTGCGGGTCGTCTGCGATTCGGCCGAACGGTCGGTGGAGATCGACACGCTCAGGGCCGAGGCGGCACGCCGGCGCGCCGAGGAACGACTCGCCACCGCCGCCGATCCGGCGGCTCGCGCCGAGATCGACTTCTACCGCGCCGAGCAGGCGCTGCGCCGGGCGACCAATCGCATCAAGGTCGCTCAGCGCCGTGCTGGCGACGCTCCCGCGCGCGGCTGAGCGCCCGCGACCGCGGACCGTCCCGGACAGGCCGCCCGGCATTCCGTCAGGCGGTCCGGAAGAGGTGTCGCCGGCAGGGGTCGGCGGTCCGGCGCGGTATACTCCAGCAGACTCTCTATGAACGGATGCCAGGACAACGCCGGGCGCCTGGTCGTGCAGGGCGGGCGCCGACTCTGCGGCGAGATCCCGCTCTCCGGCGCCAAGAACTCCGCGCTCAAGCTCATGGCGGCGAGCCTGCTCGCCGACTCGCCGACGACCATCCGGCGCATGCCGCGCATCGCCGACGTCGACACCATGGCTCAGATGCTGCGCGCGCTGGGCGCTGCCGTGGAGTGGCGCGACGACGCGATGCACATCGATCCCGGCGCCACGCTCAACGACTGCGCGCCCTACGAGCTGGTGCGCACCATGCGGGCCAGCATCATCGTCATGGGTCCCATGGTGGCCCGGCTGGGACGAGCCAGCATCGCCATGCCGGGCGGCTGCAACATCGGTCCGCGGCGCATCGACTTCCATCTGCGCGGTCTGGAGCGGCTCGGCGCCGACGTCGAGATCGATCACGGCTTCATCCGGGTCTCGGCAGACCGCCTGCGCGGCGTCCGCGTCCCGCTCGACTACCCCAGCGTCGGCGCCACCGAGAACCTGCTCATGGCGGCGACGGCGGCGGACGGGCTCACCACCATCGAGAACGCGGCCCGTGAGCCGGAGATCGCCGACCTCGCCGACATGCTGTGTGCCATGGGCGCCGAGATCGAGGGCGCCGGGACCAGCACCATCCGCATCCACGGCGACCGTCCTCTGCACGGGACCGAGCACACCGTGATCGCCGATCGCGTCGAGGCCGGCACCTACCTTATCGCCGGCGTCGCCAGCGGCGGCGACGTGACCGTGCGCGGCCTCTCACCGTCGTGCCTGGGGCTGTTCCTCACCAAGCTGCGGGCGATGGGGGTCGTCGTCGACGAAGGGCCCCAGGTCATCCGGGCGCGCAGCGTCGGACCGCTGCTGCCGGTCGACATCTCGACGCTGCCGTTCCCAGGCTTCCCGACCGACCTGCAGGCCCAGGCGATGGTGCTGCTGTCCCTGGCCGAGGGCACGTCGATCGTCACCGAGAACGTGTTCGAGAACCGCTTCGTGGTGGTCGATGAGCTCAATCGGCTGGGCGCCGGCATCACCGTCAACGGCCACCACGCGGTCGTCGCCGGCCCGCGGGCGCTCAGCGGGACCATCGTGGAGGCGCCCGATCTGCGCGGCGGGGCGGCCCTCATCATCGCCGGCCTGGCGGCCGAGGGAAGCACGGAGGTACGTGGGCTGCACCACGTCGACCGTGGCTACGAGGCGCTGGAGCAGAAGCTCGCCTTGCTTGGCGCCGACGTCCGCCGTCTTGACGGTGGCGCCGGCAGTGGAGGGCCGGAGTCTGGTGACACGGTGTCCGGGCGGCCATCGGCACGGCGTGCGCTAGACTGACACGTCATGACCGAGCGCCGATACAGGGTCTACCGCTGCGAAGAGGGGCCACAGGGCGACGGTGGCGAGGACTGCCGCCGTCGCCGCGGTCGCCGGACCGCCTCCGACTCCGGCGCCTCCGGACGTCCGCCGGCGGGCCGGCCGACCGGCGGCCGACGCGACGCCGCCGCGACGGGGAGCCGCTCCGCCGCCGAGCCGCCTCGGGGCGGGTCCGGATCCGGCGGCGGCCCGCGTGAGCCCGGTGATGCCCCGCCGCGTCAGGTCTATGCGCGTCCGCGGCGGCGCTGGCTCGCTGTGCTTCGCTACGCCGCTCTGCTGATCATCGCCGTCGTCTGCGGTCTCGGTGGGTACGCGCTGGGCTGGCTGCAGTCCACCGGCGCCGTCATGGTCGAGGGCGAGAAGGCAAAGGTCGTCGATGCCGCCGAGCTGGAGATCACGCAGAGCACCTCCGGCGAGCCCATCAACATCCTCGTCATGGGCAGCGACCGGCGGGACACGATCGAAGACGATCCCGGCCGCTCGGACACCCTGATGCTGCTGCGGCTCGACCCCAACACAGGGTCGATCTCCATGCTGAGCGTACCGCGAGACCTGTGGGTCGAGATCCCCGGGTACGGCAGCGAGCGGATCAACGTCGCCTACACGCTTGAAGGCCCCAAGGGCGCCATCAAGGTCTTCAAGCAGCTCACCGGGCTGGATATCCACTACTGGATGGACGTCAACTTCCTCGGCTTCGTGCGCGTCGTGGACTATCTGCGCGGCGTCTACATCGACGTCGATCATCGCTACTACAACCCTCCGGGCACCGGCTACGCGGCCATCGACATCCAGCCCGGGTACCAGCTGCTCAAAGGGCGTCCGGCGCTGCAGTTCGTGCGCTACCGGCACGACGAATATGGGGACTTCGGGCGCATGGTACGGCAGCAGGTCTTCATGCACGAGGTCGAGCGGCAGGCGCGGCGCTGGCAGAACTGGACCCGTCTGCCGCGCATCGTGAAGAAGGTGGCCGAGAACACCATCTCCAACATCAACGAGGCCGGCGAGCTGCTGGGCCTTGCCAAGACGTTGCTCACCATGGATACGTCGCAGGTCTACAAGACGCACATCGTCGGCGAGCCGACGATGATCAACGAGATGTCGGTGCTGCTGCCCAGCGACCAGGAGATCAAGCAAGCCGTCAACGAGTTCCTCGATCCCGAGCGGGCGCCGGTGTCGGTCGGCAAGATCACCATTCCCAGAGACAGCTACACCGTACGAGTGCTCAATGGGTCGGGGACGCAGGGCATCGCCGGGCAGGTCGCCGCCGACCTCGATGCCGAGGGCTTCCATGCCGTCGAGGACGGCAACGCCGACGGCTTCGACTACAGCAACTCGGTCGTGTACACGACCGAAGGACTCAAGCCGGCCGCCCAGGCTGTGGCGCGTCTCCTCAACCCGTGCACCGTGAAGATCGTCGGCCACCTTCCCGGTACGCTCGACGGCATGACGGTCATCGTCGGCGGCGACTACGACGGTCAGATCGTGGAGCCGGAGGACTCTGCGGTGGTCGTGCAGCAGCAGTTGGAGAAGGGCACCAAGGCGAACACCGCCGAGTGGCAGATGTGGGCAGGCGAGACGCCGCTGCCGCTCATGATGCCGGCCGACTGGTCGCCGGGCATGACATGGGACGTGTCGCAGTGGCGCGCGTACACCATCCCCACGCACAAAGGCAAGAAGGCGGCCTTCGTGGCGGTCGGGAAGACCGCCGCCGGCGGCTACTGGCACCTGCAGGCGACCAGCTGGGACGATCCACCGATCCTCGAAGACCCCAGCGAGGCTCGCCGTGTCGACGGGCGCCAGTATCACCTCTACTACCAGAACGCCCGCCTGCACCGCGTCTCGTGGCGGGTCGGCGGCACGGTGTACTGGATCACCAACACGCTCGACGACCAGATAGCCAACAAGGTCCTGCTCGGACTCGCGACCTCCTGCGTCAAGGTCCGCTGACCCCGGAGCACGGCGGCGGTTGCCGGCGGCCGGTCGCGGGAATGATGGTCAAGAGTACGAGCGTATGGTATAAGCTCGTTGGAACGTCATTGTTGGTGGAGCAACGAACACATCGACCCGGAGGGGGTCCGTGACTATGAAGAGGAGTATCCTGACCGTCCTGCTCGTGGCACTGGTCGCGTCGTTGGCCTTTGCCGGCGTCGCCTCGGCGACCTCGCAGTCGACGATCGATGCCATCTTGTCCGATGCCGCCAGCGGTACGCTCGACGGCGACTGGAGCAAGGCAGACGTGCAGGCCGCCCTCGCGTTCCTTGAGAGCGATCCCCTGTCCAAGCAGTACAGCGACTACGAGGCTGTCCTCGAGGCCTATCTGGCCGGCTTGGGCAGCGGCGGATCCGGTAGTCAGCCGGGCGTCGCCAGCGGCGGCAACCTGGCCTTCACCGGCGCCGACATCCTGGTCGCGCTCTCGGCAGGCATCGGGCTCATCGGCGGCGGTCTGTTCCTGCGCCGGCGCAGCTGAGGCAGGGCGAGAGAGCACAGAGTACGTCGAACGGGGGCGGGCACCCTTCTCAGGGTGCCCGCCCCCGTCGTGTCTGCGGGGACCGCCGGTCGCGGTCCCTGAACGTGTACAATGCCGCCGTGTCTCAGAGCTCGACCAGCGGCACGCCCGCCGCCACGACGATCAGAGCCTGGTGGCGGCTCGCATCCCCGGCCCTCCCCGCCGCCGCCACCCTCGTCCTCGTCGTCATCCTGTCGTTCCGCGCCGGCGGGTACATCGTCGATTCGGCGACGCCGTTCGTCGTCGCCTGGCTGGTCGTCATGGCCGCCTGGGTGCTGGCCGCCCGTCCGGCGCTGCGGCCGCCGCTCGCCGTGCTCATCGCACTCGGCGCGCTCGGCGGGCTGGCTCTCTGGACCGGCCTCTCCATCATCTGGTCGGTCGGTCCCGACCTCTCCTGGATCGCCTTCAACTATGCGGCGCTCTACGTCGCTGCCGTCCTGGCTCTGGCGTGGGGCGGCAGCGGCCGGCTGCAGGTGCTGATCGCGACTGTCGGCTTCCTTGCCGGCGCCACGGCGGTGGCGGTGTACGCCTACCTCGGGAAGGTGCTCCCCGACCAGCTGACGCACGCTCACGAGTACGCCCGGCTGGCGGCCCCCGTCGGCTATTGGAACGTTCTGGCCGTCATGCTGGTCATGGCCGCTCCGGTCGCTCTGGCCCTGTCGGCGCGCCGGGGACTGCACCCGCTCCTGCGAGCCGTCGCGTCACTGGTGCTCGCGCTCCTGCTCATCACCCTGTTCTTCACCTTCTCGCGCGGCGGCTTCGCCGCCGCCCTGGTGATGCTCGTCGCCTATTTTGCGGCGGCGCGGGAGCGGCTGTCGTCGTTGGTGAGCTTCCTGGTGGCAGCCGCACCGGTCGGCTTCGTCCTCTGGCATCTGCGGGACCTCGAGACGCTGTTCGGCCCCACCACAGACGCCGCCCTGCGCAGCGCTCAAGGGCACACCCTGGCGGGCTGGACGATCCTGGCCCTGGGGCTGCCCTTCGTGCTGCAACTGACGGTCGCGTATGCCCACCACCGGCTCGCCCTGCGCCCGCCGGTGGTGCGCTGGATCGGCGTCGCGGTCCTGGTGGTGGTCCTCGGGCTGTGCATCGGGGGACCGCTCTCCTATATGCAGCGCCAGGGAGGCATCGGGGAGTGGGTGGGCGCGCAGTACAGGTCGTTTGTCGAAGGACCGGAGTCGGAGGGCGGCAACTCCGCCAGCCGAGTCCTGGTGGTCAGCTCGAACGGGCGTGTGGGCCTCTACAGGGTCGCGCTCCGGCAGTACGACCATACGCCGGTCATCGGTACCGGGGCGGGTACGTTCGCGTTCTCAAACTACCGCTTCCGCGACACCGGCCTGTTCGTCAAGCACGCACACTCGCAGTGGTTCAACACGTTGAGCGAACTGGGTGTGGTGGGTCTGGCGCTGCTGACGGCGTTCGTGCTGGCGCTGGCAGCGGCGGTCGTGCGTTCGCTGGTGCGTCTGCGGCGTGACAGGGAGCGGGGCCTGCTGGCCGCCTGCTTCGCCGCCGGCGTGGGGTTCGTCTTCCACATCAGCGGCGACTGGGACTGGGACATGGCGGCGGCGACGCTCGCGTTCCTGCTGCTGACGGTGACGGCGGCCGTGTACCGCGGCGCGCCTGGACCGAGCGACAAGAGCGAGGAGTCCGCCGCGGAGTCCGCCGCGGCGTCCCCGCCCGCGAGTACCCCGAAGGTCGAGCCGTCGCCGGCCGGTGACGCGGCCGTCGCAGGGTCTTCGCCCGTGCAGGTCGCGACGGTCGAGTCGCCGGGGCCCGGTGGTCCGGCGCGCGACGACCACGTCCCGGCTCGGGCGGCGCGTCTGTCGTGGCCGCTGGCCGGCCTGTGGGCCGGTCTGGCGGCCGTGCTGATCGTGTCATGGCTGTTGCCCTGTCTGGCCCTGCGCGCCGGCACCCGCGCCCTGGCGGCGGCCGGCGACGGGCAGGTCGCCGTGGCCCGCGCCGAGGCCGAGCGTTCGCAGCGCCTCGACCCGCTCGCCGTCGGTCCCCTCATCACGCTGGCGGGCGTCGAGCAGCGCGCCGGCAACCCCCGGGCGGCGCTGGCCGCTTTGGAGAAGGCCGCCGCTCTCCAGCCCGACAACTTCTACGTGCAGTATCAGCTCGGCCTGCTGCTGGCCAACTCGCTGGGGCGCACCGAGGCGGCTGCCGAGGCGTTCCGGCGCGCCCTGGAGCTCAATCCGCGGCATGCACTGAGCCAGAGACAGCTCGAGCTGCTGGGCCGGGACTGACGCTCACGGCGATGCCGCCGTGGGATGCGGCCCCTTCGGGCGACGGCGGCCGTGGTATGCTCGCGCCGCCCCCCGCGTGAGCGGCCGGCGGGCGCCGGGACACTCCAGGAGGTCGCAGGAAATGGGAGATGCGCAACCGCCGATCGGTGTCATCGGCGTCGGCTATGTCGGCCTCGTCAGCGCCGTCTGCTTTGCCCATCTGGGACACCACGTGGTGTGCCTCGACGTCGATGCGGCCCGCATCGCCGGCCTTAAGGCGGGCCGCGTGCCGATCTACGAGCCGGGTCTGGAGAGGCTGCTCGAAGACAACGCGGAGAGACTGGCGTTCACGACAGCGTACGACGATCTGCTCGCTCGCTGCCGCACCATGTTCGTGGCCGTCGACACCCCGCCGTCACCGTCCGGAGACGCCGACCTGAGTCGCGTCTACCGGGTCGTCGAAGAGGTCGCCGCGCGGGGCGGCGACCGTCTTCTCGTGATGAAGAGCACCGTGCCGGTCGGCACCGGAGAGCACGTGCTCCGCCGGCTGCGCAGCCGCGACGCCGGCGACGTACGCTACGCTTCCAATCCCGAGTTCCTGCGCGAGGGGGCGGCGATCCAGGACTTCCTAGAACCGGACCGCATCGTCATCGGCGCCTCCGACGTCGCCGACGGCGACCGCGTCGAGGCGCTCTACCGCGGCATCGACGCCCCCATCGTCCGCACCAGCGTGGCCACGGCGGAGATGATCAAGTACGCGTCCAACGCGTTCCTGGCCACCAAGATCAGCTTCATCAACGAGATCGCCAATGTCTGCGAGGGTGTCGGCGCCGACGTACGGACGGTGGCCGAGGGGATGGGACTCGACCATCGCATCGGGCCGCACTTCCTGCAGGCCGGCATCGGGTACGGCGGCTCGTGCTTTCCCAAAGACGTGCAGGCGCTCAAGCAGCTCGCCGGCAATTCGGGGTATCACTTCCAGTTGCTCAACGCGGTCATCGAGGTCAATCATCTGCAGAAGCGCCGGGTGGTCGCCAAGCTCAGGCAGAGGCTGGGCCCGTTGCACGGCCTCAAGGTCGCCCTGCTGGGCCTCACCTTCAAACCGCACACCGACGATCTGCGTGAAGCGGCCTCGATAGTCCTCGCGGCACGCCTCATCGGGGAGGGCGCCTCTGTGGCCGCCTACGATCCCATGGTGCCGGCCGCTGAGCACGAGCTGTTCCCCGGCGTCGCCGTCTGCGCCGCACCGCTCGAGGCGCTCCAGGACGCCGATGCCGCCGTCCTGGTCACCGAATGGCCGGAGCTGGTGCGTCTGGACTGGGGTCCGGCCAGGGAGGCCATGCGCCGGCCGCTGGTGATCGACGGACGCAATGCGCTCGACGGCGCGGCGCTGCGCGCGCTCGGCTTCGAGTACGAAGGTGTCGGCAGCGCCGACGGGCCGGTGGCTCAGCCCCTGCCGGCGGACGCCGGGCGGTCTGCTCCGACCGCCGCGACGGCGTCACCCCGGGGGCCGGCATGAGCGCCGGCGCGACTCCGTGCCGGCAGGCCGTCGTCCTCGTCGGCGGCGAGGGCAAGCGGTTGCGGCCGATCACCTCGCGGCTGCCCAAGCCGGCGACGCCGGTGGTGGGGCGGCCGTTCATCGGCTACGTCATCGACAATCTGGCGCGGCATGGCGTGGAGCACATCGTCTTCTCCGCCGGCTACCTCGCCGACGCGCTGCGCAGCGTCGTCGGCGACGGCTCGTCCTTCGGTGTCACGGTCGACTACGCGGTCGAGGATGAACCTCTCGGCACCGCCGGCGCCATCCGCAACGCGGAGCGCTTCCTCGCCGACGAGACCTTCCTGGCGCTCAACGGCGACGTCCTTACCGACGTCGACGTCGGTGCGCTGGTCGCGTTCCATCGCGACAAGGGTGGCGACGGGACCATCTACCTCACGCCGGTCGACGACCCCCGGCGCTACGGCCTCGTCCGCCTGCGCGACGACGGCAGCGTCATCGAGTTCCTCGAGAAGCCCGGCCCGGAGCACAGTGGGCGGGCCCTGATCAACGCCGGTATCTACGTGCTCGAGCCACGCATCCTCGAGCTCATCCCGCCCGGTCGGCTCTTCAGCATCGAGCGCGGCATCTTTCCCAGGCTGGCCGAGCAGGGCATCCTCTTCGGCTTCTCTTCGGAGTGCTACTGGCGCGACATCGGCACGCCGGCCAGCTACCTGACGGCCAACTTCGACGTCCTGGAGGGCGCCCTGCGCACACGGATGGGCGATCAGCTGGGTCAGTCCTTCCTCTACGTCTCCCATACGGCCTGCATCGCCACCGACGCACGGGTCGTGCCGCCGGCCTACATCGATCTCGGCGTGCGCATCGAGTCGGGGGCGAGGGTAGGGCCGCTGGCCGTGATCGGCGCCGGCAGCACCATCGCCGAGGGGGCGACGGTGCAGGAATCGGTGATCCACGATCAGGTGCACGTGGGGGTCGCTGCCGACGTCCGCTCCAGCGTGCTGGCACGGCGGGCCGAGATCGGTGAGGGCGCCCAGCTCAACGCGGCCATCATCGGCGAGGCCTGTCGCGTGGGTCGCGACAACGAGCTGGCCCGCGGCCTCTGCCTGGCGCCCGACACGTACCTGCCGGCCGGGTCGATCACGTTCCGCGACGTCGTCGACCACGAGGGCGACGGCTGACCGGTCATCCGGTGCCGGGCAGGCTGCCATGATCGGTCGAGAGCGGGTACCGACCGGCACGAGGATCGCATCCCACTATCGGTGTCTGGAGGGTGGATGAGCATCGACGGCAGCATCTTCAAGGCGTACGACGTGCGCGGCACGTGTCCGGGGCAGCTCGACGCCCGCATCGCACGGCTCATCGGCAGGGGACTGGCCGAGCAGCTCGGGGCGCGCACGCTGGGGGTCGGCATGGATCCACGACCGTCGTCTCCCGAGCTGCTGGCGGCGTTCTCCGCCGGCGCCGCCGACGCCGGCGCCACCGTCGAGAGCTTCGGCATGGTGGCTACCGAGATGGTCTACTTCGGCGTCGCGTCGCGCGGTCTCGACGGCGGCGCCATGATCACCGCGTCGCACAACCCGCGCGGCTACAACGGTCTCAAGCTCGTGGGAGACGGCGCCCTGCCGCTGAGCGGGGAGCAGGGCATGCCGGAGCTGCGGAGCCGCGTCGAAGCGCTCGACGCGGAGCTGCCCGACCAGGTGCCGCCGTCGGCCTCCGCAGCGGTCGACGTCGACCTCTACGACGCGTACGTCGACCATCTCATGAGCTTCTGCGAGCCGCGCACCTGGCCCGACTGGCAGGTGGTCATGGATGCCACCAACGGCGCCGCCGGCAAGCTTGCGCCGCTGGTGTTCGACCGCACACCGCTCTGGCGCGTCGAGATGTACTTCGAGGTCGACGGCACGTTCCCCCACCACCAGCCCAACCCGCTGCTGGAAGAGAACCGGCGCGAGCTGAGCGAGCGCGTCCTGGCCGAGAAGGCTCAACTCGGGATCGCCTGGGACGGCGACGCCGACCGCTGCTTCTTCATCGACGAGACCGGTGCGTTCGTGCCCGGCGACTTCATCACGGCCCTGCTGGCCGAGGCGCTGCTGATCAGACACCCCGGCGCCGCCATCCTCTACGACCTGCGGGCCAGCCGAGCCGTCCCCGACACCATCGTCGCCAACGGCGGCGTGCCCCTGATCAACCGTGTGGGGCACGCGTTCTTCAAGCAGCGCATGCGGCGCGAGCCGGTGCTCTTCGGCGGCGAGGTGAGCGGCCACTACTACTTCCGCGACAACCACAATGCCGACTCCGGCTTCATCCCGGCGCTGCTGGTCCTCGACCTGCTGGCGCGCAAGAAAGCGACGCTGGCGGAGCTGCTCGAGCCGATGCGCAGCCGCTACTTCATCTCCGGAGAGATCAACTCCACCGTCGACGACGTGCCGGCGGCTCTGGAGCGGCTGCGCAGCCGCTTCGCAGACGGCGAGGTCGGCGATCTCGACGGCATCTCGGTCGACTACGACCACTGGCACTTCAACGTGCGGCCCTCCAACACCGAGCCGCTGCTGCGTCTGAACCTGGGCGCGGACGGCGAGGGGTTGATGGAGGAGAAGCGCGACCTGGTGCTGGGCGTCATCCGCGGGCACTGAGCGGCGCGAGGCGGGACGATGACCGACGAACGAGGGCGCGATCCGGGCGGCATGGCGCAGGCCATCGCCGCCCTGCCCGACCAGATCGAGAGCGGCTGGCAGGCGGCGCTGCGGGACCTGCGCGCCGCCGGCTGGCGCGGGCCGGCGCCGGCTCCCGGCGCCGCCTGCGCGGCGGCGTTCGCCGGCGGCGTCGCCGCCTGCGGCATGGGGGGCTCGGCCATCGGCGCCGACATGGTCCGCGCCGCCCTGCCGCGCCTGCCGGTGCCGTTCGAGAGCGTGCGCGGCTTCTCGCTTCCGCAGTGGGTCGGGCGCGGCAGCATCACCATCGCGACGAGCTACTCGGGGGAGACCGCGGAGACCTTGTCGTGCGCCCGGGAGGCAGCCGAGCGCGGGTGTGCGCCGGTCTGTATCACCAGCGGCGGCACGCTCACCTCGCTGGCACGGGCAGAAGGCTGGCCGCTGGTCGGCGTTCCCGCCGGTCTGCAGCCGCGCGCCGCCCTGGGCTCGCTGCTCTCGGCCGTCGCCGCCGTGATGCAGGCGGCCGGGCTGGGCGCCGATCTGCGCACGCAGGTCCCGGAGGCGGTGGAGCTGCTGCGCTCGGCGGCTGCGGAGCTGGGGCCGGGCGCCGATCCGGCGGCCCACCGGGCGCGGTCGATCGCCGAGCGACTGGTCGGCCGGCGGGTGATCGTCTACGGCGGCGGCGCCCTGGTGCCGGCGGCGCGACGCTGGAAGACGCAGATCAACGAGAACGCCAAGGCGCCGGCCTGCTTCGCGGAGGCGCCGGAGCTGCTGCACAACGAGGTCTGCGGCTGGGCCGATGCTGCCGACGTCGCGTCCCAGACGGCGGTCGTGGTGCTCGTCGATCCGGCCGGCGACGACCGCCTGCGCCACCGCCTCGAGGCGGTGGCCGATCTGGTCGGGTGTCATGCGGCGACGGTCGAGGTCGTCGAGGCAATTGGCCATACGCCGTTGACGCGGTGCCTGTGGACGGCCTATCTCGGTGACTGGACCTCCTACTACCTGGGTCTGGCACGCGGTGTCGACCCCACGCCGGTGACGGCCATCGACGAGCTCAAGCGCCTGCTGCGCGAGCGGGAGCGCTGAGCGGGCCGATGCCGGCCGACCGGCTCGTGGCCGTCCTGTACGTTGCCGGCGGGGGACAGGTACGGGAGGCATGCGACGAGGTCGACGCAGGGCCGGGGTCCTGCGAAGCTCCGAGCGGGATACCGGCGACGGCGCCGGCCGGAGTGCCGGCGACCGTGCTGACCCCGGAGTCGTGCCGGCCGTTGCATCCGTTCCGGGGACCGCTGTTCGCCGCCGTCGAGGAGGCGGCACGCTCTGTCCGCGGCTCGCGGGCCGTGTCCGATCCGACCCTGGCCGCCGGGGAGCGTGCGGCGCTTGGCCTGGTCGTGCCGCTGTGGTGGCTCGGTCAAGGATCCGCCGCGAGGCGGCTCACCGGCCCCGTCGTCGTCAGCGATCACGTCGACCTGACCCTGCGCGGACCACTCGCAGGTCGCTGGCCGCCGGATCGGCCGCGCACGTTTCCCAGCATGCGAGGCGTCTACGCGCCGGACATCGCGGCAGACGTGCTGGCCGGCGCTGCGCCGGCAGCGTGTGAGGTGGCGGCGGCCGGACCCGACGCTGCGGGCCGTGCAGCCTCGCCGGCCGGCCGATCGTCGACCTCGCGCGGCAGCCAGCGTCACCCCGCGGCGAGTTCGTCGCCGCAGGACCCTGCGGTATACTCACGACTCGCCGTGGCCGGCGTCGCAGATGCGAGCCGTCTCAGCGTCTGGGAGCAGCGACAGGCGCGTGCCGCCGGCTTGACCGCCGCGGCCGACTGCCTCGTCGCTCCCGTCGTCATCGCCGCCTTCTTCGGCCTCGTGGTCGCCGCTGTGGGTGTCCCGGTGGGCGCTGAGACCCCGAGTCACGGCCGCTGACAGGTGCCGCCGGGTGGCGGCTGCCGGGTGTGGACCCGGCCGTTGAGCACGAATAAGGGAGAGCCGTGAGCGCCATACCCGAGCATCACGTCAAGGACATCTCGCAGACCCCGGAGGGCGTCCTGCGCATCGAGTGGGCGGACATGCACATGCCGGTGCTGGCCGCCATCAGGCAGCGCTTCGAGCGCGAGAAGCCGCTGCAGGGCGTGCGCTGCGGCTGCTGCCTCCACGTCACCACCGAGACGGCCAACCTCATGCGCACGCTCAAGGCCGGCGGCGCCGACGTCGCGCTGTGTGCCTCCAACCCGCTGAGCACGCAGGACAACGTGGCGGCGGCGCTCGTCCAGGAGTACGGCATCAGCGTGTTCGCCATCCGCGGCGAGGACAACGACACCTACTACAGCCACATCCAGTCGGTCGTCGATCGCCGGCCGCAGATCACCATGGACGACGGCGCCGACGTCATCGGCATCATCCACGGCGAGCGCCCCGAGCTGGCCGAGGGCATCTTCGGCGGCACCGAGGAGACCACCACCGGCGTCATCCGCCTCAAGGCCCTGGAGAAGGAAGGCCGTCTGCTGTTCCCGGTCATCGCCGTCAACGACGCGAACACCAAGCACTTCTTCGACAACCGCTACGGGACCGGTCAGAGCACCCTCGACGGCGTGCTGCGGGCCACCAACATGCTCATCGCCGGCAGCACGTGCGTGGTCGCCGGCTACGGCTGGTGCGGGCGTGGCCTGGCGAACCGTCTCAAGGGACACGGCGCCGAGGTCATCGTCACCGAGGTCGACCCGCTCAAAGCGCTCGAGGCGGTCATGGACGGCTTCCGCGTCATGACGATGGCTCAGGCCGCCAAGCTGGCACGGCTCATCGTCACCGCCACCGGCGACATCCACGTGATCCGCAAGGAGCACTTCGACGTCATGCGAGACGGCGCCATCGTCGCCAATACCGGTCACTTCAACGTCGAGATCGATATCCCGGCGCTCGAGCAGATGGCGACGAAGCGTCGCACGGTGCGTGAGAACGTCGAGGAGTACACGATGGACGACGGCCGTCGCATCTACCTGCTGGCCGAGGGCCGTCTGGTCAACCTGGCCGCCGCCGAGGGTCACCCGGCGGCCGTCATGGATATGAGCTTCGCCAATCAGTCGCTCAGCGCCGAGTACATGGCCCGCCATCACGAGCAGCTCGACCGCAAGGTCTACGTGGTGCCGCAGGAGCTCGACGACGAGATCGCACGCCTCAAGCTGGAGACCATGGACGTGACCATCGATGCGCTCACCGAAGAGCAGGTCAAGTATCTGGCCTCCTGGGATCAGGGCACCTGAGCCACTCCGAGCTATAACCGTCAAGTAGAGGTAGAGCCTTGTACCGATCGAGCTCAGGCGATCGTCCCGCCGCGCCGGAGGCGGCCGGCGGTCACGGAGCGTCGCGACTGCGCGTGCGCACCGTCGAGATCCTGCCCGACGCCGTGGTGCTCATCGACCAGCTGGCCCTGCCGCAGGAGGAGCGCTACGTGCGCTGTGGGTCGTGGCAGGACGTGGCCGAGCGCATCACCGACATGACCGTCCGCGGGGCGCCGGCCATCGGTGTCACCGCCGCCGGCGGTCTGGCGCTGGCGGCACGGGTGGCGGCCGAGGAACACCCGCACGATCCGGCCGGCTTCAGAGCGGCCATGGAGCGCGCTGCCGCGGGGCTGCTGGCCACTCGTCCCACGGCCGTGAACCTGTCGTGGGCGGTCACCGAGATGCGTGTCGCGTGGGAGTCGTGCGCGGCGGCGCCGCAGGCCTGCGCCGTGCACCTGCTGCGCCGTGCCCAGGAGATCCTCGACGACGACGTCCAGCGCTGTCTGCGCATCGGCGAGAACGGCGCCGCTCTCTTCGCGCCCGGCGCTTCGATCCTCACGCACTGCAACGCCGGCGCTCTGGCCACCGCCGGGTACGGCACGGCGCTGGGCGTGGTGCGCTCGGCGTTCCACCGGCACCGCGGCGATCTGCACGTGTTCGTCGACGAGACCCGCCCGTGGCTTCAGGGGGCCCGGCTGACCGCCTGGGAGCTCGGCGTGGAGGGGATCCCCTACCACGTCATCAGCGACAACATGGCCGGCCACTTCATGAGCCGCGGGAGCATCGACGGCGTGGTCGTGGGCGCCGATCGCATCGCGGCCAACGGCGACGTGGCCAACAAGATCGGCACCTACACCGTGGCCGTCCTGGCGGCCGAGCACGGCATCCCCTTCTATGTGGCGGCGCCGCTGAGCACCGTCGACGCCCAGACGCCCGACGGCAGCCATATCCCCATCGAGGAGCGCGATCCCGACGAGGTCCTCTGCATCGCCGGTCGTCGTGTCTGTCCCGACGACGCGGTGGCATACCATCCGGCCTTCGACGTCACGCCGGCGGCCCGGGTGACGGCCATCATCGCAGAGGTCGGCGTCCTGAGGGCGCCGTACGGCGAAGCGCTGGCGGCGGCCCTGGCGGTCTCAGCGGGTGCCGACGGCGGCGCTCGATCGCCGAGCGTGGGGGGCGGGGCATGAAAGCCATGATCATGGCTGCCGGTCTCGGCACTCGGCTGATGCCGCTGACCGAGCTGACCTCCAAGCCGACCGTGCCGGTCGCCAACCGCCCCGTCATGGAGCACATCGTCGCCTTGCTGGCGCGTCACGGGGTCCGCGACCTGGCCGCCAACCTCCACTATCACCCCGACGAGATCCGCCGCCACTTCGGCGACGGCGAGGCCTTCGGCGTCCGTCTGCGCTACGTCTTCGAGCTGGAGCTCTCCGGCACCGCCGGAGGCGTCGGTCAGTTCCGCGAGCTCCTCGGCGACGACACCTTCCTGGTCATGAGCGGGGACTCTCTCACGGACATCGACCTCACCGCCCTGCTCGCCGCTCACCGGGAGCACGGCGGCATGTGCACCATGGCCGTCAAGAGCGTCGACGACCCCTCCTTGTATGGTGTGGTGGTACACGACGACCGTGACCGGGTCACCGGCTTCCAGGAGAAGCCGCGCCGCGAAGCGGCGCGCTCCAACCTGTGCAACTGCGGCATCTACGTCCTCGAGCCGCGCGTCTTCGACTACATCCCGGCGGGCAGCTTCGTCGACTTCGCCAAAGACGTCTTTCCGGCCATGATGGCCGACGATGTGCCGTTCCATGTGTGGCGCGTCGGATCGTACTGGAACGACATCGGCAGCCTCGACGTGTACCGGTGGGGCAACTTCGACGCCCTCAACGGCGCCGTGGCGATCGACCTGCCCGGCCGTGAGGTGCGGCCCGGCATACGGATCGCCGAGGGCGCCTGGATCGCCGAAGACGCCGTCCTCGATCCGCCTGTCCTGGTCGGCTCCGGCTGTCGCGTGGAGCCCGGCGCCAGGCTCGTCGGTCCGGTCGTGCTGGGAGACGAGTGCCGGGTCGGCGCCGGGGCCTCCATCGACCGCTCGATCGTGTGGGCCGGCACCAGCCTGGGTGCTGCGGCCGCGGTGCGCGGGAGCATCCTCGGACGGCGCGTGCTCGTCGGCGAGCGGGCGCAGATCGGGCCCGACGGCGTGGTCGGCGACGGCAGTCAGGTCGCCGCCGGCGCAGTCGTCGACCCCGGCGCCCGCGTCCCGGCCGGCAGCGACGTCCAGGCCGGATCCCCCGGTCCGGCGGTCTGAACCGGCGGCACCGGTCCCAGGGCCCGCGCACAGCTCTCGTAGCTCAGCGTCCGTCTCCACGACCTTCCGTCCGCCTTGCCGACGCCGTCTCGTCCTCCCAGGGTCCTTCCGCGCAGCTCCGCCGGCCGTCTCGGTGGACCGGTCACCGGCCGGCTCAGTGGACTGGCGACCGGGCTCGTCGATCTGGTGCTGCCACGCCGCTGCGTGCAGTGCGGGCGTCCCGGGGCGTGGCTCTGCGGGGCGTGCTGCGAGGAGCTGAGACCGCTTGCCGGCCCGGCCTGTTTTCGCTGCGGGCGTCCCGGGCCGCTGCCGACGCTGCACTGCCTGGAGTGCGAGGGCCGGGAGCTGGCCTTTGTCACGGCCGCCGCCGCCTTCGCCTACTCCGGGCCGGCCCGCGAGCTGGTCCGGGCCTGCAAGTTCCGCGGACTGCGCTCGCTGGCGGCTGAGATGGCGGCCCTGGCGCTGCCGAGGTTCTCCGATGCCGTCTCGGCGGCCGCCGCGCACGGTCATGCCCTGGATGCCGCGACCTGGGCGCCGACCACACGCGAACGCCGCATCGAGCGCGGCTTCGACCACGCCGAGCTGTTCGCCCGCGAGCTGGCCGGGCGTGCCGGCCTGCCGGTCGTGGAGTTGCTCACGCGGACCGGAGCGGCCGGTCATCAGAGCCGTCTCGGTCGGGCCGATCGCGCCGTGAACGTAGCCGGGGCATTCGCTCTGCGGGCCGCCGCTGCCCGCGCGCCGGCGGCGCCCGCCGCCGGATCGCCGCCGAGTGCGACCGGCTCATCGCCGCAGGTCGCGATAGACGTTGCACTCAAGCGGGTAATCATCATTGACGATGTGTACACTACGGGTGAGACGCTCGATCAGTGCGCAAGAGCGTTCGCAGGAGCGGCCTACGAAGTACACGCGTTCACGTTCGCGCGAACGGTACGAGGGCAGCGGTGCTGAGATCACCGGCCCCGGCGCACGCGCGGCCGTGCCGTCCCGGCACCGCCCTCCGCCCACCAGCCCCATCCTCACAGTCGGCAGATGCATCCGGACGTCGGCGCCCGTCCTGGCGCCGAGAACGGTCCGGGCGTGCCCATGCATCCGGTCGGCCTCGCGGGGGGCAGTCCACCTCATCACCCGATCCGGAGCCTCGGCGCCGCAGGGCACGCGTCGCCGTCTCCATCCGTCCCCTCTTCGATCTCCCGCACGCCGCCGGCTGTGGGAGCAATCGGAGACGAGCAAAGGAGCAGCGTCGATGAAGATCCAGGTCAAAGGCCGTAACGTCGCGGTCACCGATGCGCTGCAGGACTACGCTCACGAGAAGCTCGGCAAGGTCCAGCGTCTTCTCCGCGAGCGACGCATCGACGAGGTGAGCAGGCTCGAGCTGGAGCTCATGGTCGAGAAGAACCCTGCCATCCCGAACAACAACGTGGCCGAAGCGACGATCTTCACGGGCGGACCGGTGATCCGTGCCCGGGAGGCGTCCGACGACATGTACGCTGCCATCGACCTCGTGACCGACAAGCTGCAACGCCGGGTCAAGAAGTACCACGACAAGCGGCACCACAAGACCCACCACAAGTACGCGACCGAGAAGGCCGGCCTGGTCGTCGCCGTGGAGGAGGCGGCGGCCGCCGCCGCGGCCGGCGAGGTCTCGCCGGCTGAAGTCGCTGAGGTGGCTGCGGTCGCCGTCGCGGCGACCAACGGTCACGCCACGGCAGCGACCGCAGCGCCGACGGAGACGATCGCAGCGGTCGCCGAGGACGATCACGGCTCGGTCGTGAAGGTCAAGCGGTTCCCCATGAAGCCGATGTCGGTGGAGGAGGCGACGTTGCAGCTCGAGCTGGTCGGCCACGACTTCTTCGTGTTCCGCAACGCCGACACCGACGACACCAACGTCGTCTACCGGCGTCGTGACAACCACTACGGGCTGATCATGCCGGAGCCGGCGTGAGGTGCGCCTGACGGCGGCGACCGGCCCGCCGGCATGATGGTGCGGGGGCGAGGCCGCACGGCGTCGTCCCCGCCCGATCTGTGCGAAGATAGGCGCGGCGCCCGCGGGTGCCCCGGCGTCCCGGGAGCGGGGCGCCCTGAACACGTGTTCCCGACGACGAACGTGGTGAGCTGATCCGATGGCCAACATCCTGGACAAGGTCCTGCGGGCCGGCGAAGGCAAGCGCATGAAGGTGCTGGCTCAGCAGGTCGCGCAGATCAACGAGCTGGCGCCGGCGATCGCCAGGCTGAGTAATACCGAGCTGGCCGCCAAGACGGCCGAGTTCAGACAGCGGGTCGACAACGGCGAGCCGCTCGCGGATCTGCTCTACGAGGCCTTTGCGGTGGCGCGCGAGGCGGCCGAGCGCACCGTCGACATGCGGCCCTTCGACGTGCAGTGCATGGGCGGCATCGTCCTCTTCGACGGTGACATCGCGGAGATGAGGACCGGTGAGGGCAAGACGCTGGTGGCCACCATGCCGGTGTACCTGCGGGCGCTGGCCGGCAGGGGCACGCACCTGGTCACCGTCAACGATTACCTCGCCAAGCGCGACGCCGAGTGGATGAGCCCCATCTACAGGTTCCTGGGGCTGGAGGTGGGCATCATCCAGGCGATGATGGAACCGGCCGACCGGCGCGTCCAGTATGCCGCCGACATCACCTACGGTACCAACAGCGAGTTCGGCTTCGATTACCTGCGCGACAACATGGCGATGCGCCGCGAGCACTGCGTGCAGCGCGGCCATTACTACTGCATCGTCGACGAGGTCGACAGCATCCTGGTCGACGAGGCGCGCACGCCGCTCATCATCAGCGGCGCCCCCGAGGTGGCCGCCGACACGTACCGGCAGTTCGCTCGCGTGGTGCCGCGTCTCAAGGCCGGCGAGGACTACGAGGTCGACGAGAAGCACCGCACGGCGGCCGTCACCGAGAGCGGCGTCGCCAAGGTCGAGAAGGCGCTCAGCATCGACAACCTCTATGCCGCCAGCAACGGATCGCTCGTCAACCACCTCATCCAGGCTCTGCGTGCCGAGGCGCTCTACCACAAGGACGTCGAGTACGTGGTCCAGAATGGCGAGGTGCTCATCGTCGATGAGTTCACCGGCCGCATCCTCGAAGGACGGCGCTACAGCGAGGGCCTGCATCAGGCCATCGAGGCCAAGGAGCGCGTCCCGATCAAGGAAGAGAACCAGACGCTGGCCACCATCACCCTGCAGAACTACTTCCGCCTCTACGAGGTCCTGGCCGGCATGACCGGCACCGCCAAGACCGAGGAAGACGAGTTCCAGCAGATCTACGGCCTCTCGGTGGTCCAGATCCCCACCAACGTGCCGATGATCCGCGACGACAGGGACGACTACGTCTTCAAGACCACCAAGGAGAAGCACAACGCGGTGGTCGAGGACATCGTCGAGCGCTACCAGAAGGGCCAGCCGGTCCTGGTCGGCACGGTCTCGGTCGAGGTCAGCGAGCTGCTCCACGAGCTGCTCGAGCGCAAAGGCGTGCCGCACAACGTGCTCAACGCCAAGTACCACGAGAAAGAGGCGGAGATCATCAAGGACGCCGGCAAGCACGGCGCCGTGACGATCGCCACCAACATGGCCGGCCGCGGCGTCGACATCAAGCTCGACCCCGAGGCCCTCGGTGCCGGCGGACTCTACGTGCTCGGCACCGAGCGCCACGAGAGCCGGCGCATCGACAACCAGCTGCGCGGCCGCTCCGGCCGCCAGGGCGACCCCGGCGAGAGCCGCTTCTATCTGGCGGCGGAGGACGAGCTGATCCGGCTCTTCGCCGGCGACCGCATGTACCGCATACTCGACCGGCTCGGTCCCGAGGAAGGCATGCCGATCGAGGCCAGGCTGCTCAGCAGCGTGGTCGAGAAGGCCCAGAAGAAGGTCGAAGAGCTCAACTTCCTGCGCCGCAAGAACGTGCTCAAGTACGACGAGGTGATGAACGAGCAGCGCCGCGTCGTCTACGACCAGCGCCAGCGGATACTCAACGGCGAGGACTTCGGCGAGCAGGTCCACGACATGATCGCCGAGATCGTGGAAGACACCGTCCGAGAGCATCTCGGCGACGCCCAGTTCGCCGAGGAGTGGGACGTCGACGCACTGCTCGTGGGCCTGCGGGCGGTCTACGACTGCACCATCGAGAAGGACGAGATCGACACCGAAGACGGCGACCTCGAAGACGTCGTCGAGCTCGCCGTCGAAGACGCCCTGGAGCAGTACCAGGAGCGTGAGAAGCTGCTCGGAGAGCAGCAGATCCGCGACGTGGAGCGGGCCGTCATGCTCGAGATCATCGACGGCCGCTGGAAGGACCATCTGCTCGACATGGACTACCTGCAGGAGGGCATCCACCTGCGGGCGCTCGGGCAGCGCGACCCTCTCGTCGAGTACAAGAACGAGGGCTACGTCCTCTTCCAGGACATGCTCGAGTCGGCCAAGCGCAACACCGTCACCACGCTGATGAAGAACCGTCCCGAAGACCTGGCCGTGTTCACGGCGATCACCTTCGATCAGCCGGTGCAGATGTTCAACTACACCAGCGGCGACGATCTGGCCTATCAGACGAGCTTCACCGAGGCCGCCATGGCCGGTGGCGAGGTGGCTGGGGAGAGCCCGCCCGGTACGGCTCCGGCCGTGGAGGCGGGGACCGGCCAGCGGCGCTTCCAGGAGGCGCAGGCGGCCGGTGGCGGTGTCGCCGTGAAGCAGCGGGTCGTGGAGCAGAAGATCGGCCGCAACGACCCGTGCTGGTGCGGGAGCGGGAAGAAGTACAAGAAGTGCCACGGCGCGTGATGCAGCTGCCCTGGGCAGCTGCGTGACCGCCCCGTGACGCAATGACCGCTATGTCGCAGTGTGTCACGGAGCGTGAGCGGCTCCTTCGGAGCCGCCTGGCTGCATGACGCAGTTTCGGCTGTGGTGAATCGTGCCATGGCGGGTAGTGGCCGTCCTCTGCGATCCGTGGCCACTTCATGGAGTGGCTGTTGGTCACAACTCGCTCAGCTCAGCGCGATCGCGCACCACGTCCGGCGCCGCCCGTCCTGACGCGGCACCGCATCGCGCGAACGTCTTCACGCGGCACCGCATCGCGCGAACGTCCTCGGGCGGTCCTGCACGCAGCGTGTGACTGGCCCGCCGATGCGTGAGGAGCCGGCCCGCCGGGCCGGCTCCTCGGGTCAGATGGCACGCATGCGGTTATTGCGGGCGCCGTGCTCCACTTCCGCGAGGCCCAGAGCCTCCAGGACCGGTGGCACGTAGACGCCGAAACGGCCGCGCAGGCCTTTCTTGAGGCCATACCAACCACGGATCGGATTGTCCGGCGAACGGCCCCAGGCCTCGACGCTGCCCTCGGGTGCCGGCTTCTGCTCGTCGGTACCGCCCAGCGGCACCCAGTCACCGGCTTCCTTCAGCATGGAGTGCAGATCGTCGATCGCTCCCAGCTGGTAGCGCAACTCGGTCGTGCCGACGTTCACCACCAGCGCGGGAGGATCAGCCGCCTCGTCTTTGTATGCGGTGTACTCCGACTTGCCCGGCGGCGTCGTCAGCACCCAGGGATCGTCTCTCGTGCCGGCGCCGTTGACGTTTCCAGCAGCCATGATTCACTCCTTTGAAAGGGGACGCCATCGACACGTCCGCGCGAGTCTCCTCGTGCAGCCTTGTCCCCTTGTGTGCGGCGCAACGAAACGCTCGTGCTCGGGGTTGGACCGGACCATCTCGTTCCGGCCCTCGATCTGGTTCGTCGTGAAGCAGGTGAGCGTCTGACCGGGTCGTGGTAGCCGTCCCACTGCCAGTAGCAGGCGTCGAGGTCGGGCACGAAGGTCGTCGTCCTCGTAGGTCCAGATCCTGTCGAAGCAGACGTCTTCGTCCTGCACCGTCAGGACGATGTCGACGCCGACGTCCTCCCACCAGCCGGCGATGAGCTTGGTGGAGCGCTGCGTCTCCGGCGATTCGGCAGTGGCCCTCAGCCGCAGGAGTCCGTGGCCGCGGCGCCCCGGTCGACAGGTGAGCTGCTATCCTTTCCCCTCGACGGGGGGACACCGGGAACGGTCCCGTCCGGTCGAGCGGGAGAGGAGTGGCGTCGTGTCGTGCCCTGAGGGGACCATCTGTGCCTTCGTAGTCACCTTCGACTTCGACGCGGAAGAGGTCTGGATCGCCGAGGACCCGGCCAATGCATCGCGTCCGTGCGTCCTTTCCCAGGGTCTCTACGGGGCCCGGGTCGGTGTCCCGCTGGTGCTGGAGATGCTCGATTCCCTGGGTGTGCGGGCCACGTTCTTCGTCCCCGGACGGGTCGCGGAACGGCACTCCGCCCGGGTGCGGCAGATCCTTGCCGCGGGTCACGAGATGGGCCTGCACGGCCACACGCACCGCTCGCCGGCCGACATGGGTCGAGACGAGGAGCAGAAGGAGCTGCGGCTCTCGTTGCGGACCCTGCGACACCTCGGCGCCGACCCGGTCGGCTACCGCTCGCCGTCGTGGGACTTCAGCCCCTGCACGCTGGACCTGCTGCAGGGCGCCGGCCTGCTGTACTCCTCCAACTACATGGACGACGTCCGCCCGTACCGGCATCCCGGCCGGAGCATCGTCGAACTGCCGGTGCACTGGAGCCTCGACGACGCACCCCATTTCTGGTTCGACGCGGCCAGTTGGGACCGCTCGATCGCGACGCCCTCGGCCGTGCGAGAGATCTGGCAGGCGGAGTTCGAGGGCATCCGTTCCCTGGGTGGCGTCTGTGTGCTGACCCTGCATCCCCAGATCTGCGCCCGGCCGGGGCGTCTGGCGATGGTGCGCGAGTTCCTTCAGTCCGCGGTCGAGTGCAGCGACGTCTGGGTGGCGAGCGCTCGTGAGGTGGCCGAGCACGCCGACGAGGTGCTGCCGCGAAACGGCGAGGGGGGGCGCGGACGGGGATGGCCCAGCAGGCTGGAGTGAGCGTCTGTGCGATCATGCGGGCGAGGGGAGGTTCGAGGTGACGCAGACCGGGGCGCAGGCCGAGACGCAGGCCGAGACGCCGACGATCAGGGTAACGGGGTCCGCGCGCGAGCGCGGTCGCCAGTATGGAGAGCAGGCCCGCGAGCGCGTACGGCGTTCGGTGGCGCTCTACGAGGAGGTCTTCGCCGACTACGCCGGCTGGAGCTGGGAGCGGGTGCGGGCCGAGTGCGCACCGTTCGGCCCGCGCATCGCCGAGTTCGATCGCCGCTCTCTCGAGGAGATCGGGGGCATCGCCGCGGGTGCCGGCCTGCCGGAGATCGACGTGCTGGCGATCAACGTACGCACCGAGGTGATGTTCGGGGCCGCTGCTCGCGGCGACGCCAGACCGCCGCGCGATGGCTGCTCGGCGGTCGTCCTCATGCCGCAGATCACCGCCGACGGCCACACGCTGCTGGCGCAGAACTGGGACTGGATCGAGGGCACGCGGCAGACGGCGGTGATCGTCGAGGCGCGGCCGGACGACGGGCCGGCCTACATCGCCATCATGGAGGCCGGCCTGCTGGCCAAGATGGGCCTCAGCGCCGCCGGCATCGGCCTCACCACCAACACCATCATCAGCGATCTCGACCGCGGCGGACCGGGCGTGCCCTACCACGTCTGCCTGCGCTCGGTGCTGAGCGCGCCGACCATGGCCGACGCCCTCGGCGGCCTCATGCGCGGCCGTCGCAGCTCGTCGGCCAACTACCTCGTGGCCTCTCACGACGGCCTGGCATTCGACGCCGAGACATGGCCCGGCGGCGGCTCCTGCATGACGATCGGTGTGCCTGCTGCCGGCCGGATCCTGCACACCAACCACTTCATAGCGCCGGGCTTTCCGCACTGCGACCGCGGTCTGGAGCTGATGCCCGACAGCCCGCTGCGCCTGCAGCGGCTGCGGGCCCTTCTCGGCGAGCCACCAACCGATGCGTCCTCGGGCGCCGGCCGGCCGGCCGGCCGTGCCGCCGACGTCGAGAGGACGGGCTTGGGGCGCGCCGACATCGAGGCGGCGCTGGGTGATCACGCCGGGCACCCCTGGGGGGTCTGCAACCACCCCGATCTCACCCAGGTACCGGTCCATCAGGAGGGGACGATCCTCTCCGTGGTGATGGATCTCACCGAACGCCGGCTGTGGCTGGCCGACGGCAACCCGTGCACCACACCGTATCGGGAGCTGGACACGTCGCTGCTGCGCGTCTGAGGACGGCGTCGCTGCGGCGGCGCTCGGCGACGGTTCGGCCTTGAGCCGCCGCTCTGAGATGATGGAGTCGGCGGCGTGAGGAGGGGTGGGATGAGCGAGCGGGTCGAATTCCTGGTCATCGGGGGCGGTATCGTCGGCGTGAGCTGTGCCTACTACCTCGCCGAGCGTGGCCTGAGGCCGGTCGTGGTGGATCGCGACGAGGTCTGCTCGTTCACCGGCAGCACCTTCGCCAACGCCGGCCTGATCGTGCCCAGCGATGTGGAGCCGCTCGCCGAGCCGGGCGTGCTGAGTCGTGGCTTGCGCTGGATGCTCGACCCGGGCAGCCCGTTCTGGTTCCGGCCGCGACTCTGTCCATACCAGTGGCGCTGGCTCTCCCTGTTCAGATCGGCCTGCACCGAGGCGCGCTTTCTGGCCGGCATGCGGCCGCTCCGGGAGTTGAGCGTGGCCAGCTCCGGCCTCTACGATGAGCTGGCGGCGAGTGAGGGGCCGGACATGACACTGCATCGCAACGGCTGGCTGGTGGTCCACGAGGACGGCGCCACGCACGCCGAAGCGGTCGCGTTCGAGCGTGAGGCGCAGCGCCTGGGTGTGCACGCCGAGTTTCTCGAGCCTGACGAGCTGCGGGCCCGGGTGCCACAGCTGCCGCGTCACGTGGTCGGTGGCATCTTCAACCGGGAGAATGCCCACGTCCTGCCCGACAAGTGCACCCGTGCCCTGGCCGACCGTGCCCGGACTCTTGGCGCCGAGTTCCGGCCAAAGACCGAAGTGCTGCACCTGGAAGGCGGCCGCGACGCCGGGCGGCGGGCTGCCGGCCCAGCGGGCGGAGGCGGGCGCATCCGGCGTGTGGTGACCACCCGTGGGGTCGTCGAGCCGGACACGGTGGTGCTGGCGGCCGGGGCGTGGTCGCCGCATCTCACACGGCCGCTCGGCTTCGACCTGCCGGTGCAGCCGGCCAAGGGGTACAGCATCACCGTGCCGCGGCCCGACGGCTTCCCCGAGCTGCCGCTCTATCTGGCCGAGCGGCACATCTGCATCACCCCGATGGACGACACGATCCGCATGGCCGGCACGCTCGAGCTGTCGGGCTACGACACGACGATGCGGCCCCGGCGGCTGCGCGGCATCGTGCGTGGCGCGGCCGCCCTGCTGGGGCCGCTCGCCGAGCAGGAGCCGACGCTCCTCTGGCGCGGACCGCGACCGCTCTCGCCCGACGGGCTCCCGTTCATCGGTCGCAGCCCGCGGCACGAGAACCTGGTGATCGCCACCGGCCACTGCATGATCGGCCTTTCTCTGGGACCAGCGACCGGGAAGCTGGTGGCGCAGATCGTGACCCGAGAAGAGCCCGACGTCGATGTGCGGCCGTTCTCGCCCGACCGGTTCGGTGCGGATGCCGACGGCACGCACTGAGTCGGTGACGACGGATCGTCGCGAGAGCCGCTGCGCCTGTCGTCAGTACGGAGACGGCCCGGCTTGCCGTGATGTCGGCGGCGGCCGTCTGTCGAAGCGCCAACGACAGGGAGTGGATGATGTCCAACGCTGACAGCGGATCGGCACCGCGGGCCGGTGCACGGATCCTGAACGAGGCCGAGGTGCGCGGCCTGATCGGCCCGGACGAAGCGCTGGCCGCCGTACGCGAGGCCTTTTCGCGCATGGGCCGCGGTGAGACCATGCTGCCGCCGGCGATGTTCATCTGGGTGCCCGAGCACGAGGGCGAGGTGCACGTGAAGGGCGCGCACGTCGTCGGCGCCGCCAACTACGCGGTCAAGTTCGCCTCGGTCTTCGAACGCAATCCTGAGAAGGGGCTGGCGACCGTCACCGGCATGGTGCTCACGTTCAGCGCCGAGACCGGGTACCTGAGCGGCATGCTGATGGACAACGGCTTCCTCACCGACCTGCGCACCGGCGCCGCCGGGGCGCTGGCCGCCGACCTGCTGGCTCGTCAGGATGTCGAGCAGGCGGCCGTCATCGGGGCCGGCATCCAGGGCCGCTATCAGCTCGAGGCGCTGCTGGGCGTGCGTCAGCCGCGGCGGGTGCGGATCTTCGACGTGAACGGCGCCGCCGCTGAGGCCTATGCGGCCGAGATGAGCGAGAAGACCGGCCTGACGGTCGCCGTGGCGAGCAGCGTGCAGGAGGCGCTGCGAGGTGCCGACGTCGTGGTGAGCACCACGCCGGCGCCGTCGCCGCACACAATGCTGGAGTGGGTCGAGCCGGGCACGCACTATACGGCCATGGGTTCGGACAACCCGCACAAGCAGGAGCTTGATGCCGGGCTGCTGGCGGCGGCCGGCAAGCTCGTCGTGGACAGTCGCGAGATGTGCGCCGTCAACGGCGAGCTCCATCACGCGCTGGACGCCGGTCTCATGACGATCGATGACGTACACGCGGAGCTGGGCGAGGTGGCTGCCGGCCTCAAGCCGGGCCGCACCTCCGACGACGAGATCACGGTGGCGGACCTGACCGGTCTGGGTATCCAGGACACGGCGGTCGCCGACTACGTGATGCGGCGGGCGATCGCGGCGGGGGTCGGCAGGGACCTCGACGGTCTGCTGTGAGGTCAGCGTCGGCGGCCGCGTGACGAACGGCTGGCATCTGCGCCCGCCCGGTCGGCGTCCGCCGGGCGGACCTCGCGCCGTGGAGAGCCGGGGGCTATAGTGTCGCGTACAGTGGCAGCCGGGATCCGCGACGGGGGAGCCGCGTGACCGGATCGGAGGGGGCGTGGCAGAGCGACGCGTAGTGAGGTACCTCTCGCGGGCCGACGTCCAGCGCTGCCTGCCGCCGATCGGCGGTCAGATCGACCTGGCGGAAGAGGCGCTGCTGGCGCTCACGCGCGATACCGCCGAGGTGCCGGCACTCATCGGCGTCCATCCGCGCGACGATGCCTTCCTGCACGCCATGCCCGCCTGGGACAAGATGAGTGACATCGTTGGCATCAAGTGGGTGAGTCACTACCCGCTCAATCCGACGCTCGGGCTGCCGGCGGTGAGCGGCCTGGTGGTCATCAACGACGCCGAGACCGGCCTGCCGGTATGCATCATGGACGGCACCGAGATCACCGCCCGGCGCACGGCCGCGGTCAGCGGTGCCGCGGTGCGCCTGTTCGCTCCGCTGCCGGCCTCCGGACACCAGGCCGGTGCTGGGGTCGGGCGGGTCGCGGGCAGTCGGGAACGCGGACCTGCCGTCGACGGTGTCGACCCGTGCGCCGGTCGCGAGGGTCAACGTACCTATGCGATCGGGTTCGTCGGCGCCGGCAACCAGGCACGCATGCATCTGGAGATGCTCGTCGACACGATCGGTCGGGTACGCGTGCGGGCCTACGATGCGGTGAGCGGCCGTGCCGAGGCGTTCGTGGAGGAGGCGGCACACTCTCGCTGTGTGGCCGCGGCCGCGGTGGCTGAAGATGCGGCCGCCGCCTGTCGCGACGCCGACATCGTGGTCTCGGTGGCGTCGTCGCGGACGCTCGGCCAGAAGGTGGTCACGCCGGACATGCTCACGCCGCACTGCCTCGTCCTGACCGTGGATTGGGCGATCATGCTGACGTCCTCTCTCGGACAGGACGCGGGGCTGTTCCTGGTCGACGACCTCGTGCAGTTCACTCAGGCTCGGGAAGGTACTGAGCAGGAGTGGTTCACCGGCTACCCCCGGGCGCACGGGTCGCTCGGCCGGGCACTGCTGGCCGCCGAGCGGATCGCGACATCGGATGCGGGCGGTGGCACGCCGGGCGCGGACGCGTCCGGCGGTCCGGTGTCACGGGCGCCGGTCCGGGAGGCGGTCGCCGCGGCGCTGGGTGGGCGGGCCGACGGGCGTATCCTGGTCGCCACGCTCGGCGTGGGGGCGGTGGACATCGTCACCGCCGGCGCCGTGTACCGCGTGGCGCTTCAGGAGGGTGTGGGCCGGGAGTTGCCGGCGTGACGTCTGCCGGCCCCGGCCGGTCGCACTCTCACAGGCGGAGTCCGCCGCTCTCACAGGCGGAGTCATGAGCGCCTGCTCGCATGCCGATGAAGGGCATGTGCCGCTCACCGGTACGACAACGGCGGGAGGGGGTGCGATGCGGTACCATGCACCCTTGAGGGGCGGCGGACGTATGGATGGGACCATGACAGACCTGCGCGCGGTGCGCGCGGGCCGCTTCCCCGCAGGGGACGGCCCCTGATGGGTCGGCACGCTCCAAGCTCGCGAGCGCTGCTGATCGCAGCTCTCGTCGTCATCATCCTGGGCGCGCTGATCGCCGGCGTCGTCGTCTTCTACCGCATCGCCGTGGTCAAGGCCGGCGCCACCACGCAGCCGCCTGCCGCCGCGGACTCCCGCGACTACTCCTTCCGCTGCGTCGACGGTGACAGCGGCCGGCCGCTCGCCGGTGTCCGCTTCTCGGTGCGCATCGAGGATTGGGACGAGAAGGAGACGCGGACGGCGACGAGCGACTCTCGGGGGCGGTTCACGGTCGCCGACGTGACGGCCGGCGCCACCGTGGTCGTCACGCCACGCCCGCCGGCAGGTTATGAAGGCTTTCCGCTCGAAGCTTCGCTGACGGAGGCCGTGGCCGCCGGCGGGGACGGCGCAGCCGGCGGCGGCTCGAGCGCCGGCGGGACCGCCTCGGTCGTCGAGCTGCCGCTCTATCGCAGCGCTCGGCAGTGGCTCTCCTGGGGCCGCACGGACGGGCGCACACGAGTAGGGCCGGAGATCGGCTTGCCGAGTGGCCGGCCGCTCTGGGTCTTCAGCTCGAAGTACAACCTCGAGTTCCCGCCGTCACTGGCCTACGGTCTCGCCTTCTTCGGGTCCTACCGTGGCTTCGTGTATGCCGTCCGGCAGAGCGACGGCGAGCTGGTCTGGCGGCACCACCCCGGTCAGCAACGCGACGCCAGCAAGTTCGCCAACCAGGTCGCCGTGAGCTCATGGACGCAGGGGTCGGGTGAGGGCAGACGACGGGTCGCCCGCGTGTACTACGCGAACCTCAACGGGGTCGTCGGAGCCCTCGACGCCTTCACCGGCGAGCACGTCTGGCGGCGGGTGTCGGGCCGCGGGCCCGGCACCGACGACCGCACGCTGGTCTTCCGCAGCTTCGAGTCGTCGCCCCTGGTGGCCGGTGAGACGGTCTACGTCGCCTCGCGCTACCACAACGTCGACAGCGAGGCGGGCCTGTGGGCGCTCGATCGGCGGACCGGTGCGGTGCGCTGGTTCTGCAAGCTGGGCACCAACGACGCCAGCAAGATCGGATCGAGCCCGTCGTTCGCGGACGGCCGCGTATTCCTCGCCTCCTACGATGGGACGGTGTTCTGCATCGACGCGGAGAGCGGTCAGATCATCTGGAAGAGATGGCTTGGGGGCGCCTTCTACAGCACGCCGGCCGTCGAGGGCGGCAGGCTCTACATCGGCAACAAGTCGAACGGCTACGTGTACTGCCTGGACGCCGGCGACGGCAGCATGCTGTGGGATACGTTCCTGGGCTCCAGCGTGTACGGCTCGCCGGCCGTGTGGAACGGCAGGGTGTTCGTGGGTGCGGTCTCGCATTTCACGGCGCTCGACGCCGCCGGCGGCGAGGTCATCTGGCGGTATCCCACAAAGAAGCGGGTGCTGGGGTCGGCCAGCGTGCTCGACGGCGTCGTCTACTTCTCCGACCTCGGCCACACCTACGCCTGCGACGCGCGTACCGGGAAGCTCGTATGGGAGTGGGAGGCGGGTCGCTACTCGCCGGTGACGGCGACCCGTCACCTGATCGTCGTCTGTGGTCGCCAGCGGCTGTACGCCTTCGACCCGTCGCACTGACGAGCGCCGGCGGTCGCCCGACCGCTGGGGGGCGGTCTCTTCCGCGTCGCCGGGCGCCCGGCCGCCGACGGCGCTCTGCGGATGGCCGACGGCCCGGCCGGCCCACCCTTGACAGGCACGCTCGATGCCGCTACTGATGGGTGTCACGTCACTCGTCCCGCTGGGACCAGCCGACACGAGGAGGCAGCGGTGTCACCACCCAGGTGTGTGCTCGAGCTCTACGTGTCTGACGCCTCGGATGTCTCTCGACAGGCGATCGCCGATCTCGAGGCACTGTGTGCGGCCTCCCGGGGAAGGGAGTGGGACGTCAGTGTGATCGACGTCCTCGAGGACCCGAAGCGCGCTGAGAGAGCGCGCATCGTGGCCACGCCCACGCTGCTCCGGGTCTCTCCGGGGCCCGAGCGACGAGTCGTCGGCGACCTTGCGGACCGGGAACGCACGCTGCTCGCGCTCGATCTGCCGGCGGACGGCGGCGAGGCGTGAAACGTCGCATCCCGTCGGGTCACTTGACCCGCAACAGCTTGCTGGACGCCCTCTTCTGCTTGTGGCCGGCCGAGTCCGTGGCGTACACCTTCCACACGTACGTACCCTTGCTGAGCTTCTTGGTCACCGGACACGTGAAGTTGCGGTTCGTCGGTACGTTGGTGGCCCGGTAGCCGACGACGTAACGGAGCTTGCCGCCGCGCTTTCTGTACAACCTGACGCGGACCGTGCAGGTGACACTGTCCTTGTCGTTGACGCGGCAGGGGAGCTGCGCGATGCGCCCCCGCCTGACCGTCACGCTGTATCGGGCCTTGGGTACCGGCCGTTGCGTGTCGCGTCCCGGCGCGAACTCCCAGACGGAGTTGGAGGCGCTGCCGTCGAGTACGTAGGCAAGGCCCGAGATGTCCACCGCCACGTCCTGCGGCGCCATGCCGCTGGCGCCGTTGCGTGGTGTCTTCTGGCTCCACTGGGTGACGAAGGCGCCCTTGTTGGTGAACACCTGGACGAGCCAAGGCTCGGCGGTGTCGCACACGTAGACGTAGCCGAGGTAGTCGACCGAGATGCCGGCGATACGACCGAAGAAGCCTCTACCGCTGGTGCCGAAGGCTCCCCACTTGCGGATCCAGGCGCCCGAGCCGTCCCACTTCCAGATGCAGTGGTTGCCGAGGTCGGTGACATAGACGTAGCCCCAGCGGTCGGTCGCGATGGCGACCGGGCTGAACTTGCCCTGCTGATCGGCGGAGCCGGGACAACCCCAGCTGCGCACGTACGCGCCATCCCGCGAGTACTGCTTGATGACGGGCGCGCCGTAGAAGCTCGTCCTGTCGACGACATAGACCCAGCCAGCCGGCGACACCGCGACCCTGGTGGGCTCTACCAGAGACGACCCCCATTGACGTACGTAGCCACCGGTCTTGGTGAAGACCTGGATGCGGTTGTTCGACGGGTCGGCGACGTAGACGTAGCCGTTGGCATCGACGGCGACATCTGTCGGGCCGTCGGCGCCGAACTGCCCGTCACCCGATCCTCGGCTGCCCCACGTGCCGGTGAAGATCCCCTTGGACGAGAAGATCTGGACTCGGTGATTGCCGGTGTCGGCGACGTAGATGGAGGCGCCCTGCGTGAGCACCGCCTGGTGCCAGAGATCGGAGGCGATGGCTTCCGCCCAGCGGAACTGCCCGTTGCCGCTGCCCTGCGAGCCCCACACCCGGGCGAGACGGAAGCCCTTGGTAGGATCGGCACCGGCGGACTCGACCGCCAGAACGACCACCGCCAGAGCAGCGATCATGGCGATGAGCGCGACGCCGACAGCACGTTGCCGCAGCGGTCGCCGAGTCTCGGTCTTCATGGCCCCCTCCTTGACGCAGGACCGGTCGTCACGCAAGGAGAGGATACTCCCCGGCCGGCAAGCTGGCCAGGAACGTCACGGCGAGGTCGGCGACGTCCGGCGTTCGGTCTCGAGCCACCCTCCGGTACCGGTCGACTCACCTCTCCGGTCGTCGGTGCGCCTGGCGACCGCCTCAGTCCAGCCCGGCCCGCGCCTTGAAGCGTTCCACCGAGTTGATCGGGATGTCCAGCAGGCGGCTGATGTTGAACTTGGCCTCGATGGCGCCCGGCTCGTCGGGGAAGCTGCCCTGCTCGACGGGGATGAGGCCCAGACCCAGCTCGCGGCGCACCTCGCGCATCACGATGGGGTCGACCAGGTCCAGCTCCGAGACGCCGAGCTTCTCAGCGACGTAGCGCTTGCCGTCCTTGAGGCGCATGCCCAGGGTCATCTGCGTGCGGCCCACCAGGTCTCCGGCGGTCCGCATGCCGCCCATGCCCGAGGCGATCGCATGCGCGGCGTGCATGCCGATCGGGTCACCGACGCCGAGCTACAACCCGTCGGCGCCCAGCACCTGGACCAGCGCCCGCGAGACGCGGCCGAGGGCGTCGTGCGGCGGAAAGCCGCTCATCGGCACGCCGCAGACGCCCATGCCGACGTTGGGGTGCACCGGGATCTGCGCCTCGGCCACACAGGGCTTGATGATCGTGATGGTGCGGGCCACGTTCCAGGCGACCGACTTGGTCGTGTTGACGTTCACGGCCGGGCCGAAGACGGTGGCCCCGGCCTCCTGGACCACGCGCAGCTGGTCGAGCGGCCACATGCCGGCCAGGCGGCGACCCTTGTACTCAAGCTCGCCGTGCATGCCGAGCACCATCTCGGAAGCCATGCCGAGCTGGATGCCGAGGTGCGGACAGCGCGCCCGCAGCGTCTCGGTGGCCCGCAGGGTGGCCAGGAAGTCGCCGTCGCCGGCGGCGGCGGCGGTGTCGAAGTCCATGCCGTCGGTGCCGGCCGCCCAGAGCTCGTCGGCGACGTAGCAGATGTCGTCGATCGAGGCCTCGATCGCCTCTTCCTGGGCGGCGCGCGCCTCGTCGATGCGGCCCAGTGGCAGCAGCTCCGACCAGTTCGGGAAGGGGCCGTCGGGGCGGGAGTAGCGGCCCAGGTCGGGCATGGCGCCGTACTGGGCCGGCGCCACCAGCTCCAACTGCGCCATCTTCATCGCCTGGGCGACCTCGCTGGCGATCGTCTTGACGGCCTTGTAGGAGTAGTCGAGGCTGGCCATCTCGAGCGTGTCGCTGCCGAAGGCGTCCTGGTAGATGAGCAGCTGCTCGGCGGTCGCCGGTCGCGGCAGGCCGCACGTGCCGTCAGAGCTCAGGACCACCTCTTCGCCGGGCTCGACCGAGGCGAAGCGTCCTGGTGCGGTGAAGATCTCGACGAGGTGGTCGACCTCGTTCTGGGTGAGCGGCTCGACTTTGGCCCGCTTGGCCCCGGCGGCGATGCCTGCCTCGATGTCGCTGCGGATCTCGCCGGGCGTCATCTCGACTCGGCTGCCGTCGCCGAGCCGGGTGGTGATGCGCTGCTCCATGATCCCCCCTCGGTCGCGAGCGGCGCAGCGCGCAGGTCCGTGCCCGATACGCCGTCTCTCCTGCGTCAGGGTCGCCTGACGAGCCGATGCTCTCCCCTGCGTCGGGAACGCCGGCCGTGCGGTCCGCCCGCGTCACGGTGATCCTGCCGGCCGTCCCGGCGCCGTTGAGGCGTCAAGCATACAGCGCTGCGGGCGCTCGCTTTCCGGCCGAACAGAGCGCTCGACACAGGGAGGAGCTCTGGGATGTCTGGGGAGCGGTGTCGCCGCAGAGGGGCGCGTTCGAGCGGCCGTGTCTCCCGACCGTGCCGCCGGCCGGTCTGTTCAGCGCGGTGCCGCCACCTCGATGCGGTCCTTGCCCAGTCGTTTGGCGATGTACATGGCGGCATCGGCGCGGGCGACCAGGTCGTCCATGTCGGCGGCACTGGTGGGGTAGACGGCCACGCCGATGCTCACCGTGAGCCGGGCCTCACCGACCGGTGTCGCCATGCTCACGCCGCGCACCCGCTCGCGAATCCGCTCGGCGGCCGCCACCGCGTCGTGCGCCCCCGGCAGCAGGACCGTGAACTCCTCGCCGCCGTAGCGCGCCACCAGGTCGATGCCGTCGCGCACCTCGGCGAGGATGGCCTCGGCGATCGTCCGCAGGGCATCGTCGCCGGCCTGGTGACCGAAGCGGTCGTTGAAGAGCTTGAAGCCGTCGATGTCGATCATGAGGAGGGGCAGTGGATCGCCGGAGCGGTCGGCGCGCTTGATCTCTGCCGCCAGGCGCTCGTAGAAGTGGCGGTGGTTGAAGACTCCGGTGAGGCCGTCGGTGATGGCCAGCAGCTCCAGGCGGCGGTAGAGCCGGGCTCGCTCCCAGCCGACCGCCGCCTGCTCGGCGATGGCGCGCGCCACCGCGATCTCCGGAGTACCGAAGACGTGCTCCTTGTGCTCGTGCACGATGACGAAGAAGCCCACCGCTCGGCCGCCGCTCATGAGCGGGACCGTGAGGCAGGAACGTTCGTTCTGTTCCTCCATGTCGGCGCGCGTGGCGGGGTCAAGATCGGGGTCGGCGAGTCTCTCGACGACGATCTCGCCGGCTTCCAGCCGTGGGACGTCGAGGGGGTACTCGTCGTCGGCCAGAGGCGTTCGGCGGCAGAGACGATACGTGCGGCCGACCATCTCCGGCTGGCCGGGGCCGCGGTGTTCGCAGATCGCCTTCTCGGTGACCGTCCCGTCTTCGGCGTGGTACTCGAAGACCGAGCACCAGTCGGCATCGAGAGCCTCCACCGCCACTCGGGTCAGCTCGGCGTTCACGTTGTCGATGTCGATCTCTGAGGCCAAAGTGCGACTGGCGTCCACGAGGGCGGTCAGCCGCCGGTTCTGCTCGCGTTCCCGGTCGAACTGCCGGGCGGTGTGGATGGCCAGCGCCGCCTGCTCGCCGACGGCCGTGGCGAGGTCCAGCTCCTGTTCGGTGAAGATCCGGTCCCTCTCTGTCTCGATGGAGATGAGCAGGCCGAGCGGCCGGTCTCCGAAGCGCAGCGGGACACAGAGGTAGACGTGGTCGTCCCAGCGCTCCATGATCCTGCGCGTCACGGCGTCGAGCTGGGGGTCTGACCTCATCTGGATGATGACGCGGGGTGCGCCCATCAGCTGTCTGTCCAGATCGGCCTCCGGTCCGGTGACCGGCTGGTCGAGCGCCTCCGCCCAGGCCGTCCAGCGTGACTGGTAGATGGCCGCCGTGCGCAGCTCGTCGGTTTCGGCGTCGTAGACAACGATCTCCGCCTCGGGGCTGCCGAGCGTCTCGGCGGCCAGACGCGCGATGGTGTCGAGCGTCACGTCGAGCTCGGTGGTGCTGCTCAGGACCGTGGCGATGCCGAGCAGCGTCTCCAGCTCGGTGGTACGGCTGCGCAGTTGCTCCTCCGCCCGGCGTTGATCGGTGATGTCGTGGAGCACCCACAACGAGTGCGGCTCTCCGTCGATCTCGAGCAGTTCGATGGACGCCAGCCCCACGCGTGCGGTCCCGTCCGCGGCGATGAACTCGGTCTCCCGCCCGTCGACGCGACCGCGTTCCACCAGCTCCGTGAGGGCCCGTTCGCGTTCGTCCGGCGAGGGCCACAGGCCGACCTCGAGGGTGGTCCTGCCGATGACCTCGGCGGGTGACCGGCCGGCTATCTCCGCGAAGGCGTCGTTGACATCGACGATGCGGCCCTCCGGATACGTGACCAGCCCCATCGCATCGGGGTGGCGGCGAAAGATCGGCGGTAGTCGCGCAGCGCCGGGCCACCGGAGCATCCCGTAGGGCTCGATCGCCTGTCCTCCTGTCCCGTTCTCGCGGTCCTTCATGGCGTGCGTCATCTTTCGTGGACGTCCGGTTCCCGGCCGGCCGGCGCCGGCGGCTTGAGAGCGTGGCCCGCCGTCGTGCGGCGGCGCCCGGTCGCTGCCATACTCATCGGCGCCGCGGTCGGGTTTCTTCAGTCGGCGACGCCCGGGCGCTCGCCGAGCCGGGCGCGCAGACCCTGCCGGCAACGTCGCCTCGTTCGGGAGGTCACGCGGCGCGATAGGGTTGGGTCATGGCGGACCAGACGAATGAGGTGCCACGTCAGAGACGACTGCCGAGGGACATCGGCGTGCCGACGATCGCCTGGGACGAATGGCAGCTTGAGCGGGCGCTCGAACGCGCCGCCGCCTACGCGGAGCTCGTCGAGATCTACTCCGACGGCATGCACAGCCTTCTCTCGTCCGGGAATCGCGCCGCGGCGCGGCGCAGCGGTCTGAGATTCACCGTGCATGGACCCTACGACGGGCTGGAGATCGGCAGCCGCAAGGAGAGACACCGGTGGGCTGCCGTGCAGACCCATCGTCGTCACCTTGAGGCCTCCGCCGAGATCGGCGCCACGCGGTACGTGGTCCACCCGGACTTTGCCGCGAAGGTCTACAAGCCGGCGGCCGCTTCGAGTTGCCGGTACGAGCGCGGATGGGGTCGCGACGAACGGGTGGTGGCGGCGCTTCAGACCAGCTTTGCGGAGCTGGAGGACCTGCAACGGGAGACCGGCGTCCGTGTCGTGATCGAGAACATGCCGGCGCCCGGTCACTCGCATCTGCACGGGCGCGAGGACCTGACGTGTGGTCGGCCGGGGCACCTCGACGATCAGGCGCTCGACCTCGGCGAGCTGGGCTTTGTGCTCGATGCCGGTCACGCGGCCATCTGCGGCACCCTGCATGGGTTCCTCGCCGATCCGCCGCCGGGGTTCGCACATGTGCACCTCCACGACAACAAGGGGAGCGAGGAAGCCGGTGATCCGCACCTGGCGCTGGGTCAGGGCGTGGTCGACGTGCGCGCTGTGCTGGGTGCCGCTCGCCGCGCCGGGGCGACGGTGATCCTGGAGCTGGGCGACGAAAGTCGGCTGCGGCAGTCGATCGCCTATCTGGATCTGGAAGGGATGCTGGACGACGGACCAGCGAGGCACGACGATCGGAGGGGTGTGGAGTGAGTGAGGGCTGTCCATTCTGCGCGCGCATCGCCACCGGCGAGGTGATCGGCGAGGAGGGGACGGCGGTGGCGTTCCCGGACGCCGTCCCCGTCACGCGTGGTCACACGCTCGTGGTGCCGCGGCGGCACGAGCCCGACCTGCTCGGCCTGAGCACGCAGGAGCTCGACGACATGTGGCACCTGGCGCGCCGGCTCTGCACCGAGCTGGCCGCCGAGCTCGGCGCCGACGGCTTCAATCTGGGTGTCAACGTGGGGCGCGCGGCCGGTCAGACGGTGGCGCACGCCCACCTGCATGTCATGCCGCGCTATCTCGGTGACACCGGCGATCCGCGCGGCGGCGTGCGCTGGATCTTTCCGAGCAGCGCGCGCTACTGGCAGACGTGAGCGGGTGAGAGACCACCGGCGGACGTGGGGGGGAGATGGGGGAGAAGGCCAGGTATGCGCGCAGCTCGCGCTCGTGCGATCTGCTGCGCATGACGCCGGCCCTGGCCGAGGCCATCAGGGTCTGGGCTGACGATCGCGGGCAGACGTCGCTGCTTGCCGAGGTGACGGCCGGCTGCGAGACGCGGTCGGAGCTGGTCGGCCGACGCGGGCTCATGATGCGCATGATGAGGATGCCGGAGCGGACTCTGCTGGGCGCCGTTCTGACGCCGGCGTGGCTGGTGTGGGCGGTGCGCCCTGAGGACGAGGAGCCGACCGTGCTGGGCGTGCGCCTGGCGGCGGTCGAGATCACCGACTACGCGCGGAGCCGGGCCGCCGGCCTGGTGCCAGACGCCGGCGTCTACGTCGCCGGTCTGCTCGGGCCGTCGATGCAGCCGGGGACCATCTTCGTCGGACTGGCCGACGACCCTGACGGCAGGGCGTTCAAGGAGCGGCTGCTGCAGGCGTGGCGGGCCGCCCAGTCCTGATCGCGGCCGTCATATTGCGGGTCTGGGAAGGGTGACGGACGCCGGCGGCGATCGGCCTGAAGTGTGTCGTGCCGTTCCTTAAGGCTCAACTTAAGGATGAGAGTCAGTCCGCACGCTGTCAGAAACACCTTCGAGGCGTCGTTGGACACAGCAGACACCCCGCTCGCTGCTGCCCTGTGGACACCCCGCCCGGAGGAGGAGCCTGATGACCCATGCCGCACATCCGTCTGCCCGCATGCGTGCCGCCGGAGCATCGCCGGAGGCATCGCCGTGGCTCGCGCCGCGCCGCCTGCGGCGTATCGTCGGCGTCGCGTGTCTCGCTGCGACAGCCGGCCTTGCCTGTGCCGGCGCGATCGAACCCCCCGAGGCCGATGCGGCCGCCCGCCTGACGAAGGCGGAGCGCGCCGTCGTCAAGCTGATCAACGCCGAGCGCGCCAAGCGGGGACTGAGGAAGCTACGGGTGCGGGTGACGCTCAGCCGGGCAGCCGACCGCCACTCACGTGAGATGCTTCGCCGCCAGTACTTCGGGCATCGCTCGGCGAACGGCGGCTCTGTGGCGACGCGGGTCGCCAGGGCCGGCTACCTCGGCCGGCGCTGCGCTCGCTGGAGCGTCGGCGAGACGCTGGCCGGCGGCGCCGGTCTCTATGCCACACCACAGGTGGTGGTGCGGATGTTCCTCAGAAGCAAGCGGCATCGCGCCGTGCTGCTCAGCAGGCGCTGGCGGGACATCGGTGTCGGCCGCATCAGGGGTACCTTCCGTGGCCAGGCCGCCACGACGCTCACGACCGTCGACTTCGGTCTGCGCGTCACCTGGTGAGCTGCGGCGCGGACGTCCGCGGTCAGACGCCGGTCGTGCGACGGCGGCGCTGCGGTCAGACGCCGGTCTCGGCGGCGACGCGACCGCTCCTGACGGCCGCTACCAGACGCTGGTGGTCGCGCTCGTTCTGATCAGCGTAGGCGGCGGCGAAGTCGGCGATGGCCTGCGGGAACACGTCGCCGCTGCCGAGGTACGCGGCTATGGCGATGCGATCGCCGGAGCGCGCGTGGGCACGGGCCAGCGTCCACGCGCACATCTGCGTGTAGATCCGGAGGCCCTCCGGCGAGTACCGTTCCACATCGGCCGAGCCTTTTCCGTCCCAGAGCTGCCGGACGTAGTAGTCACGCCGCTCTCCGTCGATCCCGGCCATCCTCGTCCAGCCCAGCATCACGTCGCCGGTCGCCTGCATGAGACGCTGCCCCTCGACCACCCGGCGACCGTGGTTCGAGAAGGGGCTCTCTCCGGCGTAGCGCTCCAGCACCGACTCGTCGGCCTCCTTGAACTGCAGGAAGAGCGGGTCGTTCTCGTCGCGACCCAGGAGCAGCCCGATCCAGCACCGGGTGCCGACACTCCCGACGCCGACGACCTTTCTGGCGAGGTCGATCGCTTTGTAGCCCTCCAGGAGTCGGCGGCGATCGTTCGGCAGGCTCGCGCGGTAGGCTCGATAGATCTGCTGCAGGGCGGCGCGCTCGTGCTCCAGCGCCGCGGGCTCGACAAGCTCTCTCAGGGGGACAAGGAGGGGCGGGTCGCTGCGGATGCGGAGCCGGCCGTCGACGACGTGAGCCAGCTTGGACAGGGCGCGCAGGCTGTCTTTGGCGCGCGCCCTGTCCAGGAGCTGCTCGCCGCGGTCGGCGACCTCGTCGCTGGCCGCCCTCTTGCTGGGCCGCGCGGCGGCGGACGCGCTGCGCCACGCCTCGATGAGCTCGATGGGATCCAGACGGGCGTACCAGACCTGGAGGTTCGTCGCGGCGGCGAAGTCGGCCATGGCGTCTCGATACCTGCGCGCCACGGTCAGTAGCAGGCGGCGGCGGAGCTTGTCGCTGAACGAGGCGGCGCGCGCCGCGACCTCGATGCTGGCAGCCAGGCGCTTGAGGTCCCATTCCCACGGACCGATCGAGGTCTCGTCGAAGTCGTTGATGTCGAAGACGAGGCGACGATCGGGGGCGTCGAACACACCGAAGTTGACCAGGTGGGCATCGCCGCAGAGCTGCACCGGCAGGCCGCAGCGAGGCGTGGTGGCCAGGTCGCCGGCCATGACCGCGGCGGCGCCGCGGAAGAAGGCAAACGGTGAGCCGAGCATGCGACCGTAGCGGATGGGGACCAGTTCGGCGACGCGGCTGCGAGCCTGCTCCTCCAGCACATCGACGGGGTCGGGCCGGCTGTCCGGCGGCGACCACTGCGCCTGACTGCTGCGCGGCGTCTCGGCCCGGGCGGTCTTGCCGATCGCCGCGCGCTGGTCGGGGCTGAGGTGGGGTACCGGCGCCGTGATCAGCGGCTCCTGGTCGGCGACCGAGACGGCCGTTGGGATCGGCGCCGTGCCCGCGCGCGGGCTGCTCACCGGTCTTCCTGTGGCCTTGCTCGAAGAGCGGCTGTCCGTCTGTGGGACCGCCCTGGCGGGTCTCGTCCGCGTCTTCTTGTCGGCCACGGCCGGCCTCCCGTGCGTCGGGGCGCCCGGCGGATGCCGAGCTGCAGCGGATTCTACGCCCCCCGCGATCGACCCTGTCGGGACGCCGGTCGCCGGGCCGTGACCGCAGTACGTGTGGCGCGCACGGTCGCGGACGGCCGGCAGCACGCACGAGGGGCCTCGCGATAGCAGGCGGACAGGGCGTACTCATGGCCGCCGCGGCAGGTCGTTCGGCCTGCCGGGAACGGCGGCGGCTAATGTCTGCCGCCGAACGCCCGTTACCCTAGGTGTGACCCCGGCCGAGCCGCCACGGTGCACTGTATGAAGGGAGCCGGTCGCCCGGCGACGATGATGACGAAGCGAACCCATCGATGACGACGAATCGCGGCCATCGCGAAGCGACCCGACCGCGGGCGCTCCGGCGACTGTGGTACGCGGTCGCTGTCATGACCGGCCTGGCCGTGGCGCTGTTGGCGACGGCCTGGCTGCTGCCGCGCATGAGTGACGCGGCGAGCCGCTGGCTGGAAGAGGACCCGGTGCGAGCCCGTGCCGTAGCCGTCGACGGCGTCGAGGAGGGTGAGGTCCCCGTTGACCTCGACCTCACACGTACCGACGAGCGGCGGGTCGAGCGGCGCGGGACGGCGATCGTCGACGCCGGCATCCGGTTCAACCTGCTGGGCGCCTTTGGCCGTGAGCGGCAGCAGGGCGGTGCGTCCGGGAAGGTGGCCGAGGTCGTCCTTCGAGTGAGCACCGACGGTGAGCGCTGGTCGCCCTGGATCACGCTCGAGCTGGAGCCTGCGCCACGCGAGCAGTACGAGCCCACGCGGTCGGCGGTCGCCGCCCGCGCCGAGCTGGTCTCCGAGCCGGTGTGGGTCGGGGAGGCCCGTTTCGTCGAGTTCCGGCGCAGCGGGCCGGTACGCGACCTGCGCTTCTCGTTCACCAACAGCCTCGGCGATGCCACGTTGAGCGATCGTCTTGCCGGGTCGCTGAGGAGCGTCGTCGCCACGATCGCCGGCATTGGGCGGACCGGCGCCGCCCTGGCCGACGAAGCCGTCGCACCCGGCATGCCGGCGATCGTCACCCGGCAGCAGTGGGCGGCCGACGAGACGTGGCGTCGCGCCGCGCCTCTCTATGCCGACGTCAAGATGGCGTTCGTGCATCATACGGCCGGCCTCAACACCTACACGGCCGAGGAGGCCCCGGCGGTGGTGCGGGCGGTCTACAGCTACCACGCCCGCACGCTCGGCTTCAACGATATCGGCTACAATTTCCTCGTCGACCGCTTCGGGGTGATCTACGAGGGACGCTACGGCGGCATGGACCAGGGAGTCGTCGGCGCCCAGGTGCTGGGCTTCAACACCGGCAGCACCGGCGTCTCTGTGATGGGACACTTCGTCGACGAAGTGCCGCCGGCCGCGGCGCTCGATTCGCTGGCCCGGTTGCTGGCCTGGAAGCTGGGAGTGCACGGCATCGATCCTACGTCGCCGGTGACGATGCGCTGTGGGACCAGTGACAAGTTCAAGGCCGGTCAGTACGTCACCCTGCCCGCCATCAGCGGTCATCGCGACGCCAACTACACGACCTGTCCCGGAGATGCCTTCTACGCTGCTCTCCCGGGAGTCCGTGAGGCCGCAGAGGGACTCTCGGGGTCGCCGCGCGTGCTGTACACAAAGGCGCTGCGCAACTTCGGTACGCGGCGCGGTCGGGTGGCCACCTTCCGCTTCAAGGCCTTCTACACGCCGGGCAGCGCCGACACGCAGACGTACACGCGGGGCGTCGTCATCCTCAAGGTACGCGATGCCCGGGGCCGGTCGCGGTACACCAAGGTGTATAAGGCGGCCCGCCTCAACCGCGTGCTGCGGCACAGCAGGCGCCTCTTCCTCAAGCCCGGCGCCTACCGCTACTTCATCTACGCCTCGCTCCCCGACGGCACGCAGCAGCAGAAGCTCGGCTCCGGCCGGATCAAGGTGCGCTGAGGTCTCGCCGCCTCGCTTGTGCCGGGACACTGCGGACGGCATACTGCGACTACGGCTCATGAGCGATGAACGCCGGACGTCCAAGTCCGGCGGTGGGGGGATGGATGAGCGTCTACACGCGGGGGTCGCGGAAGTGCGGCCTCGACTCGATGACACCGGCGCTGGCTGAGGCGCTGCGGCAGTGGGCTCAGGATCTGTACTCGGATTCGGTGCTGGAGAACGCCGTCGCCGGCTGCGAGACGGTCTCTGAGCGGCGCCACGCGGCCGGCGTCTTCGGCCGCATGCAGAGCCTGCCCCGGCGCGTGGCGTGCGGCGCCCTGCTCACACCGGAATGGCTGGTCTGGGCGACGATCGCCGACGACGCCGAGCCACGCGTGATCGGGGTGCCCCTGCTGGACTTCGAGATCGTCGACTATCGCACCACCGACGACTACCGGCGGATGCTCGACAACGGCCTGCAGGTGAGCGGTTGCATCGGCGCCGACGCCGAGCCGGCCTCATGCTTCATCGGCCTCGGCGAAGACCCACCCGGCGAGGCCTTCAAGGAGAAGGTGCTGGCCGCCTGGAGCACGGCGCGCGCGGCAGCCGGCTGAGCCGCGCGCAGGTCGCGCCGGAGCCGCTCCGTCTGTGTTGCACGCGCGGCGCCCGGTCCGGCCGGGCGGCGCGCGTCGGCGCCGCCGTCTGACCGGCGCTAGCGGTTGCGGAGACGTTCCGCGCCCCAGGCCTCCGGGTCGGCCGGCGGCGCCGTGACCCGCGCCTCCGGCAGACGCCGTAGGGTGACTGCCTCGCTGGGGCAGCCGGTGACGCAGACGCCGCAACCGATGCAGCGCTCGGCGTCGACTACGGCGAAGCACTGGTCGCCCGGCTCGCCGCGCGCCGCGACGCCGATCGCATCGATCTGACAGCGCTCCTCGCAGGTCCCGCAGCCGGTACACGCTTCAAGATCGACGACCGCCTCGTAGTTGCTGACCACGGCGTTCTCGACCCGCCACTCGGTGAGGCTGCGCAGGAAATGACAGCAGCAGCCGCAGCAGTTGCAGACGAACTCCCAGCCGCTGCCGATGTTGGTGGCCACGTGCACCAGTCCCAGGCGGTCGGTCTCGGCGAGCAGGTCGAGCGCCTCCTCCTGCGAGATGACGCCGGCGCCGTCTTCGGGGACCGTGTCGTGGAGGATCATGCAGACGTGGGTCGGGAACTCGCAGGTGTGACCGAGCTTGGCACGTTCGAGGCGGCAGACGCAGTCGTTGACGGTCACCGCGGCCGCCTGTTCGATGACTCGTCGCACGTCGTCGTAGGGCAGGATCCAGTCGGCGCGGGCGGCGTCGGGGGCGGGCAGCACGCGGCCGATCGGGGGATCGGCGCCCATGATGCCGGCGGCGCCGCCCTCGGTCATGTACCGCTCCATGAGCGCCGCCGCCTCGGCGCTCATCGTCGGTACCAGCGCGTCGAAGATGCCGGGCCAGAAGGGGCCGAGCCGCCAGACGGGCGACGTCGCGGCGGCGTCGCGCGTCGTCTGATACGCCTCGATACGTTCAGCCGCATCGAAGGCGGCCAGTCCGTCGAGACGGCGGGTGGTCTCTGCCTCCGGAAGGCCCGCCCGCTGCGCGATCTCGGCGACCGTCAGCGGCCGATGACCCATCACGGCTGCCACCTGCGCCGACTCGATGGGGATCAGGGCGGCGAGCAGCTCCACCTCGACGCCCGACGCCGTGCGCGGGTAGCCGTTGGGTACCGTGTCGAGGGCCGCCGCCAGCCGTGCGTAGACCTCATCCATTGCGTCGGACGTCATGCTTCCTCCCCGTCCGCTCGGCTGTACATCCTGCCGCGCGGCGTGTCCCCTTCCCGCCGCGCTGGGCGTCCATCGTCCCTGCCGGCTCAGCGATCCCCGGAACTCTCACGGCGCAGCCGATCGGCCAGACGGCGCATCTCGGCGGGGTCCCAGCCGGTGACGTCGTAGGCGGCGCCGCAGATGGGGCACTCGATCAGCACCTCGCTCTTGTAGGGGAACACCGGCACGAAGAACAGCGTCACCCAGTGCCGGTACGTCGTGTGCCGCCAGCCGACCGCGTTGTGGCAGTGCGGGCACTCGTAGGTGAAGACGGTGCCGTGCGGCTGGGCCGTGCGGTGGCCGGCGCCGACGATGAAGAAGAGGCAGAAGCCGAGCATCAGTCGATCGGCTCCTCGTCTCGGCCCAGGCCGGAGTACGGGTCGGGCGGATGCTGCCGGTCGCCGCGGGGAGGCGCGGTGGCCGGGTCAGGGGTGTCCGGTGACTCGTCAAGGACGAGCGGACCGGCCTGGAGGGGACCGTCCGCTCCCTCGCCCGGGGCCGGCTCACCGGGACTCACTCCGCGGAGCATCGCGAACCGCCGGGCTCGCCGCATGCGCACGCGCTTGACGGCGAGACCGATGAGGCTCGGCGTGATGGAGAGCAGGACGACACCCAGGAGCATGAGGGCCAGGTTGTCCCTGACCCAGGGGATGGAGCCGAACCAGTAGCCGGCGCCGACGAAGATCGTCACCCAGGTCAGGGAGGCGATGCCGTCGAAGAGGAGGAAACGGTGGAGGTCCATGCGGGCGGCGCCGGCCACGAACGGCGCCAGCGTGCGGACCACCGGCATGAAGCGCGCGAACACGATCGCCCGCCCTCCGTACTTCTCGTAGAACTCGTGCGCCTGCGCCACGTGATCGGCCCTGAGATAGCGTCGCGGCTTGGCCATCACCCGGCGGCCGACGAAACGGCCGATGAGGTAGTTGGAGAGGTCGCCGAGGAAGGCGGCGACGAACAGCAGCGGCCCAAGGATGAGGATGTTGAGGTAGCCGCTGCCGGCGAGCGAGCCGCTGGCGATGAGCAGCGACTCGCCGGGGAGCCAAGGCGCGATGACCACACCCGTCTCGAGGAAGATGACCAGGAAGACGAGGACGTAGACCCAGGCGCCGAGCGACTCGACGAGCTGGGCGAGGTAGACGTCCATGTGGACGACGTACTCCCAGACGGTCCTCAGGGTCTCCAGCTCCACCCACCTCCCGCCGGGGTCGCCCGGGGCGTGCCCGCGCCGGGGCCGGGACACCTGCGACGCTCACGTGTCCACTCCGAAAGTGGACGCCGCCGTTCGCCGCACGAACATGCCGGCCGGGTCCGGCTTGCCGACCGGCGTTGAACGGCCGACGTGCGGCGGCCGACCGTCAGGCGGCCGATCCCGCGCCGGCGGTCGGCGAGCCGTCGCCGGCCGGACCCGGCACTGCCGGCGACTCGGCGCCCGCCCGCCGCAGCCGCTGCCGGCCGGCGTACACCAGATGGTACCTGTCGAAGAGGATGATCAGCAGGGTGACGAGGAAGATGAAGAACAGCAGCGCCACGAAGGGTACGCGGCCCTCTCTGAGACCGAGGATGTTCTCGACGGTCTCGAGGATGGCGGCGAGACCGAAGTTGATGGCCATCATGACGACCAGCTCGATGACCACCCGCCGCCAGGTGCGTCCACGACGGGCCAGCCACTGGCTCACCATCGTGCTGAGCGCGACGAAGACGATCACCGAGAGCGCGATCTGGAACGGTCGGTTGCCGCTCGGCGCCAGGAACTGGGCGAAGATGACGACGATGACGGCGATCAGCACCGCTTTCTGTGCCAGCGCTCTGTCGAACACCCGCTCCTTGGCCCGGGAGTCGCGGTAGAGGTCGGCGCCGGTGAGCTCCGGCGGCAGCGGGTCGGCAAGGAGGCGGAAGCGATGATCGGCGGCCGGCGCCTTGTGCGTGATCCACCACCAGGCGAAGCCGATGACCGCCACCCCGACGATCACCATCGGGATCACCGTCCACGGGTAGTCGGAGACGAAGTCGGTGAAATCGAGCTCGGCGATGTGGATCCACCACTCCTGCGGCAGCTTGATAACGATCCAGATGAACGCCGCCGAGCCGATCGCCACCTTCATGGTCATCCGTGTCTGGTCCCAGCGGATGCGGCAGAGCTCGAAGAAGAGGAAGAAGTACTCGAACGTGTTGGGGAACACGAACAGCAGCCAGCGCTCCTGCGTGAGCTCGAAGAGCAGGTTGCCGACCAGCCGGTAGTAGAAGAGGAACAGCGAGACACGGAAGGCCGGTACGTTGGTCCAGTTCCGGAAGGTGCTGAGGTAGGCGACGGTGAGGTAGTAGATGTCGAGGGCTTTGTCGTAGGACTGGTAGCCGTCGAGGTCGATGGCCGGGAACTGCTGGAAGATGGTCTGGTCGGCGGCGTCGAGGATGAGGCAGCTGAGCAGCCCCACGACCGGGACGTAGGGGATGAGCAGCGGGAGCAGAAGACGGGCGCCGACGACCAGCACGATGATCAGGATCTCGGTGGTCCCCATGCGGTCATCCCCCCCCTCGCGTATCGAGCACTGCCCGTCTGTGCCGTGCGTCGCTGTGGCCGGCGTCTGCTCCCCATTTGCGCCGCCCATGATATTCGCTTTCGCGGGCGCGTGCGCGCGAGACGGCGGGTACGTACGCGCGAGGCGCCGGCTCGTGCCTGCGTGCCTCCGGGCTCAGTCCGCGAGGCGCCGGGCGGGGACGTGCGGGGGGCTCCGGGCTCGTGACGGGCTGGTGAGGTTCGCCGGCCGGCGGTGACAGTGCTGCCCGGTGTCCCGGCCGGTCCTCCTCAAGACACGGAGGGCGTTGGACGATGCATGAGGTGACAGAGACGCCGAATACGGTCGACGATGGGGAGGGACGCCCCCGCGATGGATGCGAAGCAGTGCCGGTGGGCGGCGGCGCGATGAACGCGGTCGAGACGCCGGACGGGGCGGTGCGGGGCCAGACTGCCGCCGGCGTCGTGCCGGTGCGCGAGTACCTCGGCATCCCGTACGCGGCGCCGCCGGTCGGGGGACGCCGCTGGCGGCCGCCGCAGCCGGTCGACCCCTGGAGCGGGGTGCGCCGCTGCACCGCCTTCGGACCTGCCTGCCCGCAGCGTCCCGGCGCGTTCACCGGCAACCGGGCGATCGACCCGCGCGCCATGGACGAGGACTGTCTCTACCTCAACGTCTGGACTCCGGCCGAGCATCCACGGGACAGGCTGCCGGTGATGGTGTGGATCCACGGCGGCGCCTTTGCCATCGGGGCGGCGTCGATGCCCATCTACCGCGGCGCCGAGCTGGCGCGTCGCGGCGTGGTGGTGGTGAGCTTCAACTACCGTCTGGGGCCGTTAGGCTTCATGGCTTCCGAGCCGCTGGCCGACGAGGCCGAGAACGGCGGCTCGGGCAACTACGGCCTTCTCGACCAGGTCGCCGCTCTGCGCTGGGTGCGGGACACCATCGCCCGCTTCGGCGGCGACCCGGAGAAGGTCACCATCTTCGGGGAGTCGGCCGGCGCCTTCAGCGTGTGCCGGCTGATGGTCAGCCCGGCCGCCGCGGGCCTGTTCCACGGGGCCATCGCCGAGAGCGGCGGTCCCTGTGGCGACTGGCTCATGCCGCGCGGTCGCGTCTCGTCGCTCGATCGCGCGTACCGGCAGTGGGCGCGAGCGGTCGAGGCGGCGGGTCTCAAGGGCGCGCGCCCGGCGGCGGCGCTCGCCGGCATGCGCGCGCTGCCGCCGCAGCGGCTCCTCGAGATCACGGCCCCTTCGCTGGCGATCGTCGGCGGCATGCAGTTCGGCCCCGTCGTGGATGGGTGGGTCATCCCCGACGATCCGGTCACGTTGTTCGATCAGGGCAGGATGAGCGCCGTCCCGTTCCTCACCGGCAGCAACGCCCGGGAAGGCACGCTGTTCCTGCGCTCCACGCCTGCGCTCGACCGTCGCCGGTACCGTCTGCTTCTCTACGAGATCTTCGGCGCGCGCCGAAAGGACGTGGAGCGGCTCTTCCCGGCCCGTCGCGACGACGATGTCCACGAGGCGCTTGAACGTCTGCTCACGGTGGTGTTCATGGAGTCCGCATCGCGGTTCGCGGCTGCCGCCGTGCGGCGCGCCGGACGGCCGGCCTGGGTGTATCGCTTCACTCATGTGCCCCCGACCGCGATGGGCCGTGAGCTCGGTTGCCATCACGGCGCCGAGATCGACTACGTCTTCGGGAACCTTGAGGAGTCGCCGGGCGGCGATGACACAGCCGACCCGCAGGCGGCAGGAGGGGCGGCTCACGGCGGGGTCGTCGCCGACGCACCAGGCTTCGGTCCGCTCGACCGGCAGCTCTCCGACGCGATGCAGCGCTACTGGGTGGCGTTTGCCGACCGTGGCGAGCCCACCGTACCGGATCTGCCGCGCTGGGAGCAGTACGCAGCCGGCGACGCAGAGGGCGGTCCGGCCGATGCCGCCGAGGGCCTCCGGGCGATGGTGCTCGGGGAGCGTGTCCATATGGCGCCGGATGTCGACGTACTCGGGGTGGACCTTGGGGAGCGGATCTGGCGCGAGGGTCGCCGCGGTCTGCCGGCAGACGGGGTCGTCGACGCGGTGCTGCGGGCGGCAGCAGCGCTCCATGCCGGCGGTTCGCGGGGATGATGCGCGAGCCATGCCGGCGGTTCGCGGGGATGATGTTCAACGGGGGTCCGCCGATCATGTGATCGGCGGACCCCCGTCGTCTGCCCCCTGGCCGCTTGGTGGCGTAGACCAGTCCCAACGATACTGTGATGCGGAGCTTACACTCTCCTGACCCGACCGCCGACTGCGTCGTGTCGCCACGCCGGGCAACACGTGCCGGTCGGGTCGACTCGACGAGCATGTTCTCGATCGGGGCAGGCTCGATCGGCATCTGTCCTACAGGTACGGGCTCGACCAGCATGTGCTCGACCAGCATGTGCTCGACCGGTACGGGCTCGACCGGCACTCGCCGGACCGCTGCGGGCTCGACCGGTGCGTGTCCGACCGGCCGCGGGCGGGCATCGCCGTGCCCGGTGTCTTGGTCTATGCTCTTGTGGGAGCTGAGGCTCGCGGCCGGCGAGCGGATGGTCACGGCCGGTGACCTTGGAGTCGTGGGCGGTGACTCTGTAGTCGCGGTCGTAGCCGCGGCCGCTGGCAGGAGAGGGGATAGCTGTGAGCGCCGGACTCGGAAGCGAGCGTGGTCCCGCGGCCGGTGATGGGCCGATCGCCGGGGGATCGGGTGCCGGGACCACGTGCGACGCGGCGGTCGTCGGCGCCGGCGTCTCGGGGCTGGCGGCGGCGGTGCATCTGCGGCGGGCCGGTCTCATCACGCGCGTCTTCGAGGCCGCCGACGACATCGGCGGACGCGTACGCACCGACGTCCACGAAGGCTTTCGTCTCGACCGTGGCTTTCAGGTACTGTTGACCGCCTACCCTGAGGCGGCGGCTGTGCTCGACTACCGGGCACTCGATCTGCGACGGTTCAATGCCGGGGCGCTGGTCTGGTCCGGCGGCCGCCTTCACACGTTGGTGGATCCGCGGCGCCGGCCGACCGACGCCGCGGCGTCTCTGCACGGCGTGCTCGGCGCCCTGCGCGGCGCCGTCGCCGGGCCGGCCGACGATCTGCGGGTACTGCGCCTGGTGCGACTCCTGCAGCGGACCGAGGTCGCCGAGCTGTTCACGGCGAAGCAGACGACCACGGCGCGACTGCTGGCCGCCGCCGGCTTCTCCGACCGTATCGTCGAGCGGTTCTTCCGGCCGTTCCTGGGCGGTGTCTTCCTTGAACCCGGTCTGTCGACCGCGAGCGGCATGTTCGGGTTCGTCTTGAAGATGTTCGCGGACGGCGCCGCGGCGTTGCCGGCGGCGGGCATGGGCGCGATACCGCGGCAGCTCGCCGGGCGGCTGGAGGCCGGCACGATCACGACCGGCACACCGGTGACCGCGGTACGGGGCGCCACCGACCCGTCCGGTGGTGAGGTCGTGGCTGTATTGGGTCCAGATGGGGAGCTGTGCCGCGCCCGCGTCGTGATCATCGCCACCGATGAGGCGCTCCCAGGCACGGTGCCCGCGGAAATGGGAAGGGCCGAATGGCATGCGGTGACGTGCCTGTACTTCGACGCCCCCCGTTCGCCGGTGCGCGGACCCTGGCTGCTGCTCAACGGCGCCGGTCCTGCCGGCCAGGGCGCCGGTCCGGTCAACAACGTGGCGGTGCTCAGCGAGGTGGCGCCGGAATACGCGCCGCCGGGCCGGGCGCTCATCTCGGTGAGTGTGTTGGGCATCCCGGACGATGACGATGAACCACTGGCGGCTCAGGTGCTGGGTCAGCTCGGCGTCTGGTTCGGCGGTCATCGTCGCCGCCGACCGCTGCGATCGACCGTGACGGGGTCCGTCGCCGCCGGCCCGCTCCCGGACTGGCGCCTGCTGCGGGTGGACCGCATCGAGCGGGCTCTGCCGGCGTTCGGTCCGCGGCGCGCGGCCGCCGTCGGCGAGGTGCTCGCCGGCCGGACTGTCGCAACGGATGGAGGCGGCGCGGCCGGCGCTGGCGACGCGCGTGTACCCGGCGTCTTCTTCTGCGGCGACCGCTTCGACACCCCTTCGCTCAACGGTGCCCTGTCATCGGCGCGCCGGACAGCCGCCGCGGTCGCTGCGTATCTCCGGTAGGGCGAGGCGCTCGACCTGAGCGGGCACGACACGGCCGATCAGGGTGTCGACGGGGTCGTCCGGTCGGCGGCGGGGCGGCGCCGGCAGTCGGCCTCGGTCGGCGGCATGGCGGCGCCGGGTGGACGCGCGTCAGCCGGCGGGGCGCGTCTCGTCGCCGTGCAGGCCGCAGCGGCCGAACGTGAGCCGATAGAGCAGGTAGTCGGCGGTGTTGCCGAGCAGGTTGCCGATCCGGATCATGCGCAGCACGATGCGGATCGCCTCGGCTTTCTCCTCGCCGTAGACCTCGGTGAGATGCGTGTCCGCCTCCGGGTCCGGTCGAGCGTCGGTCTGCGCCCAGTGCTGGGCGTAGAGCAGCGCCGGGAGCTCGTCGGCCGGCGACTCCCGGGGGATGGCGCCGGCGAGCAGCTCGCGCAGCTCCGGCTCCGGCACGCCGCTGGCCAGCGCCTGGCGTGAGTGGAAGGTGCTGCAGTAGCGGCAGCCGTTCACCTGGGTGACGACCATCATCAGCCGTTCCCGGAAGTCGGCGGGGATGAGTTCGCGCATGGCACGACGGACCAGCGTCCGGCGCGACACGATGGCCTGGGCGTCGCGCAGGAACCGGCCGGGGCGGGAGTAGTAGCGGCGACGGAACCTGCTTGCCTGTGACGCGGCGCTCACATCTCTCCCCGGTCGCTCGAAGTCGCCGCCGGCCATGATCCGTTGCGGCGGGCGACGGTGCGGACACGACTGTACCTCAAGCCACCGGCAGCTCGCCTTCGGCCTCTGCAGTCGAGAGCACCGGCTCGGGTATCGGCGCCGGCCGCCGCGACGTGGCTGCGAACACTGCCAGCGCGCCGGCTGCCGCACCGGCCATGAGCAACGCCATCGGCACGTCGCTCACGCCGCCGCCGATGGTCGCCAGCGGCGTGGCGGCGGCGCCCAGCGCCAGCCGCAGCGTGCCGAAGTAGGCCGACGCGGAGCCGGCGACGTCGGGATGCAGCGAGAGCGCCAGTGCGGTCACGTTGGGCGTCGCCACGCCCATCGACGCCACCAGGACGAAGAACGGCACGGCTACGGCGGCGATGCCGAGGCCGCCGATCGCCGTGACCGCCACCAGCGCCACGCCGGCGGCCAGCAGCGACACCAGGCTGGCGCCCAACAGGGCGCGCGGCGAGAAGCGCGCCAGCAGGAAGCCGTTGAGCTGCGCCGCCAGCAGCATGCCGACCGCGTTGGCGGCGAACAGGAGGCTGAAGACGGTCGGCGAGGCGCCGTAGATGTCCTGCAGCACGAACGACGAGGTCGAGAGGTAGGCGAAGAACACCGCATACGTGAGGGCGCTGGTGACGGTGAAGCCCATGAAGTGCCCATCTCGGGAGAGACGGCCCATGGTGCGCGCCGCCACGGTCAGACCGCGTGCCGTGCGGCGTTCGGCCGGCAGGCTTTCGCGCAGTCCCAGCGCGACCCCGAGGACGAGCACGACGCCGATGCCGGTAAGCACGTAGTAGACCCCGCGCCACGACGTCAGGCGCAGGAGCTGAGCGCCGACGATCGGCGCCACGATCGGCGCCATGCCGCTGATCAGCGCCAGGCGGGAGAGGAAGTGGGCGGCGCGGCCGCCGCGGAAGTGGTCGGTGACCACGGCCATCGAGATAGCGACGCCGGCGGCTCCGGCCAACCCCTGCAGGGAGCGCGCCGCGATCAGGAAGCCGGCCGACGGAGCGAGGGCGCAGAGCAGCGACGCCACCGTGTAGATGGCGAGCCCGGCGAGCAGCGGTCGGCGGCGTCCGAACGTGTCGCTGAGCGGGCCGGCGAAGAGCTGGCCGATCCCGAGCCCGGCGAGGAACACCGTGACGGTGAGCTGGATCGATCGCGATCCGGCCTGCAGCTCGGCGGCGATGGACGGCAGCGCCGGCAGGTAGAGGTCGGTCGAGAACGGCCCGATGGTGCAGACGCCGCCCAGCACCACGATGAGCAGCAGGAACGCGCTGCGGCCGAGTGGAGGGGGCTGGGGCGAGGCATCCACGCCCGCACCTTATCAGGGGTGTGAGCATAGACTGCGGGGGCGCAGGTGAGAAGAGCGGCGGGGCCGGAGGCTTCGTGCGGCGCCGCCTGCGGACAAGCGGTACCATGGAATCGCTGTCGCAGCCGGCAGGCTGAGAGGCACAGAGGCAGGAGGCGCTCGTGGCCAAGGAACTGTCGTTCGACGTGGTGAGCCAGGTCGACATGAACGAGGTCCGCAACGCGGTGCAGATGGCGCAGAAGGAGCTGGCGACGCGCTTCGACTTCAAGAAGAGCGTCAGCAAGATCACGCTCGAGGGCGACGCGATCGTCCTCGTCAGCGACGACCAGGGCAAGCTCAAGTCGGTCGTCGACGTGCTCGAGGAGAAGCTGGTGCGCCGCAAGGTGCCCATCAAGGCGCTCGACTACGGCAAGGTCGAGGACGCGTTGGGCGGCACCGTGCGCCAGCACGTCGGACTCAAGGTCGGCCTCAGCGACGAGAAGGCGCGCGCCATCAACAAGCTCATCCGCAAGGAGTTCAAGAAGGTCAAGGTGAACATCCAGGGCGACAGCCTGCGGGTGGTCTCGGCCAAGAAGGACGAGCTGCAGGCCGTGATGGCGTTGCTGCGCGAGCAGGACTTCGGCCAGCCGCTGCAGTTCGTCAACTACCGCTGAGCGGACGGCGCTCGCCGCAGGCGGCCGCCCGCGGACCGCTGCGGTTGCGAGGCGAGCCCGGCGCTGGCAACATGGCCGCGAGCGGGTCCACGACTCACGGGTGAGGAGTGTCATCGATGCATACGCATGCCGATGTCGTCGTCATCGGCGGTGGACCCGCCGGCATCACCTTCACGAACGCGCTCCGCAAGATGAAGCCCGACGCGAGCGTGATCGTCCTGCGCCCCGAGCGTCACTCGATGGTGTACTGCGCCATCCCGTACGCCATCGAAGGCCTGTTCGACCCGCCCAAGGTGTTCAAGCGCGACGAGCTGGTCACCGACTGCGGTGCCACGCTGGTGCAGCGGGCCGTCAGCGGCGTCGACCTGGCCGAGCGGCGGGTGACCGACGAGGCCGGCGACACCTACTCCGCGGAGGCGCTGTTCCTGGCCACCGGCGCCTCGCCGGCACGACCTCCGGTACCGGGCAGCGAGGCCGCCAACGTCCACACGGTCAAGACCCAGGAAGACATGGAGGCGCTCATCGGCTGCGTCGAGGGCGGCGCCCGTCGCGCCGTCGTCGTGGGCGCCGGCGCGATCGGCATCGAGCAGGCGCAGGCCTACGCCACCCGCGGCATCGAGACCTATCTGGTGGACATCGCCCCGCAGGTGCTGCCGGCGATGCTCGACCCCGACATGACCGCGAAGGTCGAGCAGACGCTGAAGGACCACGCAATCACGCTGCTGCTGTCGGCGCAGGTCTCCGAGCTGCAGGTGCGGGACGGGCGTGCCTTCCGCGTGCTGCTCTCCCAGGGCGAACCGATCGACCTTGACCCCGATAAGGACTTCGTCTGCTTCGCCGTGGGCATGCGGCCGGACATCGACCTCTTCCGGGACCAGGGCATGGAGATCGTCAAGGACGGGATCGTGGTGGACGGCCGCATGCGGACCAGCATCCCGCATGTCTACGCCGCCGGTGACTGCTGCGCCGGCGTCTCGCTCATCGACGGTCAGCCGATCAGCGGCAAGCTCGCCACCAACGCGGTGCCGATGGCCAAGACGGCGGCCCGGGTGGTGGCCGGCAAGGACGACGAGTACCCCGGCTTCGTCAACGGAGCGGCCACCTGCGCTTACGAGCAGCGAGTGGGCGCCACCGGCTTCACCGAGACGCTGGCCCGGCAGCGCGGCTTCGACCCGGTCGTCGGCTGGGGCGAGACGACCGCCCTGTTCCCGATGATGCCGGACTCCGGCAGCCTGAAGGTGAAGATCGTGGCCGACGCCAGGGACCTGCGCATCATCGGCGGCCAGGCGTCGAGCACGCATCCGGTGACGGACAAGATGGACATCGTCTCGCTGGCCATCCAGCAGCGGCTGACGCTCAAGGGGCTGGCCAGAATGAGCTACAGCGCGCAGCCGTGGCAGAGCCACTTCCCGGCGCGCAACGCCATCGTCCAGGCGTGCGAGAGCGGGCTCGAGGCGTTCGCGGCCAGGGGCGAGCCGTACTCGTACCACGCGCTGCCGGAGTGTGTGATCTGAGGCCCGCCGTCGACTCTCCGTGAACGTGCTCGGGGCGTGAGGCGGCGAGACCCAGGGCGCCACCGTGAGAGGTCGGCGCCTCGGCGCTCGCGTCGTCGGCGGTCAGCGCTCGGCCTGCTCCAGGTCGGCGCCGGTGTCGCGCTGGAAGTCCCAGGTGAGGTAGTCGAGGCTCAGCGGCAGGGCCAACTCCAGGGTGCGGATGAACTGCACCCCGGCGCGTACCTGCAGCGGCCGGCAGCTCAGCAGATGCCCGCCGGAACGGCGGTCGGTCGAGAGGAAATGCAGGTGCAGGCCAGGCACGTTCAGCGACTCCAGGAAGGCCGGTGAGTAGAAGCCTGCCAGCGTGCCTTCCGCGTCGCGGAACGTGAACTCGGGCTGCTCGCGGGCGACCTCGACCAGCGGCCGGTAGCTCTCCTGCTTCGGCACTGAGCGGACGTGGACCTCGGCGAAGCGGCCCTCAATGCGCAGCGCGTAGAACAGGTTGGGCGAGGGCAGCAGGCTCAGCAGCCAGTCCTGGAAGTCGGCGTAGGGCAGGCCATCGCCGGCCTGTCGGGCCGCTGCCGGCTCGCACGTCAGCTCGTCGTGGCTGATCGGCGCGTAGAACGTGACGCAGGCGAACGGCGTCGTCGCCGGCTCCAGCACCTCGCGCACAAGGCCGTCGCCGGCGATCTGGTACACGTGGCCGTCGAGCATGACCATCTCGCCGTCGAGGTCGTCGAAGGTGCCCAGACCGAAGTCGCCGTGCTCGCGGACCTGCGAGAGGGGGATGTGCTCTTCGTAGATCCCCTCCACCAGCGCGTTCACCGGAGCACAGAGGTAGACGGCCGGCGACGTCGACTCCCGCCGTGTGGACGACGAGCGGGCGGTCTGAGGTCTATCGACTGCGTCTGACGCGGGTGGCATCAGTGTTCCTGCCTGTTGGTCCATCGAGATGCCCGACGATCGCAGTGACCGTGGGGTGAGCGTGACACTCCCCCTATCGTCCGATCGGCAGCCGATGTTGAGTCCGCGCTGCGCGGGCAGCGGTCGCTCGTGTGCTTCTGGAAGCCAGGGCATCTGCCGACACGTGAAGAAGCGAGGCGAGCGACCGAGCTCGGCAGGGTATCGGGCTGCCGCCGCAGAAGACGCAGCCGGGCCGTGGGGTCGTTCCGCCGCACGGCGCGATATGGCGACGTGGCGTGCAGCCCGATGTCGCGAACAGCAGGCACCCGGAGCGTGGACGACGTGGAGATCGTGGACCTCATCGTCGATCTCATCAAGGCCATGGCGGTCGTCATCGTCGTCGCCTATCTGCTCACGCGCACCCGCCTCTACCGTCAGGTGATCGAGCGGCGCTTCACGTGGACCGGTCGTATCTTCCTCATCCTGCTCTTCGGCATCTTCTCCATCTGGGGCACGCTGGCCGGCGTGGAGGTGCTGGGCGGCATCGCCAACACGCGCGATCTGGGGCCGGCGCTCGGCGGTCTGCTCGGCGGCCCCATCGTCGGCCTGGGGGCCGGGGTCATCGGGGCGGTCCAGCGTCTCACGATGGGCGGCTTCACCGCCGTGCCGTGTGCCCTTGCCACCGTCGCTGCCGGTCTCTCCGGCGGCGTCGTGTTCCTGATCTTCAAGCGCCGCTTGCCGCCCATCTGGGCGGCGGTCCTGCTGGCGGTCTTCACCGAGTCGTTCCACATGGGGCTCACGCTCCTCATGGCGCGCCCCTTCGACGAGGCGCTGCGACTCGTCGGTGAGGTCATCGGCCCGATGATCCTGGTCAATGCGGCCGGCATGGGCCTGTTCGTGTTCATCGTCCGCAACGAGGAGCAGGAGCGCGTCACGGCGGCTCAGAAGGAACGGATGGAGGGCGAGCTGGCGGTGGCCAGGGACATCCAGCTCGGGATAGTGCCGAGCATCTTCCCGCCGTTCCCGCACCGGCGCGACGTCGATCTGCACGCGTCGCTGGAGTCGGCGCGCGAGGTCGGCGGCGATCTCTACGACTTCCAGTTCGTCGACGAGGATCGTCTCTACGTGGCGCTCGGCGACGTTTCGGGCAAGGGCGTGCCGGCCTCGCTGTTCATGGCGGTGACCATCACCCTGCTGCGGGCGGTCAGCCAGCGGACGGTGGCCCCGGACGAGGTGCTGGCTCGCCTCAACGCGGCGCTCTGCCGCAACAACGAGAACTCCATGTTCGTGACGCTGTTCTTCGCCGTCTACGACGTGCGGACCGGCGAGCTGCGCTACTCGACCGGCGGCCATCCGCCGCCGTACGTGGTCGGTCCCGGTGGTGAGGCGACGGCGCTGTCTCAAGTCGCCGGCGCCGGGCTCGGCGTGTGCGAGGGCATCGAGTTCGGCGTGGGGGAGCTCATGTTACGGCCCGGCGAGGCGCTGCTGCTCTACAGCGACGGCGTCACCGAGGCGATGGACGCCGGCGGCGCGCTCTTCGGCGAGCGTCGCCTGGAAGAGGCGCTGCGCGCCGGCGCCATCGATGCGGGCGGACTGACGGAGGCGGTGCGCGCCGCCGTGCAGCGTTTCACCGGCGGCGCCGAGCAGAGCGACGACCTCACGCTACTGGCGTTGCGGCGGCCGGCGGACGTCGGTCCAGCAGCCTGACCGGAGCGGCTTGCGGGCGGGCCGGCCGGTCCCCGCAGCGGCGCCGGCGGAGCCACCGAGCTCCCGGGCCTCAGGCCAGCAGGGTCAGCGCTTCGTCGCGGCTCTCCGTGATCTCGAACAGCGTCGAGAAGCCGGAGACGTCGAAGACCTCGGCCACGAACGGGGCCAGACCACAGAGGACGATGCGGCCCTGCTCCTTCTGGAGGAACTTGAGCGCCGCCAGGAACACCCGCAGGCCGGCGCTGCTGACGTACTCGGTGCCGGCGAAGTCGGCGACCACCTTGCGCGCGCCGGTGTCGAAGCACGCCGTGAGCCGGTCCTCGACGTCCTTGGCGCCGACCGCGTCGATCCTCGTCGGCAATACGGCGATGGTCACATCTCCGGAGGTCTGTACGTCCATCGATCACCTTCCTCTGTCAGCGGGAGATCACGAGGGTCAGGATATTCTGGGTGCCGTCGCGGCGGTAGCCGACCTCGTCCATGAGCCGTCGGACGAGAAGGATACCGAGTCCGCCGATGGGGCGCTCCTGGGCGCCCGCCAGCAGATCGGGCTCCGCGACCATCAGAGGGTCGAAGGGTACGCCTTCGTCGATCACTTCCACCACGAACCGCGAGTCGCCGGGTCGCACGCGGACGATGAAGTCGCCGGGCGGCACCGCGTAGGCATAGTCGCAGATGTTGACCACCACCTCTTCGATGGCCAGCTCGAGCTGCATGAGCCGGTGCGGATGCAGGCCCCAGGCGCTCGCCGGTCCCGAGATGAACTCGATGACGTCGGGCACGCGCTCGACAGCCGCCTGGAACCGTCTCTCGACGCACGCTTCGTGCTGGTCGGGTGTGCCTGTCGCTGTCACCTGCTTCGACCTCCCTCCGCCGGACCGGCCTCGGTGGCTCGCTCACAGCACTCATCGTCCGATGGGCCCCGGATGTTGAGCCCCGCGGCCGGCGGGGCGGTGGACCGGGCGGCGGTGTCCCGTCGCATGCTACCCGTCTCGTGGAAGCGCGCAAGGCCTTCGGTCCCGCGAGCGGCGGTGGCGTTGGCGGGCGGCCCTCTTCCATTTTGTGCGATGCGAGGGTCACGGGCCGTCGAGGAGACCACGACGACAAGGGACGCTTCGGCTGTGCATACCGTGGCTGCGCCGGGGCACAATAGAAGTACGTCGTCGCGCGAGCAGGTGCGTCGGCGTGCGACGTGGGGGAAGGGAGGCTGTGATGCCGGTGTATCAGTACAAGTGCAAGGACTGCGGCACGACCTTCGAGGTCACCTGCCACCTGTCTGAGCGCGACGAGCAGGCGGTCTGCCCCGACTGCGGCAGCCGGGACGTGGAGCCCGTCTTCAGCTCGTTCACGTGCGCGCCGCCGCCGAAGTGGTGACGGCGGGAACCCGAGGAGCACAACGCCGCGGACTCGATGAGCGCTGGGCCTGAGGAGTGCCCGGTCGTGACGCCGATCCCGGCGCCGGCCGGTCGTGAAGCGCGGGGGGCCCGTGCGGTACACTGCTCGGCGGGCACTTCGTAGCATCCTTCTCGGCTCGACGACCGGGTCCCGGTGGACCCTCGTGCCCTGGCCGCGGGTCGGCGCACGCCAGGGAGACCGCCGTTATGATCGCTCCATCAGCCGAAGGCTGCATAGCCGCCGTCCACGACCAGCTGGAGGCGCTCGGCATGGCCGGCGGGGGCGGCGTCCACCGCAATCTGCCGCCGGCCGAGCTGATCGCCCGCTCTCTGGCCCGTGGTGAGGGCATCCTGGCCGCCAACGGCGCTCTGGTCGTCAAGACCGGCGAGCCGTCCGGTCGCTCGCCCGACGACCGCGTCTTCGTCAGGGAGTCGCCGGAGACCGACGAGGTCGACTGGAGCGCCTTCAACCGGCCCTGCCGGCCGGAGCTGTTCGACCGTCTGCTCAACAAGGCGCGCGGCTACCTGCACGACCGCGACCTGTACGTCTTCGACGGCTTCCTCGGCGCCGAGCGCACCTATCGTCTGCCGGTGCGTGTGATCGCCGACGCCACCTGGCACGCGCTCTTCGCCGACACGCTGTTCGTGCGCCCCTCGCCGATCGAGCTCGACGACTTCACACCCGGATTCACGGTCGTTGATTGCGGCTCGCTGCGTGCCAGCGCCGACTTCGACGGCACGCGCAGCTCGGTGTTCGTCGGCATCAGCTTCACCCGCAAGCTCGTGCTGATCCTCGGCAGCATGTACGGCGGCGAGATCAAGAAGGCCGTCTTCACGGTCATGAACTACCTGATGCCGCAGCGCGGCGTGCTCCCCATGCACTGCTCGGCGAACATGGGCGAGGCCGGCGACGTGGCGCTCTTCTTCGGCCTCTCGGGCACGGGCAAGACGACGCTCTCCGCCGATCCGTCGCGGCGCCTGATCGGCGACGACGAGCACGGCTGGAGCGACCACAGCATCTTCAACTTCGAGGGCGGCTGCTACGCCAAGGTCATCCGTCTCTCGGCCGAGGCAGAGCCGCAGATCCACAACGCCATCAAGTTCGGCTCGATCCTAGAGAACGTGATCATCGACCCGCAGACGCGGGCTATCGACTACGACTCCGACTTCCTCACCGAGAACACGCGCGCCACGTATCCGGTCGAGCACATACCCGGGGCTGTGATCCCGGGCGTCGGCGACCACCCGCGCAACGTCTTCTTCCTCACCTGCGACGCCTTTGGCGTGCTGCCGCCGATCGCCAGGCTGACCCCGGCGATGGCCGGCTATCACTTCCTCTCCGGCTTCACGGCCAAGGTCGCCGGCACCGAGGTGGGTATCGACGAGCCGCGGCCGACCTTCTCGGCCTGCTACGGCGCGCCCTTCATGCCGCTGCATCCCACGCGCTACGCCTCGATGCTGGCGGAGCGCCTGGCCTGGCACGACACCGACTGCTGGCTGGTCAACACCGGCTGGACCGGTGGCTCGTATGGGACCGGCGAGCGCATGAGCATCCAGCTCACGCGTCGCCTGCTGACGGCGGCGCTGGACGGCAGCCTCGCCAGAGGCGGGTTCTCACCCGATCCGGTCTTCCAGGTGCTGGTGCCAGAAGGCGATGGCACGCTGCCCGCCGGGGTCCTGAGCCCGCGCGACACCTGGGCCGACAAAGACGCCTACGACGAGACGGCCCGCCGGCTGGCCGGCATGTTCGCCGAGAACTTCGCCCAGTTCGAGGCGGCGGTCGATCCGCGGATCGCCGCCGCCGGGCCGCTGGTCGACGCTGCGGCCGCCGCGCCGACCGACTGAGCCGCCGTAGCGGCCGCAGGCTCAGCGGCCGGACTCGAGCGACTGGGCCGGCGCCGCAGCCTCAGCGACCGACGTCGACCCGCTCGAGGAAGTCGTCGACGACCGCCCGGAACGCCTCCGGTTCTTCGGCATGCGGCAGGTGCGAGCTGTGCTCGAAGATGTGCAGCTCGGCGCCGGGGATGCCGTCGACCAGGGTCTGGGCGATGGCCGGCGTCGCCTCGTCGTGGCGCCCGCAGATCACCAGCGTGGGCACGTCGATCTCGCCCAGCCGGTCGCGGACGTCCCAGGTCTTCAGGCTGCCGGTGCAGGTGAATTCGTTGGGACCCCACATCGTGTAGTAGACCTCGGGGTCCTCTTCCAGCGCCGCGAAGGCGCGCTCCACGCAGTCCGGCCACGGGTCGAGACGACAGACGTGCTCGGCGTAGAAGGCCATCATCGCCTCGGCGTACTCCGGGCTGTCTATGGTACCGGCCGCCTCGTGTTCGGCCAGCGTGCGCTGTACGTCCTCCGGCAGGCCGGCCCGCAGGCGCGCCGTCTCGGTGACCCACTGCGCCATGCTGGGGGCGGTGTCGGCCAGGACCAGGCTCGCCAGCCCGGCCGGCTTGCGGATGGCATAGTCGAGGGCCAGCATGCCGCCCCACGACTGGCCGAGGACGTGGACGCGATCGAGTCCCAGACCGGCGCGCACGGTGTCGAGCTCGTCGACGAACAGGTCGACCGACCACAGCGACGGGTCGTGCGGATGAGTCGAGTCGCCGCAGCCGACCTGGTCGTAGAAGACCACATCGCGGCCGTCGTGAGCCAGCTCGGCGAGGGGGTCGAGATAGCTGTGGGGGATGCCGGGACCGCCGTGCAGCGTCAGCAGCGGCGTGCGCTTGCCGCCCGCAGCGCCGGGACCGCCGGCGGGGGCGGCAGCGGCTGCCCCTGCGTCGCCCTGCGGCCGTCCGCCGTCGACGACCGCGTACCAGGTCCGCCAATCACGGAACGGCAGATACCCCTCCCTGCTGCTCCTGCCGATGTCGCCCGGGTCGCTCATCATCGTCCTCCCTCTGATGGGGTGTCTCCGGCGCCTTCCAGCGCCGCCACGCTCGTCGTGGACTCCATGGTTCCCTGCCGACCGGACGCTCGTGCCAACCATCTGTCGAGCCGGTGCAGGCCGGCCGCCAGTGCCACGAAGGCCACGGTGATGCCGAGGATGGTGAGCGACACGCGAGCGTAGCCGAGCTCGCCGACGTCCAGGAACGGATAGGGATACCAGTGCGTGACGGCGCCGCGGACCAGCGTGAACAGCACCCAGAGGAGCGGGTAGACCACCGACCAGGCGACCACGCGCCACGACACCAGCCCACGTGGTCCGAAGATCAGCCAGCCGAGTACCGCCAGCGCCGGCACCACGGTGTGGACGAGCTGGTTGGAGACGCTCGACCAGCCGCTCACGCCGACCAGGCCGGCGAGCAGCGCGTGGAACACGACGGCCGTCACGATGATCATGATGACGCCGTCGAGACGGAACACGCGGAAGAGCGTCGACCGGCGCTCCGGGCGCAGCGCCAGGTAGAGGCTCGTCACGCCGACTATCATGTTCGACTGGATGGTGAAGTAGGCGAAGATGTTGAGGGCGTCGGCGAGTGGCGAATCGGACTGCGGGTCGTCTCCTGTGAGCGCCAGCACGAGACTGATGCCCACTGCCACCAGCACTGTCAGCGCTGTGAGACCGAACCACCAGCGGGCGATCGTCGACGCTCTCATAGAGGCTCCTCTGTCGGGGCGGTCGCCGAGTACCGATCGTACTTCCGCGATCATCTCACGAGGCGGGTGCGAGACGAAAGGATGGTGACGGCACGGGAGCGGCCGTCGCCGGCAGCGATCCGCCAGGACCGGTTCGCCGCCGGCCACCATCCGCTCAGGAGAATGCCGTCGGGAACCGAAGAAAGGCATGCAGGGCTCGGGACAAGGGGGGACTATGCGGCGCAGTGGACACGATCATCGATGCCCGTGGGTCTCCCGGCTGACCGGCACGGTGGGTGTCGGTCTGGCTGTCGTTGCGGCGGCGGCCTTGCTCGCCGGCTGCGCGGGATCGGACGATACCTCGTCGGGGACGCCGGCGACCGCCGGCTCGTCGGCCGGCGCGGCCGGCTCACCGGCGGCGAGTCCGTCGCCGTCGTCCACGGCCGCCGAGTGTCCGGAGCTGATCTTCCGCGACCCTGAGCTCGCGTTCGAGCTACGCCGCACCATGTCGGCGATCTACGCCGGCGAGGCCGACCTGGGCGAGTGCCTGGCCACGGCCACCCGCATCAAGGACGGTGACTTCGAGAGCTGGTACCGCGAGTGGGACGCCACCGCCGAGCACTTCCGGCGAGTCGGCGACCGGGCCTTGAAGGTCGGCCACCAGGTGACCGCGCGGGACGCCTACTACCGTGCGGCCACCTACTACCGTACGGGGGAGTTCTTCCTGCACGGGGAGCCGGACGATCCGCGGATCGTGGCCACCTGGCAGAAGGGGCGGGACGCGTTCGTGGCTGCCGCCGAGCTCGATACCCGGCCCTTCGAGCGGGTGAAGATCCCCTACGATGACACGACGCTGCCGGGCTACTACTACCGCACGGAGGAGGCGGCCGGTGGAGAGACGCCGCCACTGCTCATCGTGCAGACCGGCTTCGACGGCTGTCAGGAGGAGCTGCACCCGTACGCGGTGGCGGCGGTGGAACGCGGCTACAACGTGCTCACGTTCGAAGGTCCTGGGCAGGGGGAGGTGATCCGCGTCCAGGGTATCGGGTTCCGGCACGACTGGGAGCACGTGGTGGAGCAGGTGGTCGACTACGCGGCCGGGCGGGCGGACGTGGACGCCGACCGCATCGCCCTGTGGGGCATCAGTCTCGGCGGCTACCTGGCGCCGCGGGCGGCCGCCTTCGACCACCGTCTGGCGGCCTGCGTCGCCGACGGCGCCATGTTCGATGTCGGTGAGGTGCTGCTGGCCGGCCTGGAGAAGGGCGGCGCCGTCCCCGCCGGCATGACGGTCAAGGAGCTGCGTGAGTACCTCGGGTCGGACCCGCCGCAGTACAACAAGGCCATCCACGAACAGATGAAGGTCAGTACCACCGCCCGCTGGCAGAACGAGCACGGCATGTACGTCTTCAAGGCCGGCTCTCCGGCGCTGTTCTGGGCCGATTTCACGGCCTTCAGTCTGAGGGGCGTCGCCGAGAAGATCACCTGCCCCACGTTGGTCTGCTGGGGTGTGGCCGACTCCTTCGACCCCGGCGGCCGGCAGGCGAAGCACCTCTACCGCGAGCTCACCTGCCCGAAGACCCTCATGGGCTTCACGCAGCGCTACGAGGCCGGCGACCACTGCCAGCTGGGCGCCTTCGCCCTGAGCTTCGGCCGCAAGTTCGACTGGCTCGACGAGGTGATGCGGCCGCGGCAGTGACCATCGGCGGGCGCCGGCAATCAGTTTGCATGCTAATGGTTAGCCTGCTAACCTTTCTGCCATGTGCGAACGGGAGCACGCAGCGTACGGCCGGGATGCCGGCTGTCATGACTCAGAGACCGATCTCGGCTTCCTGGGTTCCGATCACCCGGCCGCGGCCGCCTTCCGGTCGTTCATGCGCGCCCTGCACCTGCACCGGCGGCTGATCGTGCAGGCGCTGGGCGACGTCGACGCCCATCCGGCGCAAGCCGTCTGCCTGCGCCGGCTCTCGGCGGAAGACGGCCTGGCGCAGAGGGAGCTCGCCGACGAGATGTTCCTGACCCCGCCGACGGTGAGCCGGATGCTGAAGACCATGGAACAGGGCGGCGTCATCGAGCGCCGGCCCGACGCCGATGACCAGCGTGTCACACGGGTGTACCTGACCGCCAAGGGCAGGCGGCTGGCAGATGAGCTGCAGGAGGTCACGTCGCGGTACGTCGCCGAGACCTTCGGCAGCCTGCCGGACGAGGATCTGCGCAAGCTGACCCGGCTGCTCGACAAGCTGAGCGCCGGTCTGCAGGTCGTGGCCGAGCAGCGCGAGACCGGCGACAGACCGGCCGGCGGCGACCCGGCGCACTCCGAAGAGGAGGTCGCGCCGTGACGCGGCTGCTCGTCGCCTACCTGCGACCGTACCGCTGGCAGATCGGCCTGGTGATGGTCCTGGTGCTCATCCAGGCGGTCGCCAACCTGTACCTGCCGACGCTCAACGCCGACATCATCGACGACGGCGTCGTGAAGGGAGACATCCGCTACATCATCGTCACCGGTTCGGTGATGCTCGGCATCACGCTGGTGCTGGCCGCGGTCGCCATCGTCTCTGTGTACTGGGGTTCGAAGACGTCGATGTCGCTGGGGCGCGATCTGCGCCACGACCTCTTCCGCACCGTGCAGAGCTTCTCGCTGGCCGAGGTCAACCGCTTCGGCGCCCCGTCGCTCATCACGCGCACCACCAACGATGTGCAGCAGGTGCAGATGGTCGTGCTGATGATGCTCAACGTGGTGCTGCTGGCGCCGCTCCTCTGCGTGGGCGGCATCATCATGGCGCTGCGTCTCAACCTGTCGCTCTCGTGGCTCATCCTGGTCGTGATCCCGGTCATGTCGGCGTTCATCGGGATCGTGGGCTGGCGGGCGATCCCGCTGTTCCGCGCCATGCAGAAGCGCATCGACCGCGTCAACCAGGTGACCCGCGAGGTGCTCGGCGGCATCCGCGTGATCCGCGCCTTCGACCGCGAGGACTACGAACAGCGCCGCTACGACGAGGCCAACGTCGACCTCACCGGGGTGACGTTGAAGGTCAACCGGCTGTTCGCCCTGATGCTGCCGACCTTGATGGGCATCATGAACCTCTCGACGGTGGCCGTCATGTGGTTCGGCGGCAAGCTGGTCGCCGAAGGGCGCATGCCGATCGGCGACCTCACCGCCTTTCTCACCTACATCGTCGTCATCCTCATGGGCGTGCTGATGGCGACCATCATGTTCGTGATGGTGCCGCGCGCGGCGGCCTCGGCCGAGCGCATCGCCGAGGTGCTCGACGTGGAGCCCACGGTGACCGACCCGCCGACGCCGAGCCGCACGACGAGTGGCCGCGGCCACGTCGAGTTCAGGGACGTCGAGTTCCGCTATCCGGGCGCCGAGGAGCCGGTGCTCGCCGGCATCAGCTTCGCCGCCGGCCCCGGCGAGGTGACGGCTATCGTCGGCAGCACCGGCAGCGGCAAGTCGACGCTCGTGAACCTGATCCCGCGCTTCTACGACGTCACCGCCGGCAGCATCACCGTCGACGGCGTGGACGTGCGCGAGCTCGACCGGCAGGACCTCTGGCGGCGCATCGGCTTCGTGCCGCAGAAGTCGTTCCTGTTCAGCGGCACGGTCGCCGACAACCTGCGGCACGGCGCCCCCGACGCCGAAGAGGCGGAGCTCTGGCGGGTGCTGGAGATCGCGCAGGGCTCGGACTTCGTGCGCGCCATGCCGGAGAAGCTGGAGGCGCCGATCACGCAGGGCGGCGCCAATGTCTCCGGCGGTCAGCGCCAGCGACTGGCGATCGCCCGGGCGCTGGCCCGGCGGGCCGAGATCTACGTCTTCGACGACAGCTTCTCGGCCCTCGACTTCTCCACCGAGTCGCGGCTGCGCGCCGCCCTGCGGCGCGAGACCGCCGATGCCACCGTGCTGATCGTGGCCCAGCGGGTCGGCAGCATCATGACCGCCGACCGCATCGTGGTGCTCGAGGACGGCGCCGTCGCCGGCATCGGTACGCACGACGAGCTCCTGCAGACCAGCGAGACCTACCGCGAGATCGTCGTCTCGCAGCTCGGTGAGGAGGAGGTCGCGTGAGCGGCCCGCCGCGTCCCGCAGGCCCCGGCCCAGCGGGCCCCGGTCCGCGCGGTCCCGCAGGGCCCGGCCCGGGTGGCCCCGGCGGTCCCGGCCACCGCGGCCCGATGGGCATGTCGCTGGCGGCCGAGAAGCCGAAGGACCTCAGTGGCGCCCTCAAGCGGCTCGGCGCGCGCCTGCGGCCGGAGCGCTCCACCATCGTCGCCGTGCTGCTGCTGGGCGCGGTGAGCGTCGCCTTCATGATCGTGGGGCCGCGTGTGCTCGGCGCCGCCACCAACGTCCTGTTCGAGGGCATCGTCAACGAGCGGCTGCCGGCCGGCATCACCAAGGCGCAGGCCCTGGATGGGCTGCGCGCCCAGGGCCAGGACCAGGTCGCCGAGATGCTCTCCGGCATGAAGCTCGACCCCGGGCAGGGCGTCGACCTTGAACGCCTCGGCATGCTCGTCCTGCTGGCCGCCGGCGTCTACGTGGCCAGCGCCCTCTTCTCCTGGGGACAGCAGTACCTCATGGCAGGCATCGCGCAGCGCACCATGTACCGGCTGCGGCTCGAAGTCGACCTCAAGCTCGCCCGCCTGCCGTTGAGCTACTTCGACGGTCACCCGCGCGGCGACATCCTGAGCCGCATCACCAACGACATCGACAACATCTCGCAGACCCTGCAGCAGAGCTTCACGCAGATCGTCAGCGCCGTGCTGACCATCATCGGCGTGCTGGTGATGATGTTCTGGATCAGCCCCCTGCTGGCCGCCATCTCGCTGCTCGTGGTACCGCTGGCGGTGGTGGTCACGGCGCTCATCGCCAAGCGCTCGCAGAAGCAGTTCGCCGCCCAGTGGAAGCAGACCGGCGACCTCAACGGCCACATCGAAGAGGTCTTCACCGGGCACGAGCTGGTCAAGGTCTTCGGCCGTCAGCAGGAGGTCATCGACACCTTCGACGAGCGCAACCACGGGCTGTACCGCGCCAGCTTCAAGGCGCAGTTCATCACCGGCACCATCCAGCCGGTCATGATGATGCTGACCAACCTCAACTACGTGGCCATCGCCGTCATCGGCGGCCTGCGCGTCGCGCAGGGGGCGCTCTCGCTCGGCGACGTCCAAGCCTTCATCCAGTATTCGCGGCAGTTCACGCAGCCGATCGCGCAGACGGCCAGCATCATGAACGTGCTGCAGTCGACCGCGGCCTCGGCCGAGCGGGTCTTCGAGCTGCTCGACGAGGCCGAGGAGGAGGCCGACGACGCCGACGCCACGGTGCTGCGCCACACGCGCGGCCACATCGTCTTCGACGACGTCTCGTTCCGCTACCTGGCCGAGCAGCCGCTCATTGAAGGCTTCTCGCTCGAGGTGCTGCCCGGTCAGACGGTCGCCATCGTCGGCCCCACCGGGGCGGGAAAGACGACCCTGGTCAACCTGCTGCTGCGTTTCTACGAGATCGACGCCGGCCGCATCCTGATCGACGGCGTCGACACGCGGCGGATGACGCGCAACGGCCTGCGCCGTCTGTTCGGCATGGTCCTGCAGGACACCTGGCTGTTCAACGGGACCATCCGCGAGAACATCGCCTACGGCAGGGAGGACGCGACCGCGGCCGAGGTCTGCGCGGCGGCGCGGGCGGCACGGGTCGAGCACTTCGTCCACACCCTGCCCGACGGCTACGACACGGTGCTCGACGATGACGCCACCAACGTCTCGGCGGGCGAGAAGCAGCTGCTCACCATCGCCCGCGCGTTCCTCGCCGAGCCCGACGTGCTGATCCTCGACGAGGCCACCAGCTCGGTCGACACCCGCACCGAGGTCCTCATCCAGGAGGCGATGGCCAGGCTGATGCGGGACCGCACCAGCTTCGTCATCGCCCATCGTCTCTCGACGATCCGCAACGCCGACACCATCCTCGTCCTCGACCAGGGGCACGTGGTCGAGCAGGGGAGCCACGACGAGCTGCTGGCCGCCCGCGGCTTCTACCACGACATGTACGCCAGCCAGTTCGAAGAGGCGCTCGAGGAGGTCTCGTGACGGCCCGGCGGATCATGGAGCTGGGTGTCTCGCGCCCCTTCCGTGTGCTCTCCGAGGTGGACATCGAGCGTCTCGACGACGCGATCATGACGACGCTCGAGCGGGTAGGGGTCGCATTCCCGCTGGAACGCGCGCGGCAGGTACTGAAGGACGGCGGGGCCCGAGTCGATGACGGCACCGGTGTGGCGCGCCTGCCCCGGGCCGTGGTGCGCGAAGCGCTCGCCGCGGCGCCGCGACGGCTCCTGCTGGCCGGCCGCGATCCGGCCTGCGACCTGGTCCTCGATCTGGAGCACGGCTACCTCTCCAACGACGCCAGCGGTACCGAGGTACTCGATCATCGCACCGGCCGGCGGCGCCCCTCGACGCTGGCCGATGTGGCCGGATCGGCGCGCTTCGTCGACGGCCTGCCGGAGCTGGCCTACTACTGGGGCCCGATCGTGGCCGCCGGCGACACGCCCCTCGGCAGCCGGCCGGTGCACGAATCGGCCGCCGTGCTGGCCGGCACGAGCAAGCACTACCAGGCGGTCACGACCGTGGGCGAGCGGCCGACCCGCTTCCTGGTCGAGCTGGCGGCGGCGCTGGCCGGCGGCAGCGCCGAGCTGCGGCGACGGCCGATCGTGAGCCTCATCCAGTGTCCGGTCGATCCGCTCGGCAACGACACGGTGGCTCTGGAGGCGGGGCTGGTGGCGGCCGAGCACGGCATCCCGTGCGGCTTCCTGTCGCTGACCCTCGGGTGTGGCACGGCGCCGGCCACCATGGCCGGCAATCTGGTCGTCAACGTGGCGGCGGTGATCGCCGACCTCGTCCTGCTGCAGCTCGCGTACCCCGGCGCGCCGGTCTTCATGGGCTCGGCCCCGTCGCTGATGGACCTCAGGACCGGCGGCTACACCGGCGGCGGCCCGGAAGACCACCTGCTGGCCGCCGCCTGCACGCAGCTTGCACACCACTACGGTCTGCCGGTCGCCGTCGGCACCATGGCGACCGGCGCCAAGGATACCGGCTGGCAGGCGGCGGTCGACGACTCGCTGTCCACGTTCGCGAGCGTCATGAGCGGCGCCGACATGATGAACGGCGCCGGTCTGCTCAACGGCTCCACGATCCTGTCCTATCCGCACATGGTGCTGGAGAGCGAGATCCTCAGCACCGTGGCGGCGATGGCGCGGCGGCCGGTCGGCGATGTCGATGAGGCGCCGGGAGCATCGGCGACGGCGCGTGCAGCGGCGGCACGGGCATGTACCACCGATGCCCTCGCGACGGCGCAAGCAGCGGTGGCAGCGACGGGCATGCGGGTGGCAGCGGCGACGGGCGACCAGGCGACGTCGGCGGGCACCGATGATGCCCTGGAGCGGGCGACCGAGAGGGCGGCCGGCATCCTCGCTGGGCACCGGCCGCAGCCGCTCGGCGAGGACGTGACGGCTGCTCTGGCCGCCATCTGTGCGCGGGCCGACGCGGAGTTCGCCGACGCCTGATCGCGCCACGGCGGGGCAGGCCGGCGCCTGGTCGCGCCGCCGTTGTCGGACGGCCCGGCGTGTGTGCGGCGCCTCGCGCGGCCGGTCTCGCGCCCTCGGTCAGTCGTCCCTGTGCCGCAGCTCCTTGCCGCAGCTCGGGCAGTAGTGCGCGTCGATGTCGGGCAGGTGGACGCCGCAGTAGCGGCAGAAGTGCGGACGATCCGCAGCTTCTGTGGTGCCCGTCGCCTCGCTTGCGTTCACGGTCGCCGCCTCTGGGGCGGCGGGGGTATCGGCCGTCGCCGCATCATCGGTCGCCCTCTCCGGGACCTCGGGGGTATCGGCCGGCGCTCCGGCATCGCTCGGCGGGAAGGCGGCGTCACCGGCCGACGGTGCTGCCGGCGCCTCCTCGACCGGCGGGCTCTCCACCGGCATCGTCGTCAGCACGGCTGCGGTGGTCGCCGGATCCGCGGCGACCGTCGGCGTCGCGCCGCCGGTCGAAGTCGCAGCTGACCGGTCCGGTGCGGCCGCCGCCGCGACCGGCGCCGTCCGTCGGCCGCGCAGCAGCACCGCTGTGGCGACAGCGAGCGAGCCGGCCATGAGGACGGCGAAGACCGCGATGAAGACGGCGCGGTTGTCCTGCAGCATGCCGCCGTCGTCGGCCGTCAGGGCCGCCAGCTGGGCCGGCATCTCCCAGACCACGGCCGAGTCGTCGTCGTCCCAGCGGATGCCCTCGGCCCCCTGCGGCAGGCTCACGTAGGTGGTCGTCTTGAAGTCGAGGTCCTGCCACAGCGTGTAGTCGCTGTTGATGGTGCTCTTCTCCTCGATGACCAGCTCGCGGCCGTCGATCCGGGTCGGCTTGGTGGAGAACCCGTACATGATCCAGTGGTCGCCCATGTTGTAGGCGCGGCCGGTCTCGCGGAAGGTGAGGGTGACGGTAGCGGCCGCCTTGTCGAGGTCGGCGCGGAAGTCCTGGATCTCGTTGACCTCCTCCATCGCCCGGTAGCGACGCGAGAGGAGGAACGGGTACTCCTCGAAGTTGGCGCTCTGCGAGTCGAAGAACTCGCGGTCGTAGACCAGCACGTCCTTGTGGATGACGTTGCCGACCGGGCTCACGCTGAGACGCGCCGTCTCTTCCACATCGTAGGTCTCGGCCGTGATGGCGTCCTCTTCCTGTGCGGCAGCGACGCCGATCGCGGACGGGGGACCCAGCGTGAGGAGCGCGACGAGCGCGATGATGGCGAGGCACGCGGCGGTCGCGAGGATCGCGGTGACGCCGGTGATGGTGGTCGTGCGTCTCACCATGTCGGCACCATCCCTCTCTGCCACGCGTCCTGGACGTCGATGAACGTGAACAGGCTCTGGGCCGAATACTCCTGGTACCAGTCCCAGGCCGAGTCGAAGGACTGCTGCAGGGTGCTGTCGGGGTCGTCGACCAGGGTCGCCTCCACCGGGATGATGGTGCCCTTCTCGGGAAGCTCGATGCAGAGCTGGCAGTGGCCGGGGGAGATGGTCAGGTAGGTCTTGACGCCGACCGCCTCGAGCATCGAGGCGAACAGGACGGAGAGGTCGACGCAGTTGCCGCCGCGATGGGCGATGGTCTCACGCGGGAACTGCACGTGTTGCGCGGCGTCCTCGGTCCAGAAGGAATCGGGCTCGGTGACGTACTTGAAGGACGCGTCGCGCAACGCGTAGTAGATGCGGCCCAGCGCTTCGATGGCCTCGTCGTCGTTGACGGTGAACAGGCCGCCGGTGAGCTGCTTGGCCCAGGCTTGCACCTCGGGGTCCTTAGGGGTGACGAAGGCGGCCAGGAACGTGTCGTTGTCGTGCCAGTCGTGGAAGACCAGACGCTCCTCCTCGGGGATGGTAGTGCGCACCCACTCGTTGTGGCCCAGGAAGTCGAAGCGCTCTGTGGTGGTCACGGGGCGATCCATGCCGTCGCACTCGTAGGTGACCACCAGCTCGGCGGAGGTCTCGCTGTCGATGCCGGCCATCTGATCGGGGTCGAAGATCGGGTAGCAGTAGTCGCGCACGGTCTGGCCGGGGAGAATGAGCGGGTACTCCTCGGCCGACGTGGTCTCCACGTAGCCGGGGACCTTGTACTCGATGCGGAAGTCGCGGATCGGCGTCGATCCGGTATTGGTGATGGCGGTGCGTGCCAGCCAGCGGTCCGAGTAGTCGCCGCCGTAGACCTTGTAGACGGCGGTCATGACCTCAGGGACCGCGTGGACGTCGACCGACACCTGCGGCTGAGCCGGTGCCGGCTCGGACGAAGCCACCGTGGCGACCAAGCCGACGAGCGCGCCGACGAAGACGAGCGCGCTGACGGTCAGGACGACGAGCGTGCGTACGTTGCGCACTGGACCACCCCCCTTGCGGCCGCCAAGCGGCCGGCATGTGGCCGGACGTATGAAGCCTAGCGCTCGATCCGGGTGACGACAAGGGTGCGGCGATGGGGAGCACGATGATGCGGCGATGGAGCGTCGGCGCGGCCGGCGCTCAGCCGGCGGTCGGCGACCCCAGCACCGCCAGCTTGGCGGCCAGGAAGCGGCCGATCGGCGCCGTCCGCGGGCCGCCGGCGCTGAGGATCTGCGCGAGCAGCTCGTAGTGCACGGCGGCCAGGCGGCCGTTGAAGGCCGCCAGCAGCTTGCCGCGGAGCTCCGCGACCTGCCGCTCGATGGGGTCGGCGGTGGCCGCCGGGACCGCGGCGACGGCGGCGAAGAAGACGGTGCCGGGCGGCCGCCCGGCGGTCGTCTCGCGCCGCCGGGCCGCCTCGGCGGCGAAGAACAGCGTGCGCGCGAGCTGGAAGGACCGCTGCAGCGGGCAGCTCCCCGGCTCGCGTCCGTACGCCAGGGCGGCGGGCTGCAGCAGCCGCTCGGCGACCGACCAGTAGCGCCGCGCCTGCCGTCGTCCTTCCGCCACGGCGAGACGGCAGGGCGCGCCGGTGCGCGTCCTGAGGTCGGAGCCGGGGCCGTGGAAGCCGCGGCAGGCGCGCGGGTACTGGCTGCAGCGTCCGGCGCCGCCGGCGGCGTCGCCGAGGTACTTGGATTCGAGGCCGATCACGGCGTCGCCGGCCTCGAGCAGGACGTCGATGCGGCTCGGCGGTCCGCCGACCTCGCCCAGCAGCTCCGGGCGCGAGACCTCGACCGACACGGTCCAGCGGCGGTCGCCCGGCGATCGGGGCAGCTCGGGGAGCGCCTCGTGCAGGAATGTCTCGATCACGGCGTGCCGCTCCGTGAGCTCCGCCAGCGGCACCCAGACGCTCAGGCAGAGCGCCTGTGACGAGCGTGCGCCGGCGGCGTGTGTGTGCCAGGGGAAGTCTGGCCCGAGCGCCTCGGCAACGCCGGGATACAGAGCCGGACTCTGCAGGATACGCGTGAAGCGGTCGCCGGACTCAGCGCCGGCGGCGCCGCGACTCGCGGCGCGCCTCACGCCGTTCGCGGGCCTCTTCATAGGCATCGAGCACGGCACGGACCTCGTCGGGGTCCTTGTCGTGCAGCTGCTTGAGTGCCTTGCGCACCTTCTTGCGCGTGAAGCGGTCGGTAGTGGTGTACATGAGCTCCACGAGCGGTGCGGCAGCCACGGGGTCACCGATCTTCACCAGAGCCTGCATCGCGTGCTGCCAGAGGTCGGGATCGTCGAGGACGGCGACCAGCGGCGCCACGGCCCGGCGAGCCTGGAGATCGCCGAGGGCCGCGGCGGCGAAGCGCCGCTCGGTGCCGGAGCGCTCCTCGTCTTCCAGGGTCGCCAGCAGGCCGGCGACGTCGCGACGCTGTTTCAGCTCCTGCAGCCTCGCCATGTCTTTGATGCCCATGCGCGGTCTCCGCGGGCTCGATTGCGCGGCGGATGCCTCTGCCAGGCAGCCAGTCTAGTCCATTCGCGGCGGGCGATGCTCAGCCCGTCTCGGAGAAGCGTGTCTGGGCGAGATGCGAGGAGAGGGATGGTCCCCGATTCGGCAGGCCGAGCTTGCGGCGCAGGTTGCGGCGATGGAACGCCACCGTGGCCGGCGAGATGAAGAGGGCGGCGGCGATCTCGGCCGAGCTCTTGCCGGCCCGGATGAGCGTCGCGATCTCGCGCTCGCGAGCCGTCAGGCCGCCGGACGCGCCTGCCAGTGCATCGAGCCGCTGGGCGAACGGGCTCACCAGCTCGCGCAGGTTCTCGGCGATGGCGTCGACGTAGATGGCCTCCGGGGTCGTGGCGAGGTGCCGCTGCAGACGGTCGAGCAGCGGCACGATGGTCGCCTCGACGTTGCTCACGATCGTGCGCTCCAGCTCGGCGCGGTCCTTGTTGCGCTGGTCGAGGATCACACGCAGCGCCGTGTTGGCGTCTTCCAGGGCGTCGGCCTGGCGTCGCAGCGACGCCTCCGACGCCTCGAGGGCCCGCTGCAGCGTGCGATGCTCGGTGAGATCGGTACCGAGGGCGAAGCAGGTGCGGCGGCCACCGTAGCGGCTGGGGACGAGGGTCAGGGCCAGGGCCCGCGGTGTATCGCCGATCGCCAGGTCGAGGTCGAAGGTGGCGCCCACCCGGCCGCGATCGACTACCGCCCGCACGGCCGCCATCGCCTGTTCTCCCCACAGTGAGACGACCGTCTTGCGCAGGAGGCTGGTCCGGGTCATCTGCAGGAAGGCGGTCGCGGCGCCGTTGGCGTCGAGGAAGCGTCCGTCTTCGGCGATGTGGAACGCGGGGTTGACCACCTGCGCGAACAGCGTGTGGTAGAGCTCGGCCGACTCGCGCTGGGCGCGACTGGCGTCCTGCTCGGCGGCGATGTCGCGCACCGCGCCGATCATGTGCGACGGCCGCCCGGCCGCATCGACCAGCGTCAGGCCGCGTTCGCGGACCCAGACGTAGGTGTCGTCGCCGCGGCGGATACGATACTCGTCCTCGTAGACACCGGCCTCCCGGACCGCGCGGCGGGTGTTCTGCAGCGTCTTCTCCACGTCATCGGGATGCAGTCGCTCGGCGTATGCCTCAAAGGTGTCCGGCAGTCGCTCGACGGGGAGCCGGAAGACCTCTGCCATCTGCTCGGACATCTCCATGCTGTCGGTCTGAATGTCCCAGTCGTAGTAGGCGTCGAAGACGGCATCGACGAAGGCTCGCAGGCGCACGTCGCTGGAGATCTGCCGCGGTCCCGGTGGCCGCTCGGCAGCCGCTGTCGCGGTGATCGGTTCTGAATGTGAGGTATGGCCAGTCATAAAACTCGTAACAGACTAGCATGACCGGGAGCCTTGTGTCGCGTACACTGCAGACGTGCTTGTATGACATACGCCTCGATGCACAGAGACGAAGTCAGGCAGCATCCCCCCGGCCCCGTGGCTGTGACCCTCCCCCGACGGTCACAGGCGCGGGGCCGGCCCCGTCCCGGATCCCGGCTTCTCCATCCCGCGCCGTACCTTCCGCTCGCGGTGTTCCGTCCCGTCGCCGGCGTACCCTTGCCTGGAGCTGGTGAGCGACGCCGGTGGTGTGCGCCGAGAGACGGCAGCCGGGAGGAGCATGAGCGGTCTTGTCGAGTGTCCGTCCTGCGGGCGTTTGGTGTCGCGGGAGGCGAGCGCCTGTCCGTCCTGCGGGCAGCCGATCCGCAGAAGCGGCTGCCGCATCCTCGATGAAGCTCTCGGTGCCTTCCTCGGCTGTGCCGGCACGCTCTTCTCCCTGCTCGTCATCGCGTTCGTCATCGCGTTCCTGTTCGGTGGCTGCTGAGGTGACGCTGTCGGGGCGCCGTCCGCATGAGGCCGGCCCGCTGCGGGAATGGTGTCGGGTATGCGCAGCGGCGCGGCCGGCAGCGGCCGGTCGGCTCCGGAGACCCGGAAGCGGAGGTAAGCGTGATGGTCGGACTCCACCGCAGCGATCTGGACAAGCTTCTCGAGACGCATGGGGGGCCGTGCGTCTCGGTCATCGTGCCGACGGAGCGAGCGGGTCGCGATGCTCGGCAGAACCCGTTGCGCTTCAAGCATGGGCTCGATGAGGCCGAGGAGCGGCTCGTCGCCGTCGGCCTGCGCGCACCGGAGGCGCGCGATCTGCTGCAGCCGGCACGCGACCTGCTGGCCGACAGTCACTTCTGGAACCAGCAGTCCGATGGGCTGGCGTTGTTCCTGGCGCCCGGCTTCGAGCATCTGGTCAAGCTGCCGGTGGTGCCCGCGCAGCGAGTCGTGGTGGGCGAGCGTTTCCACGTGCGCCCGTTGCTGCCGGCCTTCTGGCCGGAGCAGGCTTTCTACCTGCTGGCTCTGAGCCAGAGCGAGGTGCGGCTCTTCGAAGGAGCGCGGTTCGGCGTGCGCGGGATCCCGCTGACCAACGTGCCGGAAGGGATCGAGGACGTCACACGCTTCGTCCAGGGTGAGACGTCGCGGCAGATGCACAGTAGCGAACGTCGCGGCGCCGCCGTGGTGGGTGTCTCGCACGGTCACGGGGGCGTCAAGGACGATCGCGACGAACGGGTCTGGGAGTACATCCGGGCGGTCGCTCAGGGAGTCGGCGAGACGCTTCGTTCGGCCGGGAAGAGCAACGGAGCCCCTCTGGTCCTGGCCGGCGTCCAGTACCTGTGCGGCCTTTATCGGGAGGTCCACGGCGCTGCCGGCCCGGCTCACGCACCGATCCTCGACGAAGGCATCGAGGGCAATCCCGATCAGCTCAGCGAAGAGGAGCTGCATCTGCGTGCCTGGCCACTGGTGGCGCCGCTGGCGGAGGTGCAGGTGACGTCGGCTCTGGAGCGCTACCCGGAGGCGTACGGCCGCGGTGAAGCGCGGCGCGACGTCGAAGGTGTGCTGGTCGCTGCCCTGCAGGGTCGCGTCGAGACGCTGCTGCTCGCCGGCGACGCGATGCAGTGGGGACGGTTCGACGCGGACAAGGGCCGCGCCCGCCTGCACGATGCCTGGCGTCCCGGCGACGACGACCTCCTCGACCTGGCGGCCGCCCAGACGGTGCAGACCGGCGGCGTTGTCTACACGGTGGCCGCCGAGCAGATGCCCGAGGGTCGGCCGCTGGCGGCGCTGCTGCGGTACTGACGCCTCGTCGCCGGCGGCGTGCACAGATCCTGCCGGCTGAGGAGGCCGCCGCGGGCGGCCGCTCCTTCCGGGTCGCCGCCGTGGCCGTCGCTCAGCGGCGTCTGAGCGGCGGGACGATGCGTAGCCAGATCGCGTTGGAGCGGCCGGCGGCGGTGCGGACGCGCACGCGGACCCGTCCGGCGGGGCGCAGCGGCACCTTGACGCGGATGCGTCCATCACGCCATGAAGCGTAGACGTGCGCCCGGCGTGAGCCGAAGAAGACCGACGCCTTCCGTTTGGCGTGCGATGCGGCCGCTGCCGCCCGGCTGCGGCCGAAACGTATGCCGCGGAGGGTCATCCAGCGTCCGGGGCGCACCCGCGCGGCGCCGAGCGACCGCAGGCGTGGTGGGCGCGCCGCGTCCGGGTCGGGCTGTGGCGCCGGCTCGGCGCCGTACTCGAAGGCGCCGATGTCGAAGCCTGCACCGGCCGGGCGCCGGCCGCCGGCCAGATCGAACGCCGGGGCGCCGTTCGCCGTGCCGGCGTCGATGAGCGGGCTGCCGGCCCGCGGCCGGAAGTCGCCACGGGTGCCCCACGCCGGCCGTGTGAAGCGCGGCGGCGCCGAGAGGTTGCCGGCGCCCAGGGCGCCGGCCCGGAGCTGGGCCGCCGTGTAGTCGCGGCCGTTGGCGTGGACCTGCACGTCGGCCCCCGGCCGGTGGAAGTCGCAGTGGTCGATGTGGGCGGTCACGGCGTCGCCCAGGTACACCTCGCCGTGACCGTTGGCGATCAGGGTGTTGCGGATCAGTACCGTCATCGGCTCCGGCTCGCCGTACTGCATGTAGACGGGGTATGCGTGTCGTGCCGGGTCGTCGTGGACCGTCACGTTGACGATGGTGAACGTCGCTCCCGGCTCGCCGCCCATGACGATGCCGGCCCATGGCGAGGCGCCGCCGACGCCGTCGCCCATGCCGTAGATGAGCGTGTTCTCGACTCGGCCGCCGGCCCACAGCTTGACGCCGTCGCAGCTGTTGTTGGCGACCGTGCAGCACCGGATGGTGGTCGCCGCCGCCTTTGAGTCGAGGCCGTCGCCGCGGTTGTGCTCGGCCACCGTGTCTTCGATGAGGATCGGCCCGGCCGACGGCTCGATGCCGAAGCCGTCGGGTCGGTCGTAAGAGCCGGGCCCGGGGCCGCCCCGGTAGTAGTGGCCGGAGTAGCCGAGGTAGCAGTCGCGGACGGTCACGTTCCGGTTGCCGCCGTGCCGTCCCTCCGGTCCGCCGATGCAGCCGAAGCCGCAGTGGGAGAAGCGACAACGCTCGACGAGCAGATGGCGCACGTCGCCGATGTTCAGCGCCATCTCGTCGATGTGGTGGATCGAGAGGTCGCGGAGGACGAGGTGGTCGACCGGGTCGCCGGCGGCGTCGATGCCGCCGCGGAAGCGCGTGCCGCCGTCCGCGGTGATCTCGAGGTTCTCGAGCGTCACGTAGCTGGTGCCGGAGACATCGACGGCCGCGAAGAGGTCGTCGCGCCCGGCCAGGACCGGCCGCTGCCCGGCCTCGCCGACGATGCGGGTCGGGGCCGCGGCCGTGCCCGACGGCGGCGTGATCATGTCGTACCAGAAGGTGCGCAGCACGTAGCGGCCGCGCAGGATGACCAGCGTGTCGCCGCCGTGCAGGCGCTTTGAGGCCGGTCCGGGACTGCGCCAGGGCCTGGCCCGGCTGCCGGGTGCACCGTCGTCACCCGACGGCGAGACGAAGTAGGTGGCGGCGGCGGCTGTGGCCGGCCCGGCGATGCCGGAGGGCAGGCCGCCGAAGAGGCACCAGGTGAGCACCGCCGTCGTCGCGGCGAGGGCGACGAACGACCCGCGGGTCGGCCTCGAACGTGCGCCGTCTGCGGCCCGCCGCCGACGGCCGCGCAGCGTGCGCCTCAACGTCATGACCGTCGCCGTGACGCGGGTGCCTGCCGGTCGCCACCGACGCCCACTCTGCCGTTCTCCATCGCAGCCTCCTCACGGCAATGGTCGGCACGATCGACCGGCACGGCAAGCCCTCTGGAGACGAAGGCGCTCCAGATGCGTCGTCTTGTCAGGCAGCGCCGCCCTGTGCGGGCGCCCGACGCGCACGTGCCGGTCGGCGCACGAGCCGCGTCGTCTCGTCAGGCAGCGGCCGCGCGACCCACGCCGCCCGGGGCTCGCGGCGCCCGCCCGGGGCCACGCGAGCCGCCCGGGGCGACGGCATCCGGCCGGTCAGCCGTGCTGCGGCGACTTCTGGTCGTCGTCGCGCGGACCGACCGCCGCGGCCAGCTCGCCCAAGGCGTCGTCGACGCCGGTCTGGTCGGTGTGACGCACCTCGACTGCGGCGTCGCGGAACACGTACGCCGGGCCCTTCTTGACCTCATGGGTCACCAGCAGGACGTCGACGGCGAAGCCGACGAGCCACTCCGCCGTGACGATGCCCTTCTGACGGTCGTCGTGCTGGTGCGGGTTGTCGCGGACAGCCTTGTCCACGATCGTCCCGTCTGCGGTCTTCAGCTTCACGAAAGCGAAGCGAGACGCCGAGCCGAACTCGTCGCTGAGCCGCTCGGGGTCGGCGGCGAGCGGCAGACAGACGGTGAGCACGTCGGTGCGCTGCGGCTCCAGGTGCAGGGTCATGTGATCGACGCCCGGCAGCTCGTCGCGCACGCTTGCTTCCAGGCGGTCGGCGGCGGCGTGTGCCTTCTCCAGATCGTCGGTGCGCACCGCGACGATGGCTTCCACGAAGACGTAGCGGCCGGCGCTGCGGGCGGTGAGGTCGCGCACCTTGACGACCAGTGGGTCGGCCTCCAGGGTCTCCTCGATGAGGCGCAGGGTGCGCGAGTCGACCGAGGCGTCCAGCAGCACCTTCATGCCGTCGGTGAGCAGTCCCCAGCCGGAGTAGACGACGATGGCCAGGATGGGGAAGGCGGCCCAGCGGTCGATGTCGAAGCCGATGAAGGTGGAGGCGACGGCGACCAGGGCCAGCGTGCCGCTCATCACGTCGACCAGACGGTGCTTGCCGTCGGCCACCAGAGCCGGCGAGGACGTGCGCCGGCCGCGCGAGGTGGCGTACAGGCTGTAGGCGAGCGTGATGGCGATGGAGACCACGACACCGGTGATGACCCACCAGGTGATGACCGGCGCCTCCTCCTGCGGCGCCAGCGCCTGCGCAGCGATCTCGTAGGCGCCGACGAAGATGAGGATGGCGACGATGACCTGAAGGACGTTCTCGATCTTGTAGAGACCGAAGGGGAAGCGCGACGACTTGCGTGCCGAGAGGCGCAGTCCGGCCCAGAGCACGATGGCGCCGACGACGTCGACCGCCGAGTCGACCGCCGTCGCGGTCAGCACCAGACTCTTGGAGAAGATGGCCAGGGAGCCCTTGATGGCGACCAGCAGAAGGCTGATCAGGATGCCGTAGACGGCGACACGCTGGACCTCGCGGTCGCCGGCCTGGGCTGGTGTGGGCGTCGGGTCGTTCATGGCCATCTCGGCAGCATATGCTTCTTCTGCGCGCCGGCGTCTGTGCCTGCGGCCCCGACGGCCGCGGGACGTCGGTCGCGAGCGAGGAGGTGTCCGGCGTGGATCCGGAACGGCCGTCGATCGAGCCGGTCACCATGCGTCCGATCGGCATCATCCACAGTCCGCACCACGATCCGGCGCAGACGCCGATCCAGCCGGTCTGCGCCCGTGGGGTGGCCGGCACGGTCGAGGTGTTCGCCGACTATGTCGAAGGTCTTGCCGATGTGGACGGCTTCTCGCATCTGCACCTCATCTACTGGTTCCACCGCAGCGCCGCGGTACAGATGGGGTCGGACCCGCCGGCAGGGCCGTTCTCGCTGAAGGTCGTCCCGTATCTCCAGGACGTGCCGCGTGGCGTGTTCGCCACGCGGGCGCCACGGCGTCCCAACGCGATCGGCCTGAGCCTTGTCCGCCTCGTGGAGCGGCGTGGTGCCGAGTTGCACGTGGAAGACCTCGATGTGCTCGACGGCACGCCACTGCTGGACATCAAGCCGTACGTGGAGGGGTTCGATCTGCGCCTCGGCACGCGCGGGGGATGGACCGAAGCCGTCGGAGAGACCGAGTTCACCGAGCGGGGGCGGCGGCGCTGAAGTACAGACGGCCGTCGACCCGTCGCTTGTCCAGCAGTCCCTCGCCGTCGAGCTCCTCCACATATTTGAGGATCTCGTTGCGATGTGCGCCGAGACCCTCGACGATGTCCTCGAGTGAGCAGGGGCGGCGGGCCAGCATGTCGAGCACCGCCGCCCGCGTGGCGCCGAACTCGGGCAGAGCGTGGACGCCGCGATAGTCGGCCACCACCTCGGCCGGTGGATCGAAGTACGTGGCGATCTCTTCCATGCGGGCGCGGTCGACGGCGACGGCGAACTCCTCGGCCGGCGGCCGCGTCACGGTGTTGAGCTGGACCCGGTCCGGCCGGATGTCGCGGGCGTGGTCGACGATGCGGCGTGCCTCGGCCGGGATGGCCGTATAGCCGCCGAGGATGAACGCTTCCAGCCAGATCGGCCCCTGGTACTCCCGCCGGAAGGCGACCAGGCCGGCGAGCATCTGGGCGAAGGAGATGTACGGATGCGGCCGGTTGACCGCCTGGAACAGCGACTCGTCGCCGGCGTCCAGAGACGGCACCACAAGGTCGGCGGCGGCGATCTGTGCGCGCACCTCTGGGTCCCAGAGCAGCGAGCCGTTGGTGAGCACGGCGACCGGGACGTCGGTGAGGGCGTGGATGCGCTCGATCAGCTCGTCGAGTCGCGAGTACAGGGTCGGCTCGCCGGAGCCGCTCAGCGTGATGTAGTCGGGTCGTGACGGGAGCGAGCCGCGCAGCTCCTCGATCACGTCATCAAGCGGGACCCACTCGCGGCGCTCCACCGTCTTGTGGGTGGTGCGTCCGAGCTGGCAGTACACGCAATCGTAGGTACAGGTCTTGAAGGGGACGAGGTCGAGGCCCAGCGAGCGGCCGAGACGGCGCGAGGGGACCGGACCGAACACGTATGTCATCTCTCTTCGCCTCCCGGGTCATTGCTTGACTCGCCATCCGATCCGCCATCCGGCCCGTCTCCCGGCCCGTCGCACTCGTCGGAGCTATCGAAGGCCGGCTGCGGGTGCGACTGGGGCTGCGACTGGGGCTGCGGCTGCGGCTGCGACTGGGGCTCTGAACGCAGCTGCGACTGCGACGATCGCTGCGGTGGGGCCGGCGGGAGCGGCGGCCCCGGCCGCTGCATCTCCCGCACGAGGTCTGTCGGCAACGCCACGACCAGGCGGTCGGCGCCGAGTCCTCCGTACTCGCGGGCGTCGCCGCACCCGAAGGAGAAGGCGGGCAGACCGGCGCTGCCGGCGGCGGCGACACACGAGCAGACGGACATGAACGAGGACAGGCTCGTCTGCAGGGTACGGCCGTGCACGAGCTGCCAGCGCCGCAGCAGCTTCATGGCGGCGGCCGGCGTCAGGTAGGCGAGCAGGACGTCGGGGTCGTCGAGACGGCCGATGCGGATGAAGTGCAGCGGCCGTCGGAAGCAGGGCGTCTCCGCGACGATCCGGGTGGCGCGTTCGCGGGGCACGCCGGCGTGTTCGGCCATGCGCGCGACCAGGGTGTCATCGTCGCCGTCGCGGCCGAGGTTGCGGGGTGCGCCGACGCAGGTGAGGTCGGCGCAGTCGAGGACCACCTCTTCCCGGAACGACCGACCCACGGCGGCACAGAGCCGGACGAAGCCTCCCGGAGGCAGCGTGGCGGCCTCCTCGAAGCGCAGGGCCGTCCAGGGCTCGCCGGTGATGCCCTCCAGCAGCTCTATCTCGATCACGAGTCCGCTCTCGTCCTGTCTGCGTCATGCCGGCTGGGGGCGGCCGATCGGCCGTTGGCGACGGGGCCACCATCGGCGGCAGCGTGGCCGGCGGCGCCGGTGCAGCCGTCGGCACCGGCGTATCCGCCGGCGCCGGTGCAGCCGTCGGCACCGGCGTATCCGCCGGCGCCGGGGCGACCGTCGGCGCTCCGCAGCAGTGCCTGCGTGCCGCGGTCGAGCCCGGTGAGCGCGGCCACCACCGGGCACTTGACGGTGAAGAGGAAGAAGATGTCGGCCGGCTCGTCGCTGAGCGACTCGTAGTTGCCCTGGCCCTTGGCGATGATGAGGTCGGCGGCGGCGAACCGGGCGCGGAAGTCCGGGGTGCAGTCCGACAGAAGGGTTCCCGGGGCGTCGGAGCCGTTGCTCACGACCTCACCGAACCGTCCCAGGCCGGCGACCTCGGCGTCGGCCAGCGTGGCGTCGTTGAGCACCGGCGCGCCGCGTACCGCGAACGTGACGCGTCCCGCCGGAAGCTGCTCGGCCAGCAAGGCGTCGAAGACGATCTCGCCGGCATTGTCGGCGAGGTAGAGGATGCTGTCGGCGTCGGCCAGGGCGCGGCGGAACGCCTCGACATCACCGTGGAACGGCTGGTCGTGCGATCCGTCGATGGCCTCTTCGATGCATTCCGTGCTGCGGGTGCCGGAGGCGCCGACGTCGATGGTGTTGCCGGCGATCGCCACGCGTATGGCGGCGGTCAACGGATCGGGGGCGGTGCGCACGCGTTCGGCGAGCGACGGCAGCATGGCGAGCGCCGCCTCGTTGGAGTGTCGCTTGAGCTCTCCGAACGGGTCTTCGTCACCGGCCAGCTCGCGGATGCGACGCTGCATGCGCTGCACCACCGGCAGCGGCGAGCCGCTGAGGTCGGCCGCGGCCGTGATCACCAGCGCCTCGCGCATGATCCGTTCGCGCAGGTCGGCGTCCCCGTCGACGATCCGGGACGCCTCGAACGCCTGGCGGACAAGACAGGGCAAGCACTCCAACGTGGTCTTCATCGCGGCGCCGCTGACCTCCTCGTTTTTTCTGGCGTATGCCCATAATACCGCGGACGGGGCCGCGTGTCTTCACCGCGTGCGGGTCGACGCATGTCATGCCGTCTCTGCGGGGTCGACGGCTGGAAGGACTCCGTCGACCGTCCGGCCGGGAATGGATGGATGGGGGCAGCCGATCAGGAGGTCTCGAACGCCGCTCCGGCGTCGAGCTCAAAGCCCGCGGCGAAGAGCTGTTCGCAGGCGGCCACGACGTCGCGGTCGTAGCGCGTACCGGCGCCGTTCCGTACCTCGGCGAGCGCGATCTGGGTGCCGAAGGCCGGCCGATACGGCCGGTGACTGGCCATTGCCTCCACCACGTCGGCCACCGCCAGGATACGGGCCTCCGGCAGGATGTCGTCGCCCGTCAGGCCGCGCGGATAGCCGGAACCGTCGCGCCGCTCGTGATGCTGGTAGACGACCTCGGCGACCGGTCCGTCGAACGCGATCGGCTTGAGGATCTCGTAGCCGAGCACCGGATGTCGGGTGATGAGGTTGCGCTCGATCGTGGTCAGCGCGCCGGGCTTGCTGAGGATCTCCGCCGGCACGCCGATCTTGCCGACATCGTGCACCTCGCCGGCCAAACGGATCGTCTCCACGGCGCTCTCTTCGAGGCCCATCGCGGCGGCGATGGCGACGGCAAGGCCGGTGACCCGACGCTCGTGGCCGCTGGTGTATGGATCGCGCAACTCGACCACGGCGCCCATGGCATGCACGGTGTCGTGCAGGGCGGTGCGGAGGCGCTCACTGCTCTCGGCCAGCGCCTCCTCGGCGGCCTTGCGCTCGCTGATGTCCAGCATGACGCCGATGATGCCGGCCGGCCGGCCATCGGGTCCGATGAAGGTGGCCTTGTTGAAGACGACGTCCCGCAGAGCCCCGTCTGCGGCCTGCACCTTCCACTCGTATGACTGTCGGCCTGGCTTTCGGAGCAGCGCGCGGTCCATGTCGGCGTACCTGGCGGTGACGTTCGCGGGTCCGGTGGACTCCACCTGGGTACCGACGATCTCGTCGCGGGGCCGGCCGAGCAGCTCCTCGAAGGCGCGGTTGCAGCCGAGATAGACCCCCTCGGCGTCCTTGTAGAAGACGGGACTGGGGATGGTGTCGAGCAGGGTGGCGAGAAAGCCCGCCTGCCGGGCCAGCTCGGCCGACTTCTCTTGCAGCGCCTCCTCGGCCCGTCGCTGGGCGCGTTCGCGCTCGGCGTCGGCCAGCGTCCGCTCCACCGCCAGCGGCAGTCGGGCGAGGCGGTCCTTGAGGACACAGTCGGCGGCGCCTTCCCTGACGATGGCGACCGCCTTCTCCTCACCGATGGTGCCGGAGACGCAGATCAGCGGGATGTGGGGGGCACGTTCCTTGACGATCTCCAGCGCCGCCGGTGCATCGAAGCCGGGCAGCTTGTAGTCGGCCAGGACGATGTCGTACGGGGCGGTGGTCAGAAGGCGCTCGAACTCCGCGCGGCCTGCAGTCACATCCATCTCGATCGTCAGGCCGGCAGCGCGCAGCAGCTCGCCGATCAGCTCGGCGTCGTCGGGCTCGTCCTCCAGGAGGAGGATGCGCAGCCGGCGCAGTATGTGAGTGCCGGCTTTCGGGTCGCGGTCCTGGGGCTCGTTCACGTCACCTCGTTCACGTCACCCTCGTGGTCTTGTCGCCGGGATCGAACCCGTCGTCACTCAGCGCCCTTTGTACCCGTATCGTCAGGTGGCAGCTCGTTGATGAGTGCCCAGAACACGCCGAGCTGACGCACGGCATGCATGAACTCCTCGAACTGGACCGGCTTGACCACGTAGGCGTTGGCGCCGAGCTGGTAGCTGGTGACGAGGTCCTGCTCCTGTCGCGACGAGGTCAGGATGACCACCGGCAGCGTCCGCAGCTCCGCGTCGGCGCGGATCTCGCGCAGCAGCTCGAGTCCGTCCATGCGCGGCATCTTGATGTCAAGGAGCAGGAGCGCCGGCCGACGCCCGCCGCGGGCCGCCCACGGTCCCTGGCGGCGCAGATACTCGAGCGCCTCCACGCCGTCGCCGACCACGTCCACCCGATTGGCCAGGCCCTCCTTCCTGAGCGCCTCCAGCGTCAGCTCCACGTCGTCGATGCTGTCCTCCGCCAGGAGGATGGGTCGCAGATCGTCCACGGTCAGCGTCCTTTCGGGCCGGGAAGCGCGAAGTAGAAGGTGGCGCCCTGTTCCACGGCGCCCTCAGCCCAGGTGCGCCCACCCATCCTGGCGATCACCCGTCGGACGGTGGCCAGGCCGATGCCGGCGCCGGCGAACTGATCGGGCGGATGCAGCCGCTGGAACACGCCGAAGAGCTTGCCGGCGTAGCGCTGGTCGAAGCCGATGCCGTCATCGCGCACCCAGAAGACCAGCTCGTCGCCGTCCTCGTCGTAGCCGACCTCGATGCGAGCCGCGTCGTGAGGAGCCGAGTACTTGACCGCGTTGTCGAGCAGATTGATCCAGACCAGGCGCACCATGGCTTCATCGCCGCGTACGTCGGGCAGAGCGGCGATGCGCCACTCGATGGGCCGCTCCGCGGCGTCGGGCAGCACGGCCTCCCAAGCCTCGGCGACGACCCGGTCCATGTCCACGGTCGTCATCCTGATCTCGCTGCGGCCGGTCCGCGAGAACTCGAGCAGCTCGTCGATGAGGCGGCCCATCCGCTCGACGGCGGCTGTGATGCGGTCGATGTAGTGCTGCAGGTCGCCCTGCGGCTCGTCGCCGGCACGCTCCTGCAGTAGCGTGGCGAAGCCGGCGATGTGCCGCAGCGGTGCCCGCAGATCGTGCGAGACGGTGTAGGTGAAGGCCTCGAGCTCCGTGTTCACCGCCTCCAGCTCCGCCGTGCGGTCCCTGACCCGCTGCTCCAGCTCGGCGTTGAGACGTGCCACGGCCGCTTCCGCCCGCTTGCGCTCGGTGATGTCCTGGACCGTGGCGAACACTCTGACCGGCGTACCGTCGCTGTCGTGCTCGATGACACCCACGGTCCGAACATGCAGCACCTCGCCGTCCCGACGGACGATCCGGTACTCGTTCGGCGTCAGCTTTGACGCACCTGACGCGAGGCACTCCTCCAGCCAGCGCGTCACACGGTCGAGGTCGTCCGGGTGGTGCATCTCGGCGTTGACGCGCGAGTAGTCGATCGTCTCCTCCGGTCCATAGCCGAGCAGAGCGTACAGGCCGTCCGACCAGTCGACGGCCCCGGTCTGCACGCTCCAGGTGAAGTCGCCCATCCGGGCGATGCGCTGCGCCTGTCGCAGCTTCTGCTCGCTCTCGCTCACGGCCTCCTCGGCGGTCACCCGCTCGGTGATGTCGAGGACCGCCGTCATGAAGTAGAGCGGCTCACCATGCTCGTCGCGGCGCAGCGTCGTCGACACGTCGGCCCAGAGGATCGATCCGTCCTTGCGCAGATATCGCTTGCTGAAGCGGGCCGAGTCGCTCTCGCCATTGAACAGCGGCGCGATGGCGGTCTCGTTGGCGGCGACATCGCCGGGATGGGTGATGTCCTGCCAGCGACGGCGCTGCAGCTCGTCGGTGGTGTAGCCCAGCATGTCCCGGAATGCCTGGTTGGTCTCCATGCGCCCGTCCGGGTAGGTCAGAGACTTGCCGACGATCGAACGGTCGAAGACGTACCGGAACTTGTCCTCGCTCTCCTGCAGCGCCTCCTCGATGCGCTGGCGCTCGGTGATGTCCTCGAAGATGGTCGCGAAGGTCCCGGGAAGCGGGGAGACCACGCTGATCTTGAAGTGGCGCTGCAGCGGTGGCCAGTACGTCTCGAAGCTGCGCGCGGGAGCGCCGCCCGCCACCGCCGCGTACTCGGCGAGGAACGGCGGCTCAGGACTACCGTATGCTCCGCGTGACGACCGTCCGCGGACCTGCTCGGGCGACCATCCCGTGTGCGTCTCGAACGCCGGGTTGACGTCGAGGACGCGGTAGTCGACCGGCCGCCCGTCCTCGTAGACGACCTCGTGCAGGGCCACGCCCTCCGTCATGCTCTCGAACAGCGAGCGGAACCTGGCCTCGCTGGCGCGCAATGCCTCCTCGGCCTGCTTGCGCTCGGTGATGTCGTCGAAGACCACGCAGAACCGCTCGCTCGTGTCCCACGGCCGGTAGACGGTGCAGTCGTAGAGCTTGCCGGTGGGCTGATGGAACATCTCGAAGCGCCGTGTCTCGCCGGAGACGGCCACGGCGCCGTAGCTCTCGATCCAGCTTGCCTCGGTCTCCGGCCATACCTCGTGGACCGTCTTGCCGCGCACCTCGTCCAGGGTCACGCCGGTGATCTGCTCGTAGGCCTCGTTGATGTACTCGAAGCGGTAGCTCACGAAGCCGCCGTGCTCGTCGAACACGGACTGGAAGACGACGAACGCGTTGCTCATGCTGCGCAGGAGGTCGGCACGTTCCCGGAACAGCGTCAGCCGCTCCTCCTCGGCGTGCCGGCGCTCGGTGATGTCTTCGGTGAAGCCGAGATAACGGGACGCGGAGAGCCTGACGGCCGAGATCGACCACCAGCGTCTCTCTCCGGCCTTCGTGATGAACGGTCCCTCCCCGTAGGCCTGCCCTGTCTCCAGCAGCCGCGCGAAGTGGTCGCGGCCGTACTCCATCTCGTTCGGCGGCAACATGTCGGGGATGACCATGCCGAGCAGCTCGGCTTCCGGGTACCCGGTCACCTTGCACGCCCGCGGGTTGGCCTGCAGGCAACGACCGGTCTCGTCGCTGATGAAGACACCGTACGGGGCGTTCTCGAAGTAGCTGCGCCACAGCTGCTCGCTGTCCCTCAGGGCTTCCTCGGCCTGCTTGCGCTCCGTGACGTCTTCGTAGATGGCGACGATCTCGCCGCTCGGCAGGCGGTAGACGAAGTTGTCGCGCCAGCCCGTCAGGCGCTCGTCGGCATACTGCGAGACCGGAAGCTCTTCCGGCGTGCCGGTCCGCTGGACGCGGCGGAAGACGTCCAGCAGCCCGAACTCCTCCACGCCGGGGAAGACTTCCGTCACGCGCCGCCCGATGACGTCCGCCCGGTCGAGCCTCTCCATCGCCTCGGCGGCGGCGTTGAACTCGCGGAAGATGAAGTCCTGCCCATCTTCCGTGGCCTCGTAGACGGCGACGCCGGCGTTGATCCGCTCGACCAGCTCCCGGTAGCGCTCGCCGGTCTCGCGGAGCTTCTGCTGGGTCCGGGTCCTTTCTACGATCTCGCCGATGAGGCGCGCCGCGGAATGCAGGCGGACCTTGGCGAGCTGGATCATGTACTCGGGTCGGCTCTCGTAGGCGGCGGCCTCCTGCCGAAGGCGTTCGAGCGGTACGCGATAGAGCCGCGCCAGCTCCTGTAGCTTGTCGGAGCCCGAAGGCGGGTCGCCGTAGCCGACGTTGATGGCCCCCACGACCTCGTCGCCGGCGCGGATCGGCACGGCGTAGAGGTGAAGGCCGCCGTGGCACTCCATGTCGACCGGCTCGCCGGTCTCGATGGCCAGCCGTGAGCAGTCGGTCCAGCAGGACTCGTGACAGAGCCAGTCGCCGCTTGCGAGGGCCTGCGCGTCGTCGTCGGTGGCACAGAGTCGCCGCGCTGCGTCGTCGAGGCAGCGGCACCAGCCCGACGAGAAGATGCCGAGAGCGTAGTCGCCGTTCTTCTCGTAGACGGCCGACGAGGTGCCGAGCAAGTCGAGGAAGTCGCCGGCGATGATGCGCAGCGTGTCGGCTCCCACGGCGTCGAGGATGGTCCGGTCGGCGTTGAGCTCGGTCAGGTCCCCGTAGGACTGCGTCGCCGAGGCGGTCGGTGCAGCTTGGCCGTTGGAACGGCTCGACAGCATCCACTCGATGCGGCGCAAGTCGGCCTCGGCCTGCCGGCGCTCGGTGATGTCGTCGAATGTGGCGTACACGCTGGTCACGTCGCCTGAGCCGTCGGCAAGCTCCGGTACGGCGTTGATCTCTATCCAGCGATAGCCTCCGGACACCGGGTTGAACACGCCCATGACGACGCCCAGGACCGGCTCGCCGGTGTGCAGCGCCACCATGCCCGGATGATCGTCACCGGGGAAGTCGCTGCCGTCTTCGTGGATCGCCCGCCAGCGCGGGTCGGTGGAGGTGCGGCCCTGCATCTGGTCGAGCGTGAGGCCGAGGATGCGCTGAGCGGCGGGGTTGGCGTCGGTGATGCGGCCGTCGGTGGCCTGATAGACCACGCCCTGCGTCATCGTCTTGAACAACCTGCGGTAGCGGGCCTCGCTCGAGCGGGCGCGCTCCTCGCGCTCGTCCAGCAGCTGCTGCTGCCGGGCGAGTCCGTCGAGCAGGCCGTCGACCTCGCGGGCGACTCTGTCGGGACCCAGGAACTCCAACGGCGGCAGGTAATGGTCGTTGCGCAGCACGCGGCCGCCGTGGATCACGAGCGGGTGCGTCAGGATGATGTCGCGCATGGTCTCGGCCGGGAAGCGAGCGCGATGGTACTGGCAGATCGCTAGGCAGTCGTGCGCGGGCAGAAAGTCGTTGAGCCTGGCCTCGTATTCGACGAGGCGGTCGGCACCGGAGGCGTCGCCGACCGCCCAGGTCATCTCGCCGGTCACCCGCAGGGCGGCGAAGCCGTCGGCTCGGGCGGCGGCCGTCGACTCGGCGAGGTAGGCGATCATGCGCTCGGGGTCAAAGGCGCCGTCGCGGAGGTACGTCTCGCGTTTCGTGAGTACGGCCAGCGCTCCCGACGCCTGAGCCGCGGCCGTGTCGACGCCGTCGTCCCGCAGCGCGGCCAGCACCGTCGCGGCGGTCGTCTCGTCGATCACGCACACGCAGCGGTCGCCGCGCTCCAGGCCCAGGCGGGCGAACGGTACGACGGCGGCACGCTGCTCATCCGGAGTCTCGTAGATGAGGCAGAGGTGCGCGTGCGGAAGCAACGCCTCCAGTGCGGAGAGCAGGGTGCCACCGCCGCTCAGCGCCGACTCGTCGAGCCCCCGGTCCGTGGGCGTGTGTCCGGGCATGTCGCCCGCCTTCCCCCGAGATCCGTGCCACGCCTCGGAGGGAGTGTACACCCGGCTTGCTCAAGGACCCCGATGCCATCGGCCGATAGGTTTGAGCAGCATTGACAGGCGGAGGGCACTCGTCTAGCCTCCGCTGCGCATCAGTCAGCCGGATGACTGAGAGGAGGGGAGCATGAAGCGCAACGCACAGGCCGGCGCCGTACGCAACGCCGGACTTTCATTCGGCGTCTTCAGCGAGGCGGACATCGACGACATCCACCTGGCCACGCTCGAGGTGCTCGAGCGCACCGGGGTGTTCGTGGAACAGGAGGAGGCTTTCGACATCTTCGCCGACGGCGGCTGCCGCGTGGACAGGGAGGGGCGGGTGGTCCGCATCCCGGCGCACGTGGTGGAAGACGCTATCCGCAGCACGCCGCCGAAGGTGGTCCTCGCCAGCCGCGATCCGAAGAACGATGTGGTGCTGGAGGCCGGGCGGGTGGCCTTCACCAACTTCAGCGAGGGCATCAAGGTCATCGACCCCTACACCGGCGAGCTGCGGGACTCGGTGAAGGACGATGTGGCCGCCATCGCGCGCCTCAACGACTACCTGTCGGAGATGGACACCTTCGAGCTGGCGGTCGGCGCCAAGGACGTGCCGGAGGAGACCGCCTCGCTGCACAACGTGGAAGCGGCGCTGCTCAACACCACCAAGTGCGTCGCCGGCCAGGCGCTCTCCGAGTGGGAGAGCGAGGCGATGATCGACATGGCGGCGGCGCTGGTCGGCGGCCGCGACGCCCTGCGCGAACGGCCGATCATCTACCTGGGCGTCTGCCCGGTGAGCCCGCTGCAGCTGCCGCGCGAGGTCACCGAGGTCGTCATCTCCTCGGCCCGGGCCGGCATCATGGACCTGGTTCTCAGCATGGCCATGGCCGGCGGCTCGTCGCCGGTGACCCTGGCGGGGACCATGGTCACCCACAACGCCGAGGTGCTGGCCGGCATCACGCTGGCGCAGCTCACCGAGCGTGGCGCCCCCTGCGTCTACGGGTCATCTACCACCGGGCTCGACCTGCGCTTTGCGGCCGCCTGCGTCGGCTCACCGGAGCTGGCCCTGATCAGCGCCGCCGTCGCCCAGATGGCCCAGCGCTACAGGATCCCGAGCTTCGTGGCGGGGTTGTAGGCGGACAGCAAGACGTGCGACGTCCAGACCGGTCACGAGAAGACCCTCACCGGACTCCTGGCGGCGTTGGCAGGCGCCAACCTGATCTACGGAGCCGGCATGATCGAATCGGGCGTCACCTTCGACTGCGGGCAGTTCGTCATCGACAACGAGCTGGCGCGGATGATCAAGCACACGGTGGCCGGGATTCCCGTCAACGACGACACGCTGGCGGTCGAGGACATCCACGCCGTGGGCCCCTTCAAGGACTTCCTCTCCCTGGACAGCACGCTGCGGCGGATGCGCGAGCAGAGCCAGCCGAAGCTGCTCGACCGGCGCGTGCGGGAGGACTGGGAGGCCGACGACGGACGCCAGATCCACGCGGTGGCGCTGGAGCAGGCCAGAGAGATCATGGCCGAGCACGTGCCGCTGCCGGTACCGGACGAGAGCGTCGAGCTCATGCGGCGGATCGTGGCCGACGCCGACAGGCAGTACGCCGGCGCCTGAAGCCGATCGCCCGTACGCCGGCCGGGTCTTCCGCGGGGGCTGCCACCGGCTGCTGTGGCGGGTCAGGCTCGTGACTCGTGCGGAGCGACCTCGTTGCCGAAGTAGAGAGCGATATCGTGTCGATCCGGCTTGGCCGTCGCCGGCGGCCGGCCGATGGGAGGAGACGACTCATGATCGAGATCATCGACGCTGCCCCCGACAACGTGCTTGCGTTCAAGGCGGTCGGGGAAGTCGAGGCAGCCGACTACGATGCGGTGCTCAAGCCGGCTCTGGACCGCATGCTGCAGAGTGGCGAGAAGGTGCGCTGCGTGTACGTGCTGGGGCCTGAGTTCAAGGGATACTCCGCGGGCGCGGCCTGGGAAGACGCCGAGCTGGGCATGGCGCACGTGACCAAGTGGCATCGCTGCGCTGTCGTCACCGACGCCGACTGGCTGCGCCATCTCGTGAAGGGCTTCGGCTGGCTGATGGTCGGCCACATGAAGCTGTTCGCCGTCGCCGAGCTGCAGCAGGCGATGGAGTGGGCCGCCGCCGACTGACCGCGGCCGGCGGCCGGCCCGGCCGCCCGATCCTTCATGTGGACGGCACCGAAGCGTAAGCTTGGACAGGATGGTCGGAAGTCGTCACCGCACACACCGGTGCGACGCCATCGGGAGGCCACAGCAGGAGCGGAGGGTGTCATGAGCGCACAGGACGCGGCGGGCGGAGAAGGGAGTACGGGCGCTCGGACCCCTCTCGAGAAGGCGGCGGACTCCCTGACGCCGGTCTCCGAGAGGGCGGCGTCTGACTATGCGGCGCAGAAGGACCGGTTGCGCGAGATGGTCGATCGCGCCATGGCCGGCAGAGCGGACATAGAGACGCTCCTCGGCGGCGGCTCGCTGCGCGTCATGTACGACAACGACCGCAACCACGTCGCGTTCATGGCCACCGTCTTTGAGTCCAACGACTTCGGCCTGCTCGCCCGGACGCTGCCGTGGGTGTATGGCGCGTATCGCTCCCACGGCTACAGCGACGACTACTTCCCGGCGGTGCTGAACGCGTGGATCGGCGCTGTGCGTCGGTACGTGCCGGCCGCGCATGCGGCAGAGATCGTGCCTGTCTATGAGTGGATGCTCGACCATCAGCCGGAGCTCATCGCGGCGGCCGATGTCGCCGCCGGCGCCGCCGCCGGTCGCGAGCCGGCCGAACAGGTCCGTGCCTTCCTCGGCGCTCTGCTGGCCGGTCGCGCCGCGGACTGTCAGGAGATCGCCGACGAGCTGACGCAGCGACCTGAGGATCTGGCGGGCTTCTATCTCGACGTCGTGCAGCCGGCCATGGAAGAGGTCGGCCGTCTCTGGGAGCGCGACGAGATCTCGGTGGCCGAGGAGCATCTGGCCAGCGCCATCGTCTCGCGGACGATGGCGGTCCTCTACACGCGCCTGGTCCATCGCGACGTCACCAGGGGGTCGGCGGTCGTGACGGCGGCGACCAATGAGTTCCACGACATCGGCAGCCGCATGGCCGCCGATCTGCTCGAGGTGGACGGTTGGGATGTCACGTTCCTGGGCGCCAACACGCCCGACGACGAGCTGCTCAAGCTGATGCGCAAGCTGCATCCCGACGTGTTGGGAGTCTCGGTCGCCATGCCGTTCAACCTCGATCATGCCAGGCGGACGGTGGCCGCCCTGCACGAGGACCCCGACCTCGGTGGGACGCGGGTGCTGGTCGGCGGACGGGCGTTCGCGCTGCGACCGGAGTCGGCTGAGTGGGTCGGCGCCGACGCGCTGGCCGTCGATGCCCGCGACGGGGCACGGATAGCCGCCGCCTGGTGGGGCACCGACCCTCGCGACGCCGCCGGCCACCTCCCGGGGGACTGAGATGCCGGCCGTCGATCTGGTCCTGCGCGAGTACCCCGACCTGCTGGCGGCGTACCTCGACGCCGGGGGTCAGGTCTGCGTCATCGTGCTCGATTTCGAGGGAGCGGTCGAGGGCTGCAACGCGGCGTTCCGCCGTCTGCTGTCGCCGGACGAAGACCCGCGTGGCCGGACGTTCCGTGACTTCCTCGGCCGTGGTGACTGGGAGCGATTGACCGCCTCCGGCTCGCCCGGCGGTGCCGATTCCATGGCCGGCCGCTTCCCCTTCCGCCGGGCGGTCGTGACCGTGCGCTCCGACCGCTTCAGCGGCCGGCCGCTTTCGCTGGTCGTCTTCGAAGCCGGTGAGCGCCGCATCGTGTTCGGCGAGCGGATCGAGGCGAGCGAGAGCGAGATCGTGGAGCGCATGTCGGCTCTGACCAGCGAGATGGCCGACCTGAACCGCGAGCTCAGCAAGACGAACGCGTCGCTGGAGCGGGCCAACGCCACCATCACCCGACTGATGAACTCCGATCCGCTCACCGGAATCGCCAATCGGCGGTTCTTCAGCGAGATGCTGGAGCGGGCGGTGAGCTTTGCGCGCCGCCATCGGCAGTCGCTGGCCTTGACCATCTGCGACATCGACCGCTTCAAGCAGATCAACGACTGCTGTGGCCACGCGGCCGGCGACAAGGTGCTCATCGGCTTCGCGCGCCTGCTACAGGACAGCTGCCGGGCAGAGGACGTGGCGGCGCGCTTCGGCGGCGACGAATTCTGTGTGCTGCTGCCGGCCACGGACATCGAGAGCGGGCGCAGCTTCGTCGAGCGATTGCGCGAGCGCTGGCGTGGGATCGCGTTCGACGAGCTTCCGGAGCCGGTCACGGCCAGCTTCGGGCTGGCGGTGCTGGCCGACGGTGACGGTGTGGAAGATCTCCTGCAGCGAGCCGACACCGCCCTGTATCAGGCCAAGCGCGGCGGTCGCGATGCCGTGGACTGCGCCTGAGCGGCGGGACCGGCGCCATCGGGGGACAGGTCGAGGACCGCAGACACCGGGCTGGGGATGGTCGCTGTGGCCAGACGGCGCCTGTGGCCGGCCGCCGCGGCCCTCCGTGCAGCCTGTGGTCACGCGTGAATGATGAAGGGGCGGACGGCCGAGTGGCCGCCCGCCCCTTCGTGTGACCACCGCCGGCTCGACCCAGGTCCGCGGGCAGGCGGGCCGGGCCGGCGGTGAGCATCACCTCAGTGAGTCACGTCCTGTCGCGCCTCCTTGACGGCGCGCACTCAGACCTCCTCCGCGGGTCCGCCACGGCGGCCGCGCATCACGAAGAACACGACCAGGCCGATGACCACGACGGCGGCGATGCCGATGCCGATCCAGAGGCCTACGTTGGTGCCTCCCCCGGTCGTCTCGGCGACCACCGGCTTGAGGTTGTAGTAGGCCCACGGGAAGGAGGCGCCGCACGCCACCGGCCCCTCGCCGAAGTTGCAGCGTTCCCAGCCGGTCCACTTGTCCGTGCGGTAGGCCTGCAGCTTGAGCGGATGCGTGGTGACGATGACCGGGCAGTCCTCGTACATCACCTGCTGCATCTGGTGGATGAGGTCTGCCCGCTTGTCCGGGTCCATCTCCTGGTTCTGGGCGGTGTTGAGCTCGTCGTACCTCTCGTTCGACCAGCCCTGCTCGTTCCAGCCCTCGATCTGGGCGGTGGTCCAGCAGTCGAGCGTCTGGCCGGGGTCGGCGTAGCCGTCCCAGTTCCAGTAGTAGGCGTCGAAGTCCGGGGCGTAGGTGTCGCCCTCGTAGTTCCAGATCTTGTCGAAGAACACGCCCTCGTCCTGGACCGTGAGGACCACGTCGATGCCGCACTCCTCCCACCAGCCGGCGATCAGCTTGGTGGCGCGCTGGCTCTCCGGGTTGTCCGCCAGGGCCCAGAGGCGGAGCTTGACCGGCTCGCCCTGCTTGTCCTCGCGGACGCCGTCGCCGTCGCTGTCGGCGTAGCCGGCGTCGTCGAGCATCTGGTTCGCGAGCTCGAGGTCGAAGCCGCGCGCCTCGCTCTCGGCCGGTGCCCAGGCGAAGTCGGGATCGCGCCAGGTGCTGGGCGGCAGCATCGTGTGTCCGACCCAGGCGTGACCGCTATAGGCCACGTCGACGAGCTTCTGACGGTCGACGGCGTGCTCCAGCGCGATGCGGAGTTCTTTGTCGAGCAGCGCCGGGTTGCCGAGCGACGCCTTGTCGTCGTAGCAGTTGAAACCGACGTAGTCCCAGTTGTACCAGGGGTACTCGATGGCCTCTATGCTCTCGGTGTCCTGCAGCTCCTTGAACTGCGCCTGCGGGAACATGTAGGCCACGTCGATGGCGCCGCTCTTGAGGTCCTGCACCAGTGTGTCGCCGTTCTTGTAGACCACGAACAGGACCTCGTCGACAGCCGGCGCACCGAGGTAGAAGTCCTTATAGGCTGCCAGCCGCAGGTAGCGGTTCTTCTTCCACTCGACCACCTGGAACGGGCCGCTGCCGATGACCGGCGGATCGTTGGCGAAGGTCGAACCCGCTTCCTCGCCCGACATCTTGCCCCAGATGTGCTCCGGCAGGACGGGTATCCACAGGCCCAGAAGGTTGGACTTGGGGTGGCTGCAGTAGACCTTGTAGGTGAGGTCGTCGATCTGCTCGGCCTTCTCGACGCCCTCCAGGAAGCCGATGTAGGACGAGATCTCGTTCTCGATGATGAAGTTGTAGGTGAAGACCGCGTCCTTGGCCGTGATCGGCGTGCCGTCGTGCCAGGTCATGCCCTCGTTGATGGTGAACGTCCATTCGAGCTCGTCGGCGGACAGCTCCCAGCTCTTGTTGATGCCCTTGTCGTCCGGCTTGAGGTCTTCGATGGCGCGTCCTGTGAGGAGCAGGTACTCGTTGACGTAGACCTCGTAGACGTTGTTGCTCCAGCCGATGAGCGGGTTCATGTTGTCGACCTCGCCCATCCAGCCGATCTTGAGCACCTTCTTGCCGGCGGAACCGGTCTCCTCGTCCTGGGCGGTCGCCAGCCCGCCGAAGGCGAAGACCGCCGCGATCGCGATCAGCGCGCAAGCCGCGATCACCGACCAGCTGCGTCGCATGCGTGGATTCCTCATCGATCAGACCCCCTTGTCATGACCTTCCGTACGGGACGCTGCCCGCACGGCGTTCCGCCCGTCTGGGCTCCATCTGAGCAGGACGGGTGTGAGCGCGGCGCTCACGCGGCTCTCCCCGTGCGCCAGGGCAGCTGCCTCATCGCATGACGGGTGATGGGGCAGACGCTCTGACAGACGCCGCAGGTACCATCCCACTCGGGGTGTTCGTAGGTCTTGGCCTCGCAGGCTTTCTCATCGTAGAGCTCGTCGCGGGTCATGCCGGCTTGCCACAGGACGTCGATGCCGGCGCCTTGTGGGCAGGAGGCCACGCAACTGGTGCAGCGGCCACAGCGGCTTTCGGTGATCGGCCGGCCGGGAGTCAGCGGCATGTCGGTGAACACGCTGGTGAGGCGCACTCCGGGACCGAAGCGCGAGGAGACGAACAGCGCCGTCTTGCCGATCCAGCCCAGACCGGCTTGCGTGGCTGCCGTCTTGTGGGGAAAGACGCCGGCGTCGCCCCAGTCCGGCAGCGGCGGGTCGTCGTGTGGGCCGGCCATGACGTTGCTGTTCTGGATGGCTCGGAAGCCCGCGTCGCGGGCGAGTCGGACGAGCGCCGCGGCGGCGGCGTCGAGCTCGCCGAAGAGCCGCGCGTAGTCGTCGAAGAACGCCTGCGACATATGGTGGTCGCGGCCGATGCTGCCCAGTGCGTGTGGTGAGTGGCGGCCGACCAGCGCGATCACATAGGGCAGCGATGGGGTGCACGGCCACCCGGGATTGCGAGCGACACCCCACTCGTCGATCCGCTGCTCTGCGCAGACGTTCCCCACGTCTGCCGTCAGCTCGGTCATCGACCGACCCCCGTCAGCCTCCGGCTCGGTGCCGGAGATCGTGCTGCCTCCCCACGGTAGGACACTCGGCGCAGGTCTGCAACTCTTCAGCCTCGAGTCGCGACCGGCGTTGCGCATCCGGCCGCCGTCTCAGTCGACCCGCCGGCGCGGCATTGACGCCGTCGCCGCACGTGCGAGAATCCCACTGGTCTCTTTGAGTACCACGCGAATCCGGTCAAGTCAAGGCCGCCGCGCAACGAAGGGGGTAGCTTTGCAGCCCGCAGACCTCATTCTCGTCAACGGCTCGTTGCACCGGGGTCGGGTGCCTGGATCGCCGGGTGACGCCGGCGTCGCCGACTCGGTCGCCGTTCGCGACGGCAGGATCATGGCTGTTGGGCCGGCGGCCCAGGTGCTCGAACTGCGGGGGTCACGCACCGAGACCATCGACCTGCGCGGCCGTCTGCTGCTGCCGGCGTTCGGCGACGCTCACGCCCATGCCAGCGCTGCCGTCGCCGAGCTGTACTCGGCCCAGCTGTTCCACCTGCCGACCGTTGACGCCTGTCTCGACGCTCTGCGGGGCTTTCTGCGCGAGCACCCCGATCTGCCGGTGGTCTCCGGCGAAGGCTGGACCAACACGATCGCGCCGCGGCTTGGGCCGCGCAAGGAGGTGCTCGACGAGCTGGTGGGCGACCGTCCCGTCGTCCTGAGCTCGGAGGACTACCACTCGCTGTGGGTCAACTCGCGGGCCCTCGAACTGGCCGGTATCACGACCGCGACCGTCGATCCGCCGGGCGGCGTCATCGAGCGGCTTCCGGACGGGGAGCCCGCCGGGACGCTGCGTGAGACGGCCATGGACCTGGTCACCAGCGTGCTTCCCGACTTCAGCGAAGAGCAGTATCGGGAGGGCATCCTTCACTATCAGACCCGGATCGCGGCGCCGGCCGGCATCACGCTGGTCTTCGACCCTGTGCTGCCCACTCCGGGAAGGCCGCTGGGCGAGTCGGCGTCGCTGCGCGCGTACCGGCGGATGGCCGAGGCGGGCGAGCTGACGCTGCGTGCCCGTCTGGGTCTCACGATGGGGCCGCAGGACGATCTGACGAGCTGGGTGGAGCAGGCGACGGCCGCCGGGGACGATCTGGCCGCCGTGGCTGCCGCCGGGCGCCCTCGGCCGGCGACCGGCGAGCCGGGGCGTGGCGGACGGCCGGTCATGGGAGACACCGCGCCGGTGGCCGTCTCGGCGGCCAAGTTCTTCGAGGATGGCGTCATCGAGGGTCATACGGCGTACCTGCTCGAGGACTACGCCGATGCGCCGGGCGACCGCGGCCGGCCGCTCTGGGACAAGGCCGCGCTGGGCCGTGCCTTCGCCGCCGTCGATGCGGCCGGTCTGCAGATCCACGTGCACTGCATCGGCGATGCCGCCACCGCCGAGACACTCGACGCCCTCGAACATGCTCGCCGGACCAACGGCGCCCACGACTGGCGCCCGGCGATCACCCATGTCCAGATGGTCGCGCCGGCGGACTTCCGGCGCTTCGCCGAGATGGGGGTCGTGGCCGCCGTGCAGCCGTTCTGGTTCGTCCTCGGCGACTACTACCACGACCTCGAGGTCCCGTACCTCGGCGAGGACCGGGCGGCGGCCGAGTACCCGCTGCGGAGCTTCTACGATGCCGGCGCGACGGTCGCCGGCGGCAGCGACTTCCCGGTCACCAAGCCCTGCGATCCGCTCATCGGTATCCAGGCCGGCGTGATGCGGTGGCTGCCGCAGCTCAGCGACGGCGATGCGGTGCTCGGCCTGGACCAGCGCTGCTCGGTGGCGCAGCTCATCGACGCGTACACGAGCGGCGCAGCCTACGCTCACCGGCTCGAGTCGGTCACCGGCTCCGTGGCGGTGGGCAAGAGTGCCGACCTCGTCGTGGTGGACCGCGATCTCTTCGCGGTCGAGCCGGCCGAGATAGGTGAGTCTCGGGTGCTGCTGACCCTCTTCGAGGGCCGGCCGGTGCACACCGACCCGACCCTCTGACACGCTCAGCGTCGGCCGGCCGCCGTACGCCGCTCAGCGTCGGCCGGCCGGTGCGTCGGCGGAGAGCGACGTCGCATGATGGATCCGGTCTGTGCTTGCGTGGGGGGGTCGGACATGATCTCGTGAGTGGCGGTCGCGGGTGCTGATCCCGGGCAGGTGCGGGCGCCGATCTCGCGCGGGTGTAGCCGGCGAGGCCGGTGGTCGATAAGCACGGGGTGACATCCGGAAGGAGCGGCGCGTGGCGTCGCACCCGCCTTCCGGCTCGGACTGTGAAGGGAGCGAGGATGGTGCGGAAGCTGGTCTTGGGCTCGCTGATCGCGGCCCTGCTGGTCGTGGGCGGCCTCACCGTGGGCTGCGGCAGCGACCCCTTCGTCGGTACGTGGGGAGTGGACGACCCGATGCCCGGTACCGAACGTCTCGAGATGGTGATCACCAGAGACGGCGAGACGTACACGGTGGATCCCACGGCCGGCATCGAGGACGCCCGCAAGGTCGAGGCGCAGAAGGACGGCGATGAGCTGGTGGGCACCGTCGCCATCGAGGAGATGACGATCGAGCTGCGCTTTGTACCGGGCGAGGAGGCCGATACGCTGGATCTGAAGCTGACGGGGCGCCAGGAGGGCAAGCCCAGCGTGAGCTTCGACTGCACGCTGCAACGGAAGCAGTGAACAGCCGACCGGCTCGCGCGCTGCACACACGCCGGCCATGTCTGGCTCATGCATCTGTGGACATCATGATGAATCCGTCGCGGGATGCGCATGCCGGGGGATGGAGAAGCGGATGCCCGTCGCGGGCAGAGGGAGAGGGCGGCTATGACGAGACGACCGAAGAGCGTGGCTATCATCGGCGCCGGCATCGCCGGCCTGAGCGCCGGCTGCTATGCTCAGATGAACGGCTACTCCTCGCGCATCTACGAGATGCATACGGTCCCCGGCGGGCTGATGACCGCCTGGGATCGCCGGGGCTTCACTATCGACTACTGCATCCACTGGCTCTTCGGGTCGCGACCCGGGTCGGCCATGTATCCGCTCTGGGAAGAGGTGGGCCTCATCCAAGGCTTGGAGCTGGTCTACGTGGACCGCTTCCTGACCGTGGAATGCACCGACGGGCGCACCGTCACCTTCTGGTGTGACCTCGATCGTCTGGAGAAGGAGCTGTGCTCCTTCTCGCCGGCCGACGCCGACCTGATCAAGGAGATGGTGGGCGACGCGCGGCGGCTGCTGGGCAAGGACATGCCCATGGACCTGCCGCCGCGCGAGATGATGAGCCTGCGCCAGTCGGCGAAGGCCGCGGCGGCGATGTTCCCCTTCATGCGCCCGTACCGGAAGTGGAGCAAGGTGAGCGGCACCGAGGTCGCCGCCCGGTTCAAGGACCCGGCGCTGGCCGAGGTCTTCCGGGCGTTGTGGCCGCCAGAGATGAACTTCTTCTTCATGATCGTCAACATGGCGCGCATGAGCGCCCGCAGCGACGGCTACCCGCTCGGCGGCTCGCTCCCGATGGCCCGCAACGTCGAACGGCGCTATCTCGATCTGGGCGGGGAGCTGCGTTGCGGTACGCGCGTGGAGAAGGTCCTCGTTGAGTCCGGTCCGGACGGCGACCGCGCCGTAGGCGTGCGCCTGGCAGACGGTACCGAGGAGCGCACCGACGTGGTCGTCTCGGCCGCCGACGGGTACGCGACGATCTTCGACATGCTGGATGGCCGCTACGTCGGTGAGACGTTCCGCAAGCTCTTTGACGCCGGAACGACGTTCCCGGCCCTGCTCTTCCTCGGTATCGGCATCGAGGGCACGCTGGACGGCTACGAGCCGGCGGTGAGCGGCATCAGCCTGCCGTTCACCGAGCCGCTCGTGGCGGGGTCGGCGACGAAGGACCGCATGACCCTGCACCCGTACACGCACGATCCGCGCATGGCTCCCGACGGCAAGACGGTCATGACCGCGATGATCGAGGCCGATCCGGACTACTGGTGCGGATTGCGCGAGGGCGACCGCGGACGGTACAGGGCGGAGAAGCAGCGCGTCGCCGATGTGGTCGTGGCCGAGCTCGATCGGCGCTGGCCCGGGCTGGCGGAGCGGGTGGAGATGCTCGATGTCGCGACGCCGGCGACCACGGTGCGCTACACCGGCAACTGGAAGGGCAGCTTCGAGGGCTGGCTGGCGACGCCGGAGTACTCGAGCGGCGAGCTGCCCAAGACGCTGCCCGGCCTCGCAGGCTTCTACATGGCCGGGCAGTGGGTGGCACCGGGCGGCGGCCTGCCGCCGGGCGTCATGACCGCCCGCCAGGTGCAGCAGCTCATCTGCAAGGCCGACGGCGTCGAGTTCCGCACCAGCGTCCCAGAGGGCTGACGGCCGCAACGCGCCTCACCGCGACGCTTCTCACCGCGCCGTCGCACGGCTGACGGCCCGTCGAGCCGCCGCGGCGGTCGCCGGGCCGAGCGAGGCGGCGGCTACTGGCGGATGTCGCGGCGCAGGAAGGTGGGGAAGGCGACCGCGAGGCAGACGGCGATGCAGGCCAGCAGGACCGCTACGTGGACGCCGTCGAGGCCGCGGATGAGCACCTGACCGCCGCCGTAGTAGTAGAAGAACGAGAGGTCACGCAGCCACTCGAGACCGCTCACCAGCAGGCCGAGCGTGTCGAGCAGGTAGGTGACCAGCAGCAGCCCGGCGGCGACCGCCGTCGCCGTGCCGCGGCGGGCGCCGGCGGCCCCGGCGGCGAAGGTCAGCGAGGCGCCCAGTACCGTCAGCAGCCAGAGGCTGAGGCTCGCCTGCAGGAGACGGCCGACGCTGACGTCCATGCCGACCGCGGCGACGCCGATCAGCAGGCCGATCAGGTGTGCCGCCACGACCACCGCCGTGACCGTGAGCACCATCAGGTACTTCTTCGCGAGCGCCGCGCGACGGGCGATCGGATAGGCGAGGATGACGCCCATGGTGCCGCCGTCCTCCTCGCCGGCCACCGTGCGGCCGCCGACGCCGACGGCGAAGATGAGCACCACCAGGGGGCTCAGCAGGGCGAAGACGCGGGCGCCGAGGTAGCCGGCTGGCGTGAAGAAGTCGCCGGCCTGGCCCATGATGTAGTTCTTGAAGGCCGGCGGCATGGAGTCGATGAGCTCCTCCAGTGCCACCTGGCTCTCGCCGATGGTGGGGTAGACGGCGCACATCAGCACCACGTAGCCGACGATCGAGAGCGACCAGAGGAGCAGGCTCCAGCGTTGGTCGCGCAACTCCTTGAGGTAGAGGTCGCCGAGCATCATCTCTCGCCCTCCGTGCTCGCGCCGGCGCTCGCTCGCCCATAGAAGGTGAGGAACACCTCGTCGAGATCGGGCTCGCGGCTGCTCACATCCACGATGCCGTGCGGCAGCGCCCGCTGAAAGACCTCGTCGAACGAACCGCTCACGTGGAGATGGACATGCACGCCGTCGATCTCGGCCTGCAGGACGCCGGGGATGCCGGTGAAGAGGTCGGCCGGGACGGTGGCGCCGAGCACCAGGTCGAGCTCGCGGACCTGACGACGCAGCAGCATCGCGACGTCCTCCACCGCCACCAGCTCGCCGTCGCGGACGAAGCCGACGCGGTCGCAGAGCCGGCGCACCTCGGGCAGCACGTGCGAGGAGAGGAAGACGGTCTGACCCTCTTCTCGCGCCTCGTCGATGAGGCGGTCGAACTCGTTCTGCATGAGCGGATCGAGACCGGCGGTCGGCTCGTCGAGGATGAGCAGCTCGGGGCGGTGCATGAACGCCTGGATGAGCGAGAGCTTGCGCTTGTTGCCGGTGGAGAGCTCGCCGACGCGACGGCCGAGGTCGGCTTCGAGGCGGTCGGCCAGCCGGCCGACGTACGCCCAGTCGACGCCGCCGCGCAGGCCGGCCAGAAAGCGCAGCGTCTCGCGGCCGGTGAGCTTGTCGAACAGGAACAGCTCGCCGGGCGTGAAACCGACGCGCCGGCGGACCTCGACACCGTCGCGGCGCACGTCCCGGCCCAGTACGGTCGCCTGCCCGTGCGTGGCGCGCAGCAGGTCGAGCAGCAGCCGGATGGTGGTGGTCTTGCCGGCGCCGTTGGGGCCGAGGAGGCCGAAGGCTTCACCCCGGCGCACCTCCAGATCGAGGTCGACGATGCCGCGGTCGCGGCCGTAGTACTTGGTGAGCCCGGCCGTGGCGATGACGGCGTCGGAGCCGCCCGAGCCGCCTGTCGGCTGTCGGCCGCCGCCCGAGCCGCCTGTCGCCTGTCGGCCGCCGGCGCTCACTCGACGTCGGTCGGGTCCCAGGCGACCCGGAAGCCCTCATCGAGGGCGTCGAGCGCGTCCATGTCGGCGGCCGCAAGCTCGACGTGGAGGGCGGCGATGTCTTCCTCGATGTGCTCCCGCTTGAGCGACTTGACGAGCGTCACCAGCCCGTGCTGGATCGCCCAGCGCAGCAGGACCTGGGCGACGCTGAGGCCGCTGCGCGCGGCGACGACACGCAGCTGCTCGTCCTTGAGGCGCCGCTTGCGCGTCAACGGGCTGTAGGCCTCGACCTGGATGCCGTGCCGGGCGCAGTAGTCGCGGAGCGTGCGCTGCTGCAGGAACGGCGAGAGCTCGACCTGGTCCACCGCCGGCGGGACGTCGGCCCAGGAGAGCAGCTGCTCGAGGTGGCCGACCGTGTAGTTGCAGACGCCGATGGCCCGCGCCCGGCCGTCGCCGGCCAGGGTCTGCAGCGCCCGCCATGTGTCGTCCCTGGACTCCGGGACCGGCCAGTGCACCAGGTAGAGGTCGATGTGGTCTGTCCCCAACTCCTCCAGGCTGCGCTCGCAGGCGCGCAGGGTGCGGTCGTAGCCCATGTCGTCTTTCCAGACCTTGGTGGCGATGAACACCTCGTCCCGACGGAGGCCGCTCTGCTCGATCGCGACGCGCACGTCGGCCTCGTTGTCGTACAGGCTGGCGGTGTCGATGTGGCGGTAGCCGGCGGCCAGCGCCCAGGCGACGGCCCGGCGGCTGCGTTCGCCGGGCGGCGCCTTGTACAACCCCAGGCCGAGCGTCGGGACCTCGACGCCGGCGCCCAGCGTGAGGGTGGTCTTACTGCCGTCTTCTGCGCCCATAGTGCTCACCTGCCCTGCGACCGCCGCCGTCCGCCGCCATCCTACGCCCGGCAGGCAGGATGAGGGAGCCTGCGGCGCGAATCTGGCGGCGATGAGCCAGAACGACCTCGTCAGCCTTGCCGTCATCGCCGCCGCCGCCGTGGCCGCCGTGCTGCTGGCGTCGCTGCTGCGACGGGCGCGCATCCCCGGTGTGGTGCTCGAGATCGCCCTCGGCATCCTCGTCGGTCCGCAGGTTCTGCGCCTGGCCGAAGAGACCGACTTCATCACCGCGCTGGCCGACTTCGGCCTCACGTTCCTGCTGTTCCTGGCAGGTTTCGAGGTCGAGATCGCGCGCATCAAGGGGCGGCCGCTCAAGCTCGCCGGCGGCGGCTGGCTGGTGTCGCTGGCGCTGGCGTTCGGCATCGGCGGCCTGCTGCAGGTCGAGGGTCTGGTGCGCTCCGATCTCTACTTCGGCCTGGCGCTCACGACCACGGCGCTGGGCACGCTGCTGCCGATACTGCGCGACGAAGGTCTCCTCGAGACAGACATGGGCCGCCATCTGCTCGCCGTCGGCGCCGTCGGTGAGTTCGGCCCGGTGGTCGCCGTCGCCGTGCTGCTCAGCGGCGGGCGTCCCCTGCTGAGTACCGTGCTTTTGGCGGCCTTCGTCGTCTGTGTTCTGGCGGTCGCCTTCGTCACCGTCCGCATGCCGGCGCCTCACGTCGGCCGGCTGCTCCACGAGACCCTGCGCACCAGCGGCCAGCTCATGGTGCGTATCGTGGTCCTGCTGCTCGTGGTCCTGCTGCTGCTCGCCTCGGAACTCGGCCTCGACATCCTGCTCGGCGCCTTCGCCGCCGGCCTCATCCTCCGTCGTCTGACTACCGAGCGGACGATGGAGCATCTGCAGACCCGGCTCGACACGCTCGGCTACGGCTTCTTCATCCCCATCTTCTTCGTCGTCACCGGCATCCGCTTCGACATCGTCCATCTGGTGACCAGCGTGCATGCCATCGTCATCCTGGTCGTCGTCCTGCTCCTCATGCTTGTGGTGCGCGGCCTGCCGGCGCTGCTCTACCGCCGGGATCTCGACGGCCGACAGCAGCTCTCGCTGGCGTTCTTCTCGGCTACCGGCCTGCCGCTGATCGTGGCCATCACGACGATCGGGCAGGAAGCGGGGACCATCGGCGCCACCGCGGCCGTCGCCATGGTGGGCGCCGGCATGGTCTCTGTGTTCGTCTACCCCCTGATCGCCCTCGCGATCCTGCGCCGCTCGCGGGCCTGAGCCGCTTCCCATGCCGCAGGCTGAGGACCGGGCCGGCGCCGCGGGGCCGCGTCTGAGGTCCCAGCCGGGTCGGAGCGGGCCGGACCCGGGACGGCGCCGGGGGAGACGTGCGACATGTCCTGTAGGCTTGCGCCGGACACGCGGCGGTGATGGAGGGACCTGTGGAGGCCTGGTTCGACCGGATCATCGAGCGGCGCGGCAGCGCCAGCTTCAAGTGGGACACGTATCCGCCGGATGTACTGCCGGCCTTCGTCGCCGACATGGACTTCGTCTCGCCGCCGGCCGTCCTGGAGGCGCTGCATCACCGCGTCGATCACGGCGTCTTCGGCTATGCGCGCGTCTCGGACTCTCTGACCGAGGCGGTCTGCGAGCACGCGCGCTGCGAACACGGGTGGCACATCGATCCCGACTGGCTCGTCTTTCTGCCCGGCGTCTGGTCGGCCCTGGGACTCACCGTGCGAGCGTTCACGCGGCGCGGCGAAGGCGTGCTGATGGTGACCCCGATCTACCACCCCTTCCTGGAGATCGTCGCCGACCAGGGCCGGCGCCTCGACGCCGTGCCGGCGGTGCTGCGCAACGGCCGCTGGCGCCTGCCGCTGGACGAGCTGGAGGCGGCGATCCGCCAGGATACGCGGGTACTCCTCTTCAGCAGCCCGCACAATCCCCTGGGCCGCGCCTTCGACCGTGACGAGATCGCCGCCGTGGTCGATCTCTGCCGGCGGCGCGACCTGGTCTTCTGCTCCGATGAGGTGCACTGCGATCTGATCCTCGATCCGGTGCCGCACGTTCCCAGCCTGACGATCCCCGGCGCCGATGAGGTCACCCTGGCCTTCCTCTCGCCGAGCAAGACGTACAACCTTCCGGGCCTGCAGCTGGCATGGGGCGTGATCCCCGACGAGCGGCTGCGGCGGCGCTTCCGCGAAGCCGCCGGCGGTCTGGTCGAGCTGGACATGCCGGGCGTGCTCGGCATGGCCGCCGCCGAGGCCGCCTACCGGCAGGGCGGCGAGTGGCGGGCGGCGCTGCTCGAGTACCTGCGCGGCAACGCCGCCCTCATCGAACGCTTCGTCGCCGACGAGCTGCCCGGCGTGACCACCACGCATGTGGAGGCGACCTATCTGGCCTGGCTCGACGCGCGCCGGGCGCCGGCCGTCGTCGCCGCGCAGGCCGCGTCCGCGACGCCCGCGGTCGTTCCCGAGGCGCCGTCCGGCGTGCCGGGCGACGCCGCAGCGCGCGTGCCGTCTCCGTACGAGCTCTGCCTGGCCGCCGGCGTGGCCGTCTCGGACGGCGCCGCGTTCGGCGGCCCCGGCTTCGTGCGTGTGAACCTCGGCTGTCCGCGCGCGACGCTCCAGGAGGTCCTGAGGCGCGTGCGCCGCGGGCTGACCGGCCTGGCGGGGTCGCCGTGAGCGGCGGCTCGCGGCCGGCCGACCCGCTCGGTCTTCAGCCAGATGAGATGCGGGCGTTGGGCTACTGGGTCGTCGACCGGGTGGTCGGACATTTGGAGGGTATCGCCGAGAGCCCCGCGGTCGTGACGGGTACACCCGACGAGCTGCGCGCCGCGCTCGGCGGGCCGCCGCCCGAGGACCCCGGCGATCCGGCGGCGGCTCTCCGCACGCTGGCCGACGTGGCGCTGGCTCACATGCAGCACGGCGAGCATCCGCGCAACTTCGCCCGCGTGCCGGGGCCGTCTTCGTATGCTGGCGTCCTCGGCGAGTGGCTGGCCACCGGCTTCAATGCCATCGCCGCTTCGTGGACCGGCGGATCCGGTCCGGCGACCGTCGAGCTGGTGGTGATCGACTGGCTGCGTCAGCTGCTGGGGTTGCCCGACACAACCGAGGGCATCCTGGTCAGCGGGGGTTCGTTGGCCAGCGTCACCGCCCTGGTGGTGGCCCGCAACGAGGTCGGCGCCGGGACCGTCTACCTCTCCGACCAGACCCACTCCTCGATCGTCCGCGGCCTCTTCGCGCTGGGCTTCCCGGGCTCGGACGTCCGTGTCCTGACTTCGGACGGGCGTCAGCGGCTGTCCGTGGAGGCGCTGCGGGAGGCGCTGGATGCGGACCGGACGGCCGGCCGGCGGCCGGCCATCGTGATCGCCAACGCCGGCACCACGAACACCGGTGCCGTGGACCCCCTGCCCGAGCTGGCCGGGATCTGTGCCGCCGAAGGCCTTTGGCTCCATGTCGACGGCGCCTACGGTGCCCCGGCCGCTTTGTGCGACGCCGGCCGCCGCCTGCTGGCCGGCATCGAGCGGGCCGACTCTCTGGTGCTGGACCCGCACAAGTGGCTCTTCCAGCCCTACGATCTCGGCTGCTTGCTGGTCCGGCGGCACGGTGCCCTGGAACGTGCCTTTCGCACCACGCCGGACTACCTGGCCGACGTGACCGGGGTCGACGACGAGGTCGACCTGCGCGACCGCGGGCTGGAGCTCAGCCGACGGGGTCGTGGCGTGAAGCTCTGGCTGACGTTCCGCACCTATGGAGTGGTGCGCATCCGGGCCGCCATCGCCCACGGTATCGGGCTGGCCGAGCGGGCGGAGCGTCTGGTGGCCGCCGACCCGGACTGGCGGGTCGTGACGCCGGCTCAGTTGGGGATCGTGACCTTCACCCTGCGCCGCCCGGCCGCCGGCCGTGATGCCTACGACGAGCTGGCCGCCAGGGCGGCCGGCGTGGCGGCCGACGGTTCCGCGCATCTCACGACCACCCGGGTATCGGGGACGCCTGTGCTGCGACTCTGCACGATCAACCCGAGGACGACGCCGGACGACATCACGCAGACGCTCGCCGGCCTCGGTGTGGGGTCGTGCATTCGGCGGGGCGCGGCGGGGTAGGGGAGAGCGGCACGCTCACGCGGATCCGGGTCTTGAGGCCCTTCTCGCTTTGGCAGCCCACTCCGGCAGCGGCGGGAACCGGTCGGGCCCGCGAGCATCCCGCACGCGGTCGTTCGATCGAGCTCCGCGAGCTCGTCCGGCGGTCTCAGCTCGCGACGAACGGATCGACGATCCGCACGGGGCTCTCGAGCCTGAGCAGGTGCTTATCTTCGGTGTAGAGGACGTCGGCGCCGCAGGACTCGGCGGCCGTCAGGATCAGTGCGTCCCAGATGGGGGCACCGCACTCTTCGACTCGGCCCATGGCCGCGAGCACCATGTCGACGGACGGAGCCACGATGTGAGCGCTGCGGAGCTGCTGCGCGAGACCGCGAGCTGCGGCCGGTGACAACGGGACCTCAAGGCGCCGCGTCGTGGTCCAGAAGAACTCCTGGAAGACCTGGGTGCTCAGGGCGAGAGAGCCGGCGCCGAGATGATCGAGGACGAGCGCTCGGGCGATGTCCCGCTTGCGGGGGGCATCATGGTCGACCATGTAGACGAGCACGTTCGAATCGAGGAACGCTCGTGCGACAGCGCTCATCGCTCAGTCCCGGCAGGTGTCGTAGATCTCCTCGCGAGAGAACGTGATGCCACCGGAGTGTGCCGGCGCCTCATCGAAGAGCTGTTTGATGCGGGTCACGGCCAGCTTCCGGCGTGCTTCTTCGTCGACGTAGTCCTGCAGACAGCGCTGCAGGTAGGCGTTGACGGAATCACCCTCCTGGAGCGCTCGGATCCGGGCGCGCCGCAGGATCTCGACGTCGACGGTGATGGTCAGGTTCGTCATACCGTTCCTGGCGGTAGGCTCGGCCTTCATCACGTCCTCCCATGGCGGTCGATCACGGGGTCGGGTCTGTGCCGCAGGCATCCGCGTCGCTGGACCGTGTTCAAGCGGGCGGTCAGCACGAATACAGTGTAGCACGAAACTCGTGTTCAAGGTCGCCGCGATGCCTGGCGGCGGATCCGCCTGACATGGTGCATCTGGGGCGCGATCAGCTGCTGCGGCTCGACGAATGCCCTTGCCCGGCCGCGCCTCGGGGTGGGTCAGGGGTCCGCCGAAGCGTCGAGGTGCCGCGCTTCGGGGTGGGTCAGGGATCCGCCGAAGCTCCCGATTCGCCGCGCCCCTCCTCCTCGCAGGCCCATTCCGCCATCAGTGGGAACCAGCCGGGCCCGCGAGCATCCCGCACGCGGTCGTTGGAGGGGAGATAGGGCTTGAGGTCGAGGACCGGGGTACCGTCGGCGGCGTCGAGGTCGTCGACGTGCAGGATGCCGGTCGCCGCATCGACGGAGCGAAGGCGACAGACCGTGACCGCGATGGGGTTGGGACGGGCTGGCGAGCGGGTCGCGAAGACCCCCATCAGGTGCTCCGGCGCCGGGCGCGGGTGGACGCGCAGGGTGGCGCGGTCGGTGTCGTTGTCGTGACCCTGTGCCCACCACAGCACCAGGACGTGACTGAACTGCTCCAGGTGGAGCAGGGCGGCGCGGTAGGCCTCCGCGATGTGCAACTCGGCGGGGCCGCGGTCGGTGTCCGTAGCTGAGTTTGCGAAGTCGCCTGCGGTAGAGGAGGGTCGCCGCAGGACGCGGCCGACGGGCACGAGCCTCAGGGGCTCCGTGCCACGTGGCTGCGAGTCCGAGCTGTGGGCGTCGAGCGGCGTCATGGTAGACGGGAGTCTACCGCGATGGGCCCGGACCGCGAGGCGGCAAGCCTGCCGCGATCCCGCGCGCCCCGGCCTTGGGTTCAGCGGGCGCCGGCCTCGCGCAGCGCGTCGTCGATGGCCGTCACGGCGCCGAAGTCACGCTCGCCTTCGACGGCGATGGCGAGCGGCCCCCACGTCCACAGATGGACGAGCGAGCGCTCGAAAGGTCGCCAGGCGACGACGTCGATGGCGTTGTCGCGGGTCGCGCGGCTGTCGAACTGCACGACGAAGACGGAGGCGCTCTCATCGCCGTCCTCATGGCCGCTGCGCACGCTCAGGAAGAGGCCCTCGACGAAGCCGGGGACGTCTCGCCAGACGATCGGCGTCGCCTCGACCTGCAGGCCGACATCCTCCAGCACCCGGACCACCGACGCCGGCGTCAGCGGCTCGCCGTCGGGTCCGGTGGCATCGAACGCGGAGCGCCCGCAGCCGCCGACCGGCAGCAGCGTCGCGACGAGCGTGACAAGGGCCAGCGAGGCGAGCAGAGCGATCCGGCGCGTCACGGCCTCATACCTCCGTCTCTCCGGTCGACGTCAGCGGCTCCGGCCGGCCGTCGCCTGCCCCGGCGAGCGCGCCGGCCGCACTGCTCGCGGCGGCTCCACTGTTCGCGCCGGCTTCACCGTTCGCGCCGGCCTCACCGTCGGCGTCCCCGGACCCGCGCCCGGCGGCCATCGCCGCTCGCTTGTCCTTCGTCAGCCGGGTCATGATGAACGGTGGCGCCAGAAGGATGAGGAAGCCGACGAGCATGGTACCGATGTACTCCCAGGTGCCTCCGAAGTGGGTCTGGCTGGGTGGCAGCAGAGAGATGATGAGCGTGGCGCCGCAGGAGAGGGCGCCCAGGCCGCCGAGGATCCAGACGCCGACCTTGCCGCCGGGCGCCCGGAACGGTCGCGGCGTGTCGGGCTGGCTGTAGCGCAGCTTGATGAACGACGCGAAGACCATCACGTACATCAGGCAGATCAGCAGGGTCGTCATCGCCGAGAGCATCCAGTACACGGTGTCGACGCCGGGGACCAGCAGGTAGGCCGTGGCGATCACGGTGCCGATGCCGGCCTGCATGAGCAGCACGCCGCTCGGCGCCTTGCGCTTGTTCACCCTGGCGAACACCGCCGGCATGAAGCCCTCGTCGACCGCCACCTTGAGGCCGCTCGACGGGCCGCCGAGCCATGTCTGCAGGCAGGCGATGCCGCCCAGCGCCACCATGAGCGCCGTGGGAATGACCATCCAGCCCATGCCGAAGTCGTCGAAGAAGAGGCTGAAGGCCTGCATGAGGCCGGCCGACAGGCTGAGCTGCTTCTCCGGCACCACCCAGGCGACCGCCAGCGTGCCGATGACGGCGAGGACGAAGATGACGGCGGCCGAGATGAACATGGCCGCCGGCAGGTCGCGCTGCGGCTTGCGGACGTTGGCGGCGTGGAAGCCGATCATCTCCATGCCGGCGAACATCAGGATGGCATTGCCGGCCAGCGCGATGGTGCCGAAGCTGAACTCCGGCAGCAGGGCGTCGAAGGTGAGCGGCGGCGTCTCCATCGGCTCGCCGCCGGCGATGTACACGATGCCCAGGGCGCTGATGATGAGCGCCGGGATGATGGTGCCGATCACCACGCCGAAGGTCCCCAGGGCGTTGCCGGCGCGCTCGCCGAAGAGGGCCACGACTGTGGTGCCCCAGAAGATGGTCATCATCGTCGCGAACATGAAGACGTTGTTCGCCGCCAGATCGGGGGAGATAGCGAAGGCCAGCGTGGAGCCGATGAACGCCAGCACGGCCGGATACCACACCACGATCGAGGCCCACTCGGCGTAGATGGCCACAAAGCCGGAACTGTCGCCGAACGCCTCGCGGACCCAGCCGTACAGGCCGCCGCCCTTCTGCCAGGTGGTGGCCAGCTCGACGCCGGCGAAGCCGATGGGGATGAGGAAGCAGACGCCGCCGAGCACGTACCAGCCGACCGACGACCAGCCGTAGACGGCCATGGCGGGCAGGTTGCGCAGGCCCAGCACGGCGGCGACGTTGATCATCGCCAGGACGAAGATGCCGGTCTTCCTGACATCAGCGCCCGCCACGTCCGCCTCCTTGCCGGATCGACGTCCCCTCTCGGCTGCGGTCTGACCGCGTGCCTGCGACGGCATACCGGTGAAGGGACCCGCCGTGGTGCCTATCGGCAGGCGGGTGCTCGAGCTTCACCTCCGGCGGCGGCGATTCTCGCGGAAGCGGCGCACCATGGCCAGCAGCAGCGAGCCGAGCAGGCCGATCGCCACCAGCGCGGCCAGCACGAGGATCACAGCCGCGACGGCCTGGATCCAGTCGGGCAGCGACTCCTGGGCCGAGACATACGCGAAGGCGAGCACGAACGCCGAGAGCAGCAGAGCGAAGGCCAGGCGGTTGGCGACCTCTTCGAGGCCGCGGATCAGCTCCTCGTAGTGCTCCGGCCGCACGGCGAGCCGGAACTCGCCCTCGCTGGCCCTTCGCAGGGCGCGAGTCAGCGCCACCGGCAGATCCTCCAGCAGCCGCCGATAGCGGCGCAGGGCACGCCCGATCTCCCTGGTCCACGACTGCGGCCCCAGTGTGCGCACCACGTAGCGCTCGGCGAACGGCCGGGCCGCTTCCAGCAGGTCGAACGACGGCTCGATCTGACGGGCGACGCCCTCCAGCACGCCCATCGTGGTCATCAGCACGACGATCTCGCCGGGCAGCGCCAGACGGTGCCGGCGGGTCAGCGAGAGCAGCTCCTGCAGGGTGCGCTGCAGGGCGTCGGGGCGGGTCTGACCCTCGCGATAGAGGCTGAGGATGCGGCGCATGTCGGTCTGCAGGACGGCGACATCGAGAGTCGGGTCGGCGGCGGCCATGGCCAGCAGCGCCTCGGTGGCGTCGAGCGGATCGTCGTCGAGCACCGAGAGCAGGAACTCGAAGACGGCGTTGCGGTTGGAACGCGAGACGGCCGCCACCCGGCCGAAGTCGACGAAGCCGACGCGGCCGTCGGGCATGGCGAACAGGTTCCCGGCGTGCGGGTCGGCGTGGTAGAAGCCCAGGTCGAGGATCTGACGGAAGTAGCAGTCGACGCCGACCTCGACCATGCGCCGGGTATCGACGCCGGTCTCGCGGTCGTTCTCCAGCCGCGAGCCTGGGACTCCCTCGACGTACTCCATCGTGAGCACGCGCCGGGCCGTGAGGTCCCAGATCGGCTCCGGGAAGAAGACATCGTGGTCCTCCGCGAACGCCTCGCGGAAGCGGGCCAGGTTGCGCGCCTCGTGCAGGTAGTCCAGCTCGGCGCGCAGTACGCGCACGATGTCGTCGACGATGCCGGCCACGTTCTGGTCGCGGCCCCACGAGGTGCGCTCGACGATGAAGTGGGCCTGGGTGACGAGGATGTCGAGGTCGGTGTCCATGACCTCGATGACCCCCGGCCGCTGGACCTTGACGGCAACGGTGCGGCCATCGTGCAGGGTGGCCTTGTACACCTGGGCGATCGAGGCCGAGGCGATCGGCTCCGGGTCGAACGACCCGTACAGCTCGTCGACGGTGCCGCCCAGCTCCTGCTCCACGACGCCGGCCATCTCCTCCCATGGGACGGTGGGTACGTGGTCCTGCAGCTTCGTGAGCTCGGCGGCCAGCGCCGGATCGATCAGGTCGCGGCGGGTGGAGAGGATCTGGCCCAGCTTGACGAATGCCGGTCCCAGCCGCTCCAGCGCGTGCCGGATGCGGATCTGGCGCGGCAGATGCTTCTCGTCGACCGCTTCCTCGAGGTGGTCGGCGTCGGCGACGGCGAAGGTCGAGTCGGCGCCGCCCTCTTCGAAGCCGGGTCCCGCCACATCGTCGGGCGGGCAGACCAGGGCGTCGTCGGCCGTGATCGGTCCGGGGGCGTGCGACTCGATCTCGCTGCCCCGCGACAGGCTGAAGACGCGCTCCTCCCAGAGCACGTGGGCGATCTCGCGGTAGCGGTGCCAGCGGCGGCCGCGGCGTGTCTGTGCCTTGCTCATCGCGGTCCGGTCGGCATCGTCGCTGCCTCCTCGCGGTCGGTCGTGATCACGGCGACCCGTCGAGTCTGTTCGTCACAGTGTCCGCGTTCCCCTGTCCCGCGCGCCCGGTGGGAGCTTGTCGTCCGGGCTCCGGGTGGCGAACTGGAAGGCCAGGCCGGCGATGAACAGGGCCGCCCAGATGATGAGGAAGACCAGGTCTCCCCACGACAGCCTCGATTCGAGCGCGTTGACGATGCCGGCGGCGCCCGAGAGGGAGGTGATGACGATGACCGCCGGCACGAAGAGCTTCCAGGCGGCTATGGCCCCCAGGATGCCGACGCCGACGAAGATGAGCCAGTAGGCCCAGTCGGGCAGCGAGATCCACACGTCCAGCAGCGCCACAGCGGTGCCCCCGAGGGCGATGAAGCCGGCGATCGCGGCGGCCGGCTTCTGCAGCAGGATGGCCAGGAAGGCGAGTACCACGCCGAGGCCGAGTCCGACGACCACGTGGATCCAGGTCGCGGCGCCGCCGGCGACCACCGAGCCCAGGATGAAGCCGAGGGCGAAGCCGGTGATGCCCACGTAGAGCCAGAACAGGCGCAGTCCGAAGAGCAGCACGATGGTGCTCATCACAAGAGCGAGGATGAACTGCAGCAGCGTCGACTCCATGTGCGCCTCCGTCTGTCTCGGCGTCGGTGCCGGCGACGGTCCCTGGGTGCGGACCGCGCGTCGGGCCTGTAGGCATGGTATCGGCAGCCGGCCGCCGGCGCGAGAGTCGGCGGGGGGGTCGCCACCGCTGTCTGCGGCCGCCGCGGCCCCCCTGCCGGGCGGGTGGCGGCCGCCGGCGCGGTCACGCTGAGGCGGCGCCGAGCCAGTCGCGCAGGCTCTGCTCCACCGCCTCGCGGGTGCGGTCGACGCAGCGGTCGAAGCGCACCGGGCGTTCGCGGACGGCGCGCAGCTGGATGGGCACCACGGCCTGCGGCGCCTGTTGGACCACGCGATCGAGGAGCGCCAGGCCGTCGCCGCCGGACCCTCCGGCCAACGGCGAGCCGGCCGGCGTGCCGGTGAGGGCGCGCAGCGTGTCGGCGGCGAACTTGCTCCAGTGCGCCGTGCTGGCGACCAGTACCGGCGCGTCGGTGGCCAGATCGCCGGCGACCTTCCAGCCGACGGCGGTGTGCGGGTCGAGCAGGTAGCCGTGCTCACGGTGCACCGCGCCGATGGTGCGCAGGCAGGTGTCATTGTCGACCCAGGCCCCGGTCAACAGGTCCTGCAGCCTGCGGCGCACATCGTCGTCGACGGTGAAACGCCCGTCGGCGCGGAGCCGCGCCATCCAGTCGCGGATGCGGCCGGGATCGTGGGCGCCGGCGGGAGCGGCGCTGAGGTCGTAGAGCAGGCGCTCCAGGTTCGAGGAGACGAGGATGTCCATGGACGGTGACGGCGTCTTGATCAGGGTGCGCGACGAGATGTCGTAGGTGCCGGTGGCGATGAAGTCGGTGAGGACGTTGTTGGTGTTGCTGGCGCACAGCAGGCGGCGGATCGGCGTGCCGCAGCGCCTGGCGTAATAGGCGGCGAGGATGTTGCCGAAGTTGCCGGTGGGGACGCAGACGTCGAGCGGGTCGCCGGCGGCGAGGTGGCCGGCGGCGACCATGTCGGCGTAGGCGCTCATGTAGTACACGACCTGCGGTAGCAGACGGCCCCAGTTGATCGAGTTGGCCGAGCTGAGCGCCAGACCGTGCTCGGTCGACAGCTCGGCCGCGAACTCGGCGTCGTCGAAGACCGCCTTGACGGCGTTCTGGCAGTCGTCGAAATCGCCGGCCAGGCGGAAGACGCTCAGATTGTCACCCGGCTGGGTGACCATCTGGCGCTCCTGGACCGCAGAGACGCCGGCGTCGGGGTAGTAGACGACGATGCTGGTGTGCGGCCGGTCGGCGTAGCCGTTGAGGGCCGCCACACCGGTGTCGCCGGAGGTGGCCACCAGGATGAGGTAGTCGAGGTCGGTGCGGCCGGCGGCGTGGGCCATCTCCAGCGCCTCGCTGAAGAACAGCGGCATGCACTGCAGGGCCATGTCCTTGAAAGCGAGGGTGGGGCCGTGCCACAGCTCGAGGACGAAGTGGTCGCCCACCTTGTGTACCGGGGCGACCGCCGGATCGTCGAAGTTGTCGCCGTACGCGGCCGCCGAGATGGCGGCGATGCGGGCGGCGCTCATGTCGAGGCCGAAGGCCTCGTAGACCAGCGCCGCCCGCTCGTGGTACGGCCGCGCGGCCAGCGCCACGATGTCGGCGAGCGGGAAGGCCGGCAGCTCGACCGGTATGAACAGGCCGCCGCCGGGCGCCAGTCCCTCGAGGATCGCCTCGCTGAAGGCACGCGGCCGGTCTGTCAGCCCGCGGGTGTCGGTGTACTCGATCACGTGTCGCTCCTCTGTCGCCTCGCCGGCGCGGTGCCGGTCGATTCTATCGACCGCGCGGATCCTTCGCCGCCGCCGAGAGACGGTCATCCGGCCGTGAGCCGACAGCGCGGCGGACCGCGGCGTGCCGCGCAGGTGCAGTGCTCGCCGGACGGCGCTCCGGTCACGGCAGGCGCCGTGCGGATGCGGTGTCCGTCCGGCGGGGTCCCGCTCGCCGCAGGTGTGGAGCAGGTGCGGTGCCGCTGTGGCGCGTCTCGCGCGTCGGTGAGGTCCCGACCGGGGTGCTAAAGTAAAAGCTCGTCATACGGACACGTGAGAACGTCTGGCGGACACCAGATCCGGCGGCGTCGTTCTTGCAGTAGGGGGGGGTCATCGATGCCCGATGAAGGGCGCAGCAACGGAGTCCAGGTGCTGACACGGGCGGCGCGCATCATGCGGCTGCTCAGCGAGCATCCCGACGGCGTCACGTTCACCGAGCTCGCGAACCTCGTGGGTCTGCCGCGCTCCACGGTGCATCGTATCGTCGGCACGCTGGAGGAAGAGGGCTTCGTCGTCACCCTGCCCTCGGGCAAGCTCCGCCTCGGTCCGGCTCTCATCCGTCTGGCGGTGACCAGTCGCCGCGAGCTGCGCCACGAGGCAGCACCGTATCTGGAGGCGCTGTCGCACGAGCTCAACGAGACGGTCGATCTGGCCGTCCTCGACGGCGGCGAGGTCCTGTTCATCGACCAGCACACGCCGCGCCGCCGCCTGCGCATCGTCTCGGAGATCGGGGCTCGCTTCCCGGTGCACTGCACCGCCAACGGCAAGGCGCTGCTCGCCCGGCTCTCCGACGACGAGGTGCGGCGCATACTGCCCAGGCGCCTGGAGGCGCTCACCGAGCACACCATCACCGACCGCGACCGGCTCCTGCACGAGCTGGCCACGGTGCGGGCGCACGGGTACGCCATCGACGATGAGGAGCATCGACTCGGCATCTGCGCCGTCGGCACGGCCGTCAGCGACGTGGTCGGCACCACGGCGGCATTCACCGTCGTCGTGCCTTCGGCGCGCTTCCACGGCAGCGAGCAGCGCATCATCACCGCCCTGCTGCAGATGCGCACGACCGTCCAGGGCGTGCTCAGCGGGGGCTGACGCGGCCGCGCCGCGCGGCGTGTAGAATCAGTCTCTCTGGAGATCCACGGCGGGCGGTGCGTCCACGCTGTGCCCGTCGTCGTCACAAACGCAGCGAAAGCGAGCTTCATCATGACCACCTCAGCCGAAGCACTCGTGCAGCTCGAGGCGCTCCGCGAGCGGCAGCGAGACGTCTCCGAACGTCTCGCGCTGCTGCGGAGCTATCTTTGACCCCGCTCACCTGACTTCACAGATAGCAGCGCTCGAGGAGCGCCTGCAGGCGCCGGACTTCTGGGACGACCAGGAGGTGGCCGGCAAGGTCTCGGCGCACTACTCCAGGTTGAAGAAGCGTCTCGCCGAGCTCACCGAGCTCGAGGAACGGTTCGGCGATCTGGAGACCACCGACGAGCTGGTCCGCGAGGCGCTCGCCGACGACACGGTCGATGAGGACCTGCTGCGCGAGCTGGCCGACGGCCTCACAGCTATCGAGAATGAGCTGGACCGCGGCGAGGAGCGGCGCTACTTCAGCGGCCGCTTCGACGAAGGCGGCGCCGTCGTCACCATCCATCCCGGCGCCGGCGGCACCGAGAGCCAGGACTGGTCGGAGATGCTGCTGCGCATGTACCTGCGCTGGTTCGAGCGCCGCGGCTTCAAGGTCGAGGTCAACGACGTCCAGGAGGGCGACGAGGCCGGGATCAAGAGCGCCACCCTCTCGGTGGAGGGCGACAACGTCTACGGGCTGCTGGCCGCCGAGAAGGGCGTGCACAGGCTGGTGCGGCTCTCGCCCTTCGACTCCGCCAACCGCCGCCACACGAGCTTCGCCGCCGTCGAAGTGAGTCCGCTGGTCAGCGACGACGTCGGTGACATCGAGATCGACGAGAAGGATCTGCGCATCGACACCTACCGCTCCAGCGGCGCCGGCGGACAGCACGTCAACAAGACCAGCTCGGCGGTGCGCATCACGCATCACCCCAGCGGTATCGTGGTGCAGTGCCAGAACGAGCGCTCGCAGATCCAGAACCGCGTCGTCGCCATGCGCATCCTCAAGAGTCGTCTCCTCGAGCTCGAGGAACAGAAGCGGGCGGCGGAGATGGCCAAGGAGCGCGGCACGGCGCTCAACATCAACTTCGGCAGCCAGATCCGCAGTTACGTCCTGCACCCGTACCAGATGGTCAAGGACCTGCGCACCGGTCACGAGACCGGCAACACGCAGGCGGTCCTCGACGGCGATCTGGACGGCTTCGTGCACGCCTATCTCACCTGGCGCGCCGGCGGCGGCGTCGACCATCGCCTCGGCGAGAAGGTCGAGGACGAGGCGTGAGCGCCGCCCGCACGGCCCGGCGAACGGCACCCTTCGTGAGCGGGCGGGTGCCGTGAGCGCCCGCACGCGCGCCGAGAGGATGCGCTTCCGCGATCAGATCGCCTCGGCCATCTTTTTCGCGGCCGGTCTCTACGTCGTCCTCGTCGGTGTGCTCGGGTTCGCCGGCCACCCGCGCGGCGTGGCGCCGGACATCGGGCCCGGCATGTACTGGTTCACCTACGTGGTGAGCGGCTGTGCCCTGCTGGCCGGCGGCGTGCTGATCCTGCGTCGCGGCCGGCCGCCGAAGACGGCCTGGTGGCTCACCCTCATCGCCGCCGCACCAGGCTTCCTGCTCTGGCTCTGGGGTGTCGCCGTGGGGCTCGTGCAGCTGGCGGCCAACACCGGCCCCTCGGCGACCTCGGAGCTGGCCGCGCTGGGCGTGCTGGTCGGCTACGCGGTCCTGTTCTGGCTCGGCTGGCGCCGCGTCCGCCGGGGCCCTGCCGGCCGCGGCGACGCCGCGGCTCCCCCCGGCACGACGCCCCCGGCCGGACCGTCGTCCCGATAGCCGGCGCCGGCGAGCGTCGACTGACCGGCGTCCGGTTCTCGCGCGCCGCTGTGGGGAAGAGTCTCCTCGAGTGGAGATCGATAGCGGAGGCCGGACATGCGCGACCCCTGGGGCGCCGGCGTTCGCCGCCCGCGGGGCGGATGCGCAGCGTCCGAGACGGGGGGTGGAGATGATGGCAGGCAAGCCTGGAGCCGGCTCGATCGATGAGTACATCGCCGGGTTCCCGCCGGCGACGGCCCGGATGCTGCAGGACCTCCGGACGCTGATCCGGTCGACGGCACCCGGAGCGACCGAGACCATCAGATACGGGATCCCCACGTTCGACCTCGAGCGGACGCACCTGGTGCACTTTGCCGGCTACAGGGCGCACATCGGGCTGTATCCGGCGCCCAGCGGTATCGCAGCATTCCGGGATGAGCTGGAGCCGTACAAGCCCGCCAAAGGCTCCGTCCGGTTCCCCCTCGATCGGCCGCTGCCCTCAGATCTGATCCGTCGCATGGTGGCCTTCAGGGTCGACGAGGTCGTGGGCGCGTCGCAGAAGCAGGGAGGGCGAGGCGCTCGTTACGAGCGCCCCGCCCTCCCTGATGCCATCGTGTCCGGCGCGCCGACAGCCGCCCGGCCTCTGGCGGACGGCGGCTCGCCTGTCGCCGCACGCTGCCGGCGTATCGTGTTCAGGCTTTCTTGTGATCCTCGGCGCCGAACGCCTTCTTGAGCTTGCGCTCGTCCTCCTCGGAGAGGCTGGTCCGCAGCACCCGGGCCTTGCTGCCCTCGACCTCGGCGTCGAACTTGTCCTGGGTGATCTTGGCGACGATGAGGAACCAGCCGGCCTGACCGGGCTTGATGGCGTCGCCCATCTGCTCGATGAACTGGTGGTCGACGCCGGTGTCGCCGATCCAGCCGAACAGGGCGCCGAGTCCGCCGCCGACGGCGGCGCCGGCCACGGCGCCGAGCGGGGCCACCGGCAGGAAGAAGATGATCCCGAAGAGCATGCCCCAGAAGGCACCCCCGGCGGCGCCGATGCCGACCATGTGGTGAGCATGCTTGACCTTCGGCTTGCCGTTCTCGTCGCGGACCACCTCGGCCGCGTCGGCCAGCTCGACGATGAGGTCGTTCTGCATGCGCTGCAGGGTGTCGCCGAACGCATCCGCTTCGGCCTCGCTGTCGAAGCCCAGCACGATCAGTTCGCTCATGGGTGTCCCTCCGTGAGTCCGTATCCGGTGGCCGCCGCCGGCAGCCGGTCCTCACTCCATGTCGGCCGTGGACCCGGGGACCTTGACTTCGGAGAGGTGTCTCGCCGGACCTCAGCCGCCGGTGCTGCTGAAGTGCTGGTAGTCCTTGGTCCCCGGCCAGTCGCCGCCCCACTTCCAGCCGATGGACCGGAAGGCGCGCACGACCACATCGCCGCTGTGGACCATGCCTTTGGCTTTGCGCGACCGGTCGGCGTACTTGCGTCCCGCCTTGGGGCTCACGTAGCTGCCGGAGACGTAGGGGTTCTCGACCGGGTTGATGTCGATGGCCAGGCCGTACGCGTGCATCGACCAGCGCGTGGTGCCGCTGACGTAGCGGCCGTTGAAAGCGGAGGTGTTGTCGGCGTTCATCGATCGGCGGTCGCTGGCGCCGTACACGTCGATGAGCTTCATGCGGCGGATCGGGAAGCGCGCCTTGTACAGCTTGCGGAAGACGCCCACCAGCGGCTTTGCCCACTGCCGGGCGACCACGAGCTTGCCGGTGTGGGCGCGCTTGTCGAAGCCCCAGTAGGTGAGCTTGAGCAGGCGCAGATCGCCGAAACGCACCGGGCAGCCCGGCTTCCAGGCGCCGCTCTGACGCATCATGGCCTTCATCTGCGGCGTGATGGCGTGGATGGTGCCCCTGAACGGGCGCGCGGCGCGAGTCATGGCACGCGAGAGTGCCGGTTCGGCGGTCGTCTGGGACGAGGGAGTGGCGACCGCATCGGAGGCGGGAGCGGCGACGGCGGACTCGCCGGCGAGTGCGGTACACGGGACAATCGCGGCAAGCAGCCAGACGGCGCCGCCCAGGAGCAGCGCGTGGGCGCGGCGCCCGCGGGAGCCGGGTCCATGTCGCTGTCGCTGTATACCGGATCGACCGGTCGTCGTCATCGCGATCCTCTCCTCATGCCGTCAGCCTGCGGCGATCTCATCGTCACCGTGCCGCCCTGTCCCGGGCCGCAGTGCCAGCGACCGGCAGAGGGCGGCATCGACCTCGGCCATGGTCTCTCGCGGCAGCACGGCGGCGCGCCCCAGCAGGTGAGCCTTCTCGAAGGTCCGGATGATGTCGCAGCGCACCGTCGCCGGGCGGCCGAGCAGGTCGGTGGATATCGGGACCACTTGAGGATACCGCTTCCGCGGCGCCTCCGCAGACACCACGGCGGCGATGACCGTGCGCGCGTGGGCATTGCCGACGTCGTTCTGGACGATGAGCACCGGCTGCCGCGCCGTCTCATCGCTCTCCTCACCGGGAGACGTAGTCCACCAGATCTCGCCGCGGAACGGGGTGGAGGGGGCGCTCACCATGCCGGTCGCGTCCCGTGCCCACCGAAGGCGCCGGGCCCGTCGAGCAGCTCGTCCTGCGCCGGGAGGCTCTCGTAGCCCTCGGCCATCAGCTCTTCGAGCTCCTGCTCCTGCAGGCATTGCAGCGCGTCGAGCACCACCTGGGTCTTCGTCGTGTGCCGCTGTGCCGCCGCCCGCTCGATGAACTGCAGAGCCCAGGGCGGCAGTCGGAACTGGGTCTGCTTGCTCGGCTGTCCTCGTGGCATGTCGGCCGTCTCCCTCTCCGGTCGTGTCGCAGTCGCTCCAGGTATCGGCAGTGTGTGCAGGATGTGGAGCAGTTCGTGGTGCCGAGCGTCATTCCTCGCGGCGATACGGAGGGGGCGGGCGCGCGACGTAGTAAGCTGCGTCGGGACCGTCAGTCGGGCGGGGCGAGGGGGGGCAGACATGGCTTCGGTGCAGGGCGGCGGCCACGAGATGGCGTCGCGCCGGGCGCTGGCGGCGGCGTCGGCGGCGTCGGCCGTGGTCGATCGTGAGCTGGCGCCGATCCTGCGCCGCATCGAGGAGCTGGTGCGCATCGACTCCGGGGGCGATGCGCCGGTGGGTCGCGAACGGGTGGCCGACCTGATCGGTGAGTGGGCGGTCGAGGCGGGCTGTGACATCGAGTTCCTGGCCGGCGAGGGGGGCACGGCCATGGTGGCGACCCTGTCGGGCTACGGGCAGGGCCGCATCGTCCTGCTCGGCCACCACGACACCGTCTTCCCGGCCGGTACCGCTGCGGAGCGCCCGTTCGTGCTGCGCGAGAAGTCCGCCCTGGGGCCGGGGATCGCCGACATGAAGGGCGGCCTGGTGCTGGCGCTGGCCGCCCTCAGTTGCCTGGCGGAGGGCGAGCGGCCGTTCGCGACCGTCGAGCTGCACAGCGTGGCCGACGAGGAGAGCCGGCCACACGGTGCCTTCAAGACGCTCGACCGGGTGCGCGATGCCGATGCGGTGCTGGTGCTGGAGTGCGCCCGCGGCAACGGCGACCTCGTCCTGGAGCGCAAGTCGCAGTGCAACCTGCGCCTGATGGCGCGCGGCCGCAGCGCGCATGCCGGCACTCACCCCGAGCAGGGTCGCAGCGCCCTGCTCGCACTCTGCCGCGAGATCCTGCGCTGCGATGCGCTCAACGGCATGCGCGACGGGCTGACCGTCACCGTCGGGACGTTCCACTCGGGGATGGCATTCGGGGTCGTGCCCGATGAAGCCGAGGCCGAGATCGATCTGCGGGCCTGGGCCACCGCCGATGTCGCCTGGGCACTGGAGCAGGTCGGGGCCACGAGCGTCCACGAGGGTGTCAGCTTCGAGACCGAGGGCGTGTCGCTGTGGCCGGCCATGGCGGCCGACGCCCGGAGCCGTCATCTCTACGAAGTCGCGGCGGGCGTCGCGCAGCATCTGGGCATCCCGGCCGGGGCGCGTCGCTCGGGCGGCACCTCAGACGGCTGCTGGTCGGCGGCCGCCGGTGTGCCCACGCTCGACGGACTGGGGCCGGTCGGCGGTCACGATCACTCACCGGACGAGTACATCGAGGTCGCGTCGTTCCCCGAGCGCTGCGGCCTGCTCGTTGGACTGGTGACCGCGCTCGGCCTCGATCGGAACACGGTCGCAGAGTAGCGGGGCAGGCGAAGCGTCGCCCGCAGGCAGGTCAGTGGCGCAACAGGCCGGTCAGCGTCAGCTCGACCACGTTCTCGGCGGCGGCGGCCAGCCGTGCCGGGTCGGCGGCGGTGTCGGCGAGCGGGCCGTCGACCAGCAGCGTCGCGAAGCCGTGCACGGTCGCCCAGGCGAAGAGCGCCAGGTCGGGTACCTCACCGGCGCGGAACAGCCTGGTGTGCTGCCCGGCGGCCACGGCGGCCAGCAGTGGACGGTAGGACTCCTCGCCGGCAAGCGCCACGACCTCGCCGGGCGCGCCGGGGCCGCGCAGCTCCGGCCGCCACATGAGGCGGAAGCGGTTGGGCCGCTCCACGGCGTAGTCGATGTAAGAGCGGCCCAGCTCGCGGACCTGCCGGTCGGGTGAGGCCCCGGCGGCCCGGGCGCGGACCATCCTGTCGCGCAGGTCGGCGAAGCACTCGGCCGCCACCGCGGCGCGCAGATCGGCGAGGTCCGCGAAGTGGTGGTAGGGGGCGGCGTGCGAGACGCCCGCCCGGCGCGCCACGCCGCGCAGCGTGAGCGCGTCCACACCGTCCTCATCGATCACGGCCAGCGCCGCCTCGACGAGGGCGCGCCGCAGATCTCCGTGGTGATAGGCGTCGACCATGCCGTTCGTCCCTTCCGCTACGAGCATCCTGAACGGCAATGTTGACAATGTCAAGATACGTGGTATCTTACCGGTGTCAAGATAAGTCGACCGAGGAAGCGGAGGCGGCGATGAGCGATGAGGCGAGAAGCGGCGGGAGCGGCACCGGCGTGACGGGGACAGGCAAGACCGGGGAGCTGCACGTGGTCCTGGGTGCGAGCGGCGGCACCGGCGGCGCGCTGGTGAAGGAGCTGGCGGCCCGCGGGCGTCGGGTCCGCGCCGTGGCTCGGCATCGGATCGACGATCGCCCGCATGGGGTGGAGGCGCTCACGGCCGATCTGAGCGTCCCCGATCAGCTGGCGCACGCCGTCGACGGCGCCGCGGTCGTGTATCACGCCGTCCAGCCCGACTACACCAAGTGGTTGCGCGAGTTCCCGGCTCTCACGCGCGGCATCATGGAGGCGACCGCCGCTGCCGGCGCGCGTCTGGTGTTCGCCGACAACCTGTACATGTACGCGCCCGAAGACACCCCGCTGCGCGAGGACTCGGCCATCGGCTCGCCGGCCGCCAAGGGCCGCCTGCGGGCGGCGATGGCCGAGGAACTGCTGAGCGCCCATCGCGACGGTCGCGCGCGGGTGGTCATCGCCCGTTCTTCCGACTACTACGGCCCCGGAGGCACCGGATCGTTCGTCGGGGAGCGCTTCTTCGGAGCTCTTCTGAGCGGTCGCAAGGTCCAGTGGATGGCCGACCTCGACCAGCCCCATACGCTCAGCTACCTGCCCGACATGGCGCGCGCGATGGCGGTCCTCGGCGAGCGCCCGGACGGCGACGGCCGGGTCTGGCACCTGCCGGCCGCCGAGCCGCTCACCGGACGCCGGGCGATCGAGCTGGCGGCTCGCGCGGCCGGCGTCGAGCCGCGCCCGGCGGTCATCACCCCCGGTCAGCTCAAGCTGGTCGGTCTCTTCAATCCATTCCTGCGTCAGATGCCGGAGCTGCTCTATCAATGGCAGCGTCCGTTCCTCAGCGACGCGAGCGCCTTCGAGGCGGCCTTCGGCCCCTTCGAGGTCACGCCGCACGAGGAAGCGCTGCGGGCCACCATCGGGTGGTATCGGGATCGCGAGGAGGGTGGCCGCCTGGCTGCCTGAAGGGCCCTTCACCTGGGCTCCGGCGGCGTAGCGTCACACGCGCTGTCACCGTATCGCGTCCGATCCGAGCGGCGGCAGGGAGGGCAGTACACCCGAGGCCCTCCGGCCCCATCGACAGCCACGAGGGCATGGCACCCGGTGTCGTCTGGTCCCAGCGGCGGGCGGGAGGCATCATCTGACGGTCGCGCGGCTGCACGGTCACGGGGCCGTCTGGTATACTGCGGCCCCTCCGGCGGCCCAGTGCGGCCGCCTGCGTGGGCGACTAGCTCAGTTGGGAGAGCGCCAGCTCGACAAGCTGGAGGTCGTTGGTTCAATTCCAACGTCGCCCACCATCTCTCAGGCCCCTCGCCCCCGCCCTCACCGCTCCCTGAAGGCCCCCTCGCCACCTCGCCACACGCGCCGGTCCCTCTCGCAGCGCACACCCGTCTCACGCCGAGAGTCACACCCATCAGGGGTCGCATCTAAGTCCAGGTTCCCCTGAGGATCCGCCAACGTCACCCGAGCGAGCGAGCCACTGTCATCCTCCACCGGCGTCCACTCTCGGAGCCGGCGTTCTTGGCCGGCACGTGCTTCGTTCGCTGCAGACACTCGGGCGGGGCGCGCAACGCCCCGTTACCCGACTTCTTCATCGGCGCGCATGCGGCGGTGCGCGGGTTCCGCCTGCTCACCCGCGATACCCGGCGGTACGCGACGTACTTCCCGACGGTCGAACTGATCGCTCCGTGACCCCGCCTCACGGCGCGAAGAGCTCGTGCAGGACCCGCAGGACGGCGTCGGCCTCGCCGGCGCTCAGCGTGCCGAGCCGCCGGGCGAGCCGTGTCTTGTCGATGGTGCGCAGCTGGTCGAGCACTATCTGACCCCGCTTGTCCTGGAAGCGGGTCTCCACGCGCGAAGGGTAGGACCTGCGGGCGGTCATCATCGGCGCGACGATCACGGTACGCAGGTGCCTGTTCATCTCGTCCGGCGAGACGATCACGCATGGGCGCGTCTTCCGGATCTCGCTGCCGATGGTGGGGTCGAGGATCACGAGGAAGACGTCGAAGCGCGCTACTTCCACTCCCACTCCTCGCCGGCCGACTCGTCCACGCCGGCCGTGCCGCCGGCGATGAGATCGGCGTCGAGAAGCCGGTCGTCGCCGTGCGACGCCATCTCCCGGAACGCGTCGTCCCAGCCAAGGCGCGCGCTGCGCGCGGACCGGACGACGAGCGCGTCGCCGCGGATGGTGATCTCGACCTCGTCCTGCAATCCCGCCTCCTCCAGCAGGGCCTTCGGGATGCGGAGACCCCGTGAGTTGCCGATCCTGACTATGCGTGCCCTCATGTCACCACCTCACCGTGTAATCACAGTGTAATTACGCAAGCGCCGAGTGGCAAGAACGCACGGGCCGTTCTGTTCACTGGCGAAGGGTAAGCCGCGGCACCGGCGGAAGGAAGCTCTGAGAACGGCACGATGGGTGACGTTGGGGTCGACCGGCGGTGGACGTTGCAGTCGCAGGATGGTGGACCGGATCAGGGGAGTGTGTCGTAGAGTACGGGCATCGCTGCGAAGCACGTCGTGCCCGCCTGCTTCAGGCGGGCGTTCGGGTCCTGATGGGAGGGGCGCGCTCGGTCCGTGACGGGAGGGAAAGCTGTGGCAGACGACGACGAGATCCAGGTGGTGTCCCAGGGCGACGCAGCTCTGCGCGAGATGGCGATGCGGAGCCTCAAGGCGAAGAGCGACTTCAAGATCCACGCGGTCGTCTACGTGCTCGTCAACCTGCTGTTGGTGGTCATCTGGCTGATCAGCGCCTGGGTGAGCGGCGAGTGGTTCCCCTGGTTCCTCTTCCCGCTCTGCGGATGGGGCGTCGGACTGGGCATCCATGCCTGGACCGTGTACGGACAGCGGTCGATCACCGAGGATGACGTGCACCGGGAGATGGAGAAGCTGCGCGGCAGGAGTTGAGCAGGCCGGCGGCGGCCGGCCCAGCTGTGGCTCGTGAGTCGATGAGCGTGAACGGCGGGCCGTGCCCGAAGATCGAGCTGCATGTGCACCTCGAGGCGACGGTGGAGCCGGCGACGCTGCTCGCCATGGCGCGGCGGAACGGCGAGCGGCTGCCGGCCGATACCGTCGAAGGCCTGCGCGACTTCTGCCGCTTCACCACGTTCCCGCATTTCATCGCCGTCTGGATCGCGGTGACCAACGTGATGCGGCGGGCCGACGACTTCCGCCGCGTCGTCGTGGACTATGCGGCCCGGGCGGCCGACGTCGGCTGCGTCTACGTGGAGGGCATCTTCTCGCCGGCCGAGCGGGTGCGCCGCGGCGTGCCCTGGCAGGACCTGTTCGAGGGCTACTGCGACGGCGCCGCCGAGGCTCGCGAGCGACACGGGGTCGAGGTGCGCCTCACCCCGGACATCACGCGCGACTTCCCGCTCGGCGAGGCCTGGCCGATCGTCGAGTGGGCGGGCCGGTATCGGGAGCGCGGCGTGGTGGGCGTCGGGCTCGGCGGGTCGGAGCAGCGCTACCCGCCGGAGCTGTTCGCGCCGGTGTTCCAACGGGTGCGCGAGGACGGCCTGGGCAGCGTGCCGCACGCCGGGGAGATGCGTGGACCGGCGTCGGTGCGCACGGCCCTGGAGGCGCTCGGCGCCGACCGTATCCGGCACGGGGTGCGGGCCGCGGAAGACCCCGGACTGGTCCGCGAGCTGGCGGCGCGCGGCACCGTGCTCGACGTCACGCCGGTGAGCAACGTGCGCACCGGCGTCGTCGGTGATCTGGCGGCACATCCACTGCGCGAGCTGGCGGCGGCCGGCGTGCGCTGCTCGGTCTCCAGCGACGATCCGGTGCTCATGGAGACGAGCCTGGAGGAGAACGTGGCGGCGGCAGCGGCCCTCGGCGTACCGCCGCGCGACCAGTTCTTCAACGCCCTCGACGGCGTACTCTGCGAACCGGGCGTCAGAGAGCGTCTGCGGCGCCTCGGCGAAGCCTACGACTGGGAGGGCGTCAGCGCCTGATCGTCGTCGTCGGTCGTCGGGCTCGCATCGGCGGGTGTGGCGGCGTGCCGGTGCCCGATCTCTGGCCGGCTCACATCCGCGCCCGCGGCGTCGCCGGCGTCCGGCGATCGTTCCCGCTTGGCCGATGCAGCGGCGCGCCGACGGTACATGTCGGCGTCGGCGGCGCTCAGCAGGGCGTCGAGGTCGGTCTCCCGTGGGTCGGCGAGCGCCACGCCCATCGTCACTCGCACTTCAGTGACGCCTTCGACCGGGGGCGACGCGCTGGCGAGGGTGTCGCGCAGGCGCGTCATGACGGTGTCGGCGTTCTCGGTGAGCGGCCCTACGGTGAAGGCGGCGAACTCGTCGCCGCCGATGCGTGCCACCACGTCGGCTGAGCGGAAGCTGCTGCTCAGAGCCTCCGCGGCGGTCACGATCAGGGCGTCGCCGGCGGTGTGGCCGAGGGTGTCGTTGACCTTCTTGAGGTCCTCGACGTCGGCGTAGAAGAGCGCCACCGGACGGTGCTCGCGGGCGGCCAGGCTGAGCAGTGTGCCGGCGGTGTGCAGGAAGCCGCGCCGGTTGAGCAGTCCGGTCATCTCATCGTGGCTGGAGAGGAAGGCCAGCGCCGTGGATTCGGCGCCGAGCTGGGCCACCAGGCGGCCGTAGGCGCGGTTCATGCCGCCCTGGATCAGCGCCTGGTAGACGAGCAGCACGGCGATCAGCATGAGCAGATGGCCGATGAGATTGGGCGTGGCGTAGACGCCCACGTAGAGGGTGAAGGCGATCTCCGCCGCCGCCGAGAGCAGCAGCGCGGCGATGAGCTGCAGACGGTTGGATCGCGGCAGCGAGCGCGGCCAGACGACGTGGATGCCGGCGGCGACCACGAAGCCGCCGGCGATGACGTACTCGCTCACCACCTTGAAGGTGGTGAGACCCGCGCCCTCGACGTAGCAGGCAGGAAACACGTCCCACCAGAAGATGGTCGCCAGCAGCAGGAACGTGACGAGGACGAAGCTGCCGACGGCCAGGCTCGTGTGCATGGTGCGTCCGCCGCCGCAGAACGGCGCCGCCAGGAAGGTGGCCACTGTGAGCGCCCGCGCCGCGATCCACAGCTGCGTCGGGAGGTCGGCGTCGGCGTCGGGGAAGACGCCCATGCCCTTGTAGGCCAGCAGGTGCAGGAGCTGGATGAGCGCCACGCAGAGCAGGCCGAGGCCGACGAGGGTGGCGTAGGAGTCGGGGACGATGCTCCGCAGGCTCCAGCTCATGGCGAAGACCACCACGGCGACGGCAAGCACGGTCGTCTCCACCAGGCTGTGGAAGAGCAGGTAGCTGACCTCGGTGGTGGCCCAGAAGGCTGCCAGGACGGCGATGCCGACGAGGGTGATGACGAGCGTGCGGACGGCGAGCGTCCGCGGACTGCGGCCGGGCGACAGCTCGGCGCCGGAGGTCAGGCCGAGGTCGGGCCGGGAGGTACCACCGGTGGGCGCCGGGCTTGCCGCGGGTGCAGGGCCCGCCGCCTCACTGTCTGCTTGTCCTTTCGGCCGAACCAAGCGTAGTCCGATCTGTCGACACGGAGTCTACGCCCTTCATCGGTCGGGTGGACGAGAATGTTGAAGTCCGTGATCCAGGCTCGGGGACCTGAGCCGGACACCTCAAGCCTTGCGCACCACGCGGGCGAACTCGGCCGGCACTGCCAGGACCTCGCCGGCCTTGTCCTGCAGATCGAGCTGCTCGTTGTGCAGGATGCGGGTGATCCGCCACTCCCGTCCGTCGGGCGTCTCGACAAAGTCGCCGATCTCCGGCGTCGCCTCGTCGCGCCGCCGTCGTGCTTCGATCTGCGCAAGGTAATCCTGGAAGCGCCGTACCGTCTCCGCATCCCACTCGACCACGTCGTGCCTTTCGTCAGGTTCCAGGGACATCGCCTCTGGGCGCCTCGCCGCGTCGGCTCAGGTGCCCAGGAAGTTCCTCATGAGCGCCTCGCCGGCGTCGGTGAGCACGCTCTCGGGGTGGAACTGCACGCCCTCCACCGGCAGCGAGCGATGGCGGACGCCCATCACCACGCCGTCGTCGAGCCAGGCGGACAACTCCAGGGCCGGCGGCAGGCCGGCGTCGACTATCAGGGAGTGGTAGCGGGTGGCGGTGAAGGGCTGCGGCAGGCCGGCGTAGATGGTCCTGCCGTCGTGGTGCACCTCGCCGGTCTTGCCGTGGATGGGATAGCTGCCGCGGTGCACGCTGCCGCCGTAGACCTGTCCGATGCACTGATGACCGAGGCAGATGCCGAGGACCGGCAGACGCTCGCCGAAGTGGAGGATGGCCTCCATCGAGATGCCGGCCTCGTTGGGAGTGCAGGGGCCGGGCGAGATGACCAGGTGGGTCGGCCCGGCGGCCTCGATCTCGGGGATCGTCACCTTGTCGTTGCGGGCCACCAGGATCTCGGCGCCGACCTCGCCCATGAGCTGGACGACGTTGTAGGTGAACGAGTCGTAGTTGTCGATGAGGAAGACTCTGGGCTTCACGTTGTCGCCCCCTCGGCCGTCTGCCGCAGTGCCGCGTCGATGCCGCCGAGCAGCTCCGCGGCTGCGCGGGCGCCGGCCCGTGCACGCTCGGCGACGCCGTCCGCGGCGTCCGCACGAGCGCTGCCGGCAGCCGTCGCGACGCGCCCGGCCGGTGCTCGCTCTTCCGCGACGGCAGTCGCGGTCGCAGCGCCGGCGACCGCCTCCGCGACGCGCGCGATCAGCGCGCTGCCGATTATGACACCGTCGGCGACGGCTGCCACCTCGGCCGCCTGTCCGGGGGTGGAGATGCCGAAGCCGGCGACCAGCGGGGTGGCAGTGCGCCGGCGCAGACGCGCGACGAGCCCGGGCAGTTCGCCGCCGAGGTGTGCCCGCGCGCCGGTGACGCCGGTGACGGCCACGCAGTAGATGAAGGACGTGGCCGCCGCCGCCACCATGTCGAGCCGTGCGTCGGTGGAAGTGGGGGTGGCCATGGGGACGAGGCTGAGGCCGGCACCGGCGGCCACGGCCGCCAGCCCGCCGGCCTCATCGACCGGCAGGTCGGGGACCACCAGGCCTTCCACGCCGGAGGCGACGGCGCGGCGGGCGAAGCGCTCGAGTCCGTAGGCGGCCACCGTGTTGGCATAGGCGAGCAGGACGAAGGGGACGCGGCCGGCGAAGCGTGCCGCCAGCGCCAGGACGTCGTCCGGCGTCACGCCGGCTTGCAGGGCGGCGTGCGAGGACGCCTGTACCACCGGGCCGTCGGCGACCGGATCGGAGAACGGCACGCCGAGCTCCACGACGTCCGCGCCGGCGCCGATAGCCGCCTCGATGACCGCCGCGCACGTGTCCATGTCCGGGAAGCCGCCGGTGATGTACGGCATCAGCGCCGCCCGCTTGCCGCCACGCTCGTGCAGGGCTCGGCGAAGCGCCGGTGCGATGGGTGGGGTCGGTGCCGCCGGGGTCGGCGCTCGGTTCGGACCCGGATCCGGGGTCGGCGCTGGGGTCGGGCTCAGGGTCATCGGTCCACCCCCAGGAGGTCGGCGACCACGTGGACGTCCTTGTCGCCGCGGCCGGAGAGGTTGACGAGCAGCAGGTCGCCGGCGGAGAAGCGGACGGCGGCTCCCGCCGTGGGCTGGGTGGCGCGTCCCGAGCTCTCCGGGCGCGCCGCCCGCAGCACGTAGGCGATGGCGTGAGCGCTCTCCAGCGCCGGCAGCAGGCCCTCCAGCTCGGCGAGCGAGACGAAGGCGCGCAGCGCCTCGTCGTCGCTCGCCGCCTCGTACGTCACCCGGCCGCTGTCCTTAAGAGCGGCGTGCTCCGGCCCCACGCCGGGGTAGTCCAGGCCGGCCGAGACCGAGTGCGCGGCGGCGATCTGACCCCACTCGTCCTGCAGCACGTACGAACGCGAGCCGTGCAGGATGCCCGGCCGCCCCAGTGTCAGCGAGGCGCCGTGGCGACCCGACTCGAGGCCCTCGCCGGCCGCCTCGACGCCGGTGAGGCGCACGTCGTCGTCGAGGAAGGCGTGGAAGATGCCGAGTGCGTTGGAGCCGCCGCCCACGCAGGCGATCACCTCGTCCGGCAGGCGCCCGTACCGTCCCAGCACCTGCTCGCGCGCCTCGCGGCCGATGACGGCCTGGAAGTCGCGCACCATGGCCGGATACGGCGCCGGTCCCGCCACCGAGCCGATCACGTAGTGCGTGCTGCGGACGTTTGTCACCCAGTCGCGCAGCGCCTCGTTCATCGCGTCTTTCAGCGTCCGCGTGCCGCTCTCGACCGTGTTCACCGTGGCCCCGAGCAGTCGCATGCGGACCACGTTGAGTTCCTGCCGCACCACGTCTTCGGCGCCCATGTAGACCACGCACTCGAGGCCGAAGAGGGCGCAGGCTGTGGCCGTGGCGACCCCGTGCTGGCCGGCGCCGGTCTCGGCGATGACACGGCGCTTGCCCATGCGCACGGCCAGCAGCACCTGACCGAGCACGTTGTTGATCTTGTGGGCGCCGGTGTGGCAGAGGTCCTCGCGCTTGAGCAGCACGGTGGCGCCCACCAGCTCGGAGAGACGTCGGGCGTGGAAGACCGGTGTGGGGCGGCCGGCGTAGTCCGCGAGCAGCCCGTCCAACTCGGCCTGGAACGACCGGTCGTCGCGGGCCTGGGCGTAGGCGGCGCTCAGCTCGTCGAGGGCCGGGATCAGGGTCTCCGGTACGTAGCGGCCGCCGTATGGGCCAAAGCGCGAGTCGGGGATCATCGGTGTGGGCTCCTGGGGTCGTCGTGAGCGAGGTCGGTGTCGGTCTGCATGACAGCGGCGAAGAAGGCCAGCAGCAGCGCCGGGTCCTTGCTGCCGGGAGCGTCTTCGACGCCGCTGGAGACGTCGACGGCGAACGGCCGCACCGCCGCGATCGCCTCCGCGGCGTTGTCCGGCGTGAGGCCTCCGGCGAGGATGAGCGGCGGTGTCGATGGGACCGTGCCGGCGCGGCCGGCGCCGGAGTCTGGCACCGCGTCGGCGGGCAAGGCGCCGGATCCCGGCGGCGCGGGGACGACGGGGGGCAGCGCGTGCCAGTCGAGCGGCCGGCCGGTACCTCCGTAGCGGCCGGGGGTGCGTGAGTCGAGCAGCACGTAGTCGGCGTCGGCGGCGTCGGGGGTGTCGGCGGCGGCGAACACGAGCGGTCGGGAGGCCGGCTGCGCGCTGAGTCGGGCGCAGGCGGTCCGGACCTCGGCGACCAAGGGGCCGTCGCGACCGGCCGAGAGCTGGATGGCGTCCAGCTCGGCCGCGGCGCTCAGCTTCGCGATCTCCGCAGCGGTCTCGATCGAGAAGACACCCACGGCGAGCGGCGTGAGGCGTCCGCTCCGCTCTCCCGAGGTCAATTCGGCGTCGCGTCTCCAGCTCGAGTCGGCCAGGGCGCCGCGCAGGCGTCGGGTCCGGAGCGCCGTGAGCCGGCGCGGGCTGTCCGTGAGCACAAAGCCGACCGCCCAGGCGCCGAGCTCGGCGCAGAGGCGCACGTCTCCCGGTCGGGTAAGACCGCAGATCTTGATCTGTGTCATCGACGTGACGTGGGGTCGGATGGCTGTGAGACCGGGGCGACAGACAGGCTCGCTGACGTCGAGGCGAGAGACAGACGTGCGATGAGGTGTGCGAGCTCGTCGGGCGCGCGACACACGAGCGTCTCGCCGACCAGGAGAGCGGTCGCGCCGGCAACTCGCATGCGCGCCGCGTCGGCCGCATCGCGGATGCCGCTCTCCGCCACCAGTACGGCTCCTGGAAGAGCCAGCCGGGCCAGCCGTTCGGTCGTGCCGAGATCGACCCGCAGCGTCGTGAGGTCGCGGTTATTGACGCCGATCAGGCCGGCGCCGGCGCGCAGAGCTCGTGTCAGGTCGGTCTCGTCGTGGCACTCGACCAGCGCATCGAGGCCGCAGGCCCCGCACTCCTCCAGGAGTGTGAGCAGACAGCCGTCGTCGAGGGCGGCGACGATGAGCAGGACGGCGGCGGCGCCGGCCGCGGCAGCCTCGCGGACCTGATACGGGTCGACGAGGAAGTCCTTGCGCAGGACCGGGATGTCGACGGCGTGGGCCGCCGCCCGCAGATCGTCGAGCGAGCCGTGGAAGGAGTCGGGCTCGGTCAGCACCGAGACGGCGGCGGCGCCGGCGCGTTCGTAGGCTCGCGCCTGGGCGGCGGCGTCCAGGTCCGGCGCCAGGACGCCGCGCGACGGCGAGGCGCGCTTGACCTCGGCGATGACCGCCAGCCGGCTGTCGCCTGCCTGCCGTGCCGCGCGGTCGGCGGCGCCGTCGGCGTGCAGCGCGGTGCGGTCAGCGGCGCCGTCGGCGTGTCGCGCTGTGTCGGCGACGGCCGCTCGATGCGCGGTGAGGGCACGCAGGAGCCGACCGGCCGGCGGCCGCGGGCTCGGCCGCTCGAGCGGGCGGGCGCGGCGTGCCCGATCGGCCCGCCGGCGGGAGGCGGCGACCATCTCGGCGAGGAAGCCGTCGCCCGCGTCCGCACGGCCGCTCATGACGTCCGCCCGCTCTCGGCCGCCAGTCGCCGGCTGGTCGCGATCAGGGCGTCGAGCGCGGCGCGGGCGGCGCCGGAGGCTACGGCCGCCCGCGCCGTCGCCACACCAGACGGGATGTCGGGCGCCGCCTCGGCGACGTACAGCGCCGCGCCGGCGTTGAGCAGTACGACGTCGAGTCGCGGTCCCGGCTCGCCGTCGAGCACGGCACGGATGAGGGCCGCGTTGCGGGCCGCGTCGCCGCCGCGCAACGCGGCCACCGGGGCCGGCTCCATGCCGACGTCCTCCGGCGCCATCACCAGGCGCCGGTCGAAGCCCCGGTCGGCGAAGACCTCGACGATCTCGGTGGGGCCGCCGAGGCCGATCTCGTCGAGCCCGTCGCTGCTGTGGACGATCAGGTTGCGGGCCGAGCCGAGGACGCGCACCGCCTGCGCGACGCGCGGGACGTACGCGGCATCGCTCACGCCGATGAGCTGGTGGCGGGCGCCGGCGGGGTTGGTGAGCGGCCCGACGATGTTGAAGATGGTGCGGATGCCGAGGTCGCGGCGCACCGGAGCCACGTGGGCCATGGCGCGATGGTGCAGCGGCGCGAACATGAAGCCGATGCCGCACTCGCGCAGGCAGGCGGCGACCTGCGCGGGACCGAGCTCGATGTGCACGCCGAGCTCTTCAAGGACGTCGGCGCTGCCGCAGCTGCTGGTCGCCGAGCGGTTGCCGTGCTTGGCGACCGGCACGCCGGCACCGGCGGCCACGAAGGCGGCAGCCGTCGAGATGTTGAAGGTGCCGGCGCCGTCGCCGCCGGTGCCGCAGGTGTCGAGGATCACGTCGGCCTCGAACTCGACCCGTTCGGCGCGCTCCGTCATGGCACGGGCGAAGCCCACCAGCTCGGCCGCCGTCTCTCCCTTGACGCGCAGGGCGGTCAGGACGGCCGCGGTCTGGGCGTCTCCGGCGCGGCCGTCCATCATCTCGGCCAGCACCGCCCGTGCCTCGTCGGCGTCGAGGTCCTCGCGCCGGATCAGGCGCTGCAGGGCGGCCGTCAGGGTGTCGTTCGGCATGTCGCTTCCTCGCTCGTCATCGTGCTCGTCTGTCTCGTCTCGCGACGCGTGCGGCTCGCCGGGTGCGCGTCTTCCCGCCGTGTCGTCTCTCTCGTCTCGCTCGTCCCGCGCATCACGCGCCCCACTCCTCCGTGTGCGCCAGCTCGATCGCCTTCAGCAGCGCCGCCGCCTTGGCGTCGGTCTCCTCCAGCTCCTTGTGGGGGTCGGAGTCGGCCACGATCCCCGCCCCCGCCTGCACGTACGCGACCCCGTCGGACAGCACGATCGTACGGATGCAGATGCAGGTGTCGAGGTCGCCGCCGAAGGCCAGATAGCCGATCGCTCCCGCGTACGGTCCGCGACGTACCGGCTCCAGCTCGTCGATGATCTCCATGGCACGGATCTTCGGTGCTCCCGAGACGGTGCCGGCAGGGAAGGCCGCCTTGAGGGCGTCCATGGCGCTGCGTCCTTCCTCCAGCTCGCCGGTGACCGATGAGACCATGTGGATCACGTGCGAGTAGGTCTCCATCTCCATCAGCTCCTCGACGCGGACCGTGCCCGGCCGGCAGACGCGACCCAGGTCGTTGCGCCCAAGATCGACGAGCATGACGTGCTCGGCGCGCTCCTTGGGGTCGGCGCGCAGCTCGTCCATCAGACGGGCGTCGGCGCGCGGGTCGGCGGCGCGCGGCCGCGTGCCGGCGATGGGCCGGGTGGTCGCCCGCCGGCCGCTCACGGTCACCAGCGGCTCGGGCGAGGAGCCGGCCAGGACGACGTCGTCGAAGGCGAGGTAGTACATGTACGGCGAGGGGTTCACCGCGCGCAGGCCTCGGTAGACGGTGAACGGCGGCACGTCGATCGGCGACGCGTAGCGCCGCGAGAGGACGACCTGGAAGGCGTCGCCGGCGGCGATGTACTCGCGGATGCGCTCGACGCCGGCCTCGTAGGCACCGGGCGGCGTGGCGCAGGTGAGGGCCGGCGGCTCCACTGCCGTCGGTATCTCCGAGGCCGCCGACGGGGTCTCCGGGGCCGCCGCCGGCAGCGGCCCCCGCAGCCTCTCCCGCACGGCCGCGATCCGCGCCACGGCCTCCCGGTAGGCGACGTCGATGTCGCGCCCGTCGCGGAACGCGTTGGCCACGATGGTCACCGTGTGCATCAGGTGGTCGAAGACCAGGACCGTGTCGGCGAGCAGGAAGGCCATCTCCGGCAGCTCGAGGTCGTCGGGCGGCGCGTCGGGCAGGTGCTCGAGGCGGCGCACCAGGTCGTAGCCGAAGTAGCCGACCAGGCCGCCGGCCAGCGGCGGCAGATCGGGCAGCGGGGCCGAGGAGTAGCCGGCCATGAACTCGTCGACGGCGTCGAAGGGATCGTCGGCCGGCAGCCGCACGGTGGCGCCGGCCTCCTCGACGGTCAGGACGCCATCGGCGTAGGTGAGCAGCGCTCGGGCGCCGACGCCCAGGAACGAGTAGCGCCCGGTGTGCTGGCCGTGCTCGGCGCTCTCGAGCAGGAACGAGCGAGACGGCGCGCCGAGCTTGAGGAAGGCGGAGACCGGTGTCTCGAGGTCTGAGAGGAAGGAGTGGGTTACGGGGACGACGTTATGAGCCAGCGCGAGGCGGCGAGCCTCGGCTAGCTTCGGTATGACGCGTATGTCAGGCGCCACGGGCCAAACATGTGTCACCTCCAGGCGGTGCGTTGTGGCCCAACGTCGTTTCCCGGTATCCGGGCGGGTGCGCGGCACCCTACGGCATCGCGTCGTGTCCGTCAAGGCGGCGCCGTGGTGCGCATCGGCAGACTCGCGGGGAGGCTTGAGGGTGGGTCCGTTGCGGGTGGAAGGGCAGGTCCGTTGCGACCTCGAAGGCGCGTCCGTTGCTAGTGTCCTGAGTCAGAGATAC
>DIWP01000026.1 GCA_002423545.1 Thermoleophilia bacterium UBA6103
ACGGCGTGGATGTCGCCGGTGAAGTGGAGGTTGAGGTCCTCCATGGGGATCAGCTGCGAGTACCCGCCGCCGGCGGCGCCGCCCTTGATGCCGAACACCGGGCCCAGCGACGGCTCGCGGAGCGCCAGCATGGCGCTCTTGCCGAGCTGACACATGGCCTCGAAGACGCCGATCGACGTCACGGTCTTGCCTTCGCCGAGCGGCGTCGGCGTGATGGCGGTGACGTCGATGATCTTGCCGTCGGGCGCGTCGGCCAGCCGCTTGAGGACGGCCATGTGGTCGATCTTCGCCTTGTACCTGCCGTAAAGCTCCAGCTCGTCGTCCAGGATGCCGGCTTTCTCGGCGATCTCCTGGATCGGCCTCATGGTCGCAGCTTGTGCGATCTCGATGTCCGACTTCAACGCACCCTCCTCATGACAGTTTCCGCGCGTTCCGCTTGCCGCACCCGGGACCCACGTCAAGCCGGACCGCTCACGCGCCACAGCGTAGGCCTCGGGGCCGGGTCCGGAAAGTGTACACGGCCCGTCGGCAGGCCGCAGCGTCGGCAGCCGGACGGCCGGAGTGGAGATGGCGTCGCGATCGACGGCGGCCCGCCCCCTCCGGGTGCTTGTGACGGAGTGTACATAGTCTGCGGAAAAGCGGTCAACGCAGCCGTTGGCGGGCTGCGTGGCCGGCAGCGTCACACGCTGCCGGCATGACCGGGCATCGACCGGCCCGCGGTCATCACAGCGGCCGGCGTGGCAGTCCGCCTGCCGCTCGACGTGCGCGCCGGGTCAGTCCGACCCCGAGAGCCCCTCCGGAGATCCTGCGGAGGCATCTAGTGCCGCTCGCGCAGCCCCCTGTGCGCGCTCAAAGACCGACCGCGGAGCCAGACCCAGCGCCTCGCCGGCGCGGCGGCAGTCCTCGTACTCCGGTGACGCCGTCAGCACGCGTCCACGGCGCAGTCCGAGGCGCACCCGCACCGGTCGACCCTCGACGGTGACCGTCTCCTGCCGCTCGTCGAGCCGCAGCCGATCGACGCGCGTCCGCCGGACACCGAACGTACTCGTGTGCTCGAACATGAGGTCCACGCAGCGCCCCGCGGCCGCCTCCTCCGCGAGCACGTGCAGGGTCACCGCGGCGCGGCCCTTCTTCATCAGCACCGGCGTGAGCCACACGTCGCGCGCACCGGCGGCACGCAGCCGTTCGGCGGCGTCGGCCAGGTACTCCGCCGAGAGATCGTCGATGCTCGTCTCGAGCATGAGGAGATGGTCGACAGCCGCCGCCGGATCGTCGGCGACCGGTACGCCGGCGTCGATCAGCGCCGCGCGCAGCACGTTGGCGCGTCCGGGCGTCTCCCGGCTGCCGGCGCCGACCCCGCTCTGCACGATGCTCCCGGCCGGCCACGGGCCGTAGCGGTCGGCGAGCACGGTGAGAAGGGCGGCGCCGGTCGGCGTCGTCAGCTCTCCCACCTGCGGCTCGTCGCCGCCGGCAGTGGGCACACCCCGCAGCATGGCCACGACGGCCGGCGCCGGCACCGCCAGCCGGCCGTGAGAGCTATCGATCCAGCCGCCGCCGAGCGCCGGCGGCGACGCCATCACGACGTCGGGCGCCAGAGCTTCGACCAGCGAGCCCACGGCCACCAGATCGACGATGGTGTCGAGCCCCGCCAGCTCGTGCAACTCCGCATGGTCGTCCCCGTGGGCGGTCGCCTCGGCCGCCGCCATGCGCCGCGCGGCAGCGTTGACCCGGTCCTGCACGGCAGCCGGCAGCGACGACCGCGCCACCGTCGCCTCGAGCTCGGAGAACGTGGCGGGCCCCGGACGGTCGTCGACGACGAAGGACCGTGCCGCCAGCCCGCCTCGCCGGACCAGCGAGAAGCGCGCCGCCGTCTCGTCGATGCCGGTCGCCGTGAGCGCCTCGGCGACGATCCGCTCTCCGTCGAGTCCGGCGGCGCAGCAGAGATCGCAGAGCGCCGCCGCGAGCATGTCGCCGCTGACGCCGTCGGCGCAGTGCAGATAGAGGATCACGGCTGTGACCGCATCCTGGCCGCCACATCCGCAAGCTGCGTCTCTATCCAGCGCTCCACGCTGTTGTGCTGTACCACATCGCTGAGGCCCATGGCGCGTGTCCGGCGCTCCTCCGCCGACATCGTCAGTGCCCGGAAGATCGCCTCCGCCTGCTCCTCGAGATCGAAGGGGTTCACACCGAGAGCGAAGGCCCCGAGCTCGCCGTACGCCCCCGTGTTCTCGGAGAGGATCAGGACGCCGTCACGCTGGTTGACGGCGCACCCCTCCTTGGCCACCAGGTTCATACCGTCGAAGATGGCGTTGACCAGCAGCGCGTCGTAGTGCCGGTAGGCCGCCAGAGTGGTGGCGAAGTCATCCTGGACGCGGACATCGATCGGCCACCAGTCGCCGCGACCGTGACGGGCATTGACCTCTTCGGCCACCCGCAGGACGTCCTCGCGACAGGCCACGTACTCCGGCACATCCTGCCGCGACGGCTGCAGCAGTGCGAGGAAGGTGACCCGGCGGGCGAACTCCGGGTGGCGCGAAAGAAAGACGTCGAAGGCGCGGAAGCCACGCGCGATGTTCTTGGATGGATCGAGACGGTCGACGCGCAGCACCAGATACTCGCGCCGCTCTTCGAGCAGCGATCGCTCCCGGAGGGCGACCTCGTCGGCGCTCATCGCCTGTCGCAGGTTCTCCGGCTGCACCGAGACCGGATACGAGCGTACCCACACCTCGCGGCCTCCCGCCTCGACCACCCCGCGCCGGTAGTCGACCGGCAGACCGAGCACGTCGCTGCACCCGTCAAGGAAGCTCTGCGCGTAGTGCTCGGTGTGGAAGGCGACGATGTCGTTGCCGAGCAGCCCCTCGAAGATCGCGGTACGCATACGGCGCGGAAGCACCCGCCAGGAGTCGGACTGCGGCCACGGGATATGGACGAAGTGGTGGAGGAACGCGCCCGGCGCCCGCGAGCGGACCTCGGGGGCCACGGCGTACAGGTGGTAGTCATGCAGCATCACAAGGGCATCGCCACCGTCGCCGCCGATCTCGTCGGCGATGGTCTCCGCGAACGCCCGATCGACGGCGAGGTAGCTGTCCCAGGCGGCGTGCTCGGCGGCGGTGATGTCCGGGTGCCGGGCGAAATCCCACAAATAGTGCTGGACGAACCAGAGGAGCGGGTTGGCCACGACGTTGTAGTACCGATCGTAGGAGTCGCGGTCGAGACTCACGTAGCGCACGGCATAGGGGACGCCGTCGAGGTCGATGTCCACCGCCCGGCCCTCGCCGGCGAGGCGGTCCTCCTCCTCGCTCATGGCCGCCGCCACCCAGGTGCCGGGATGCTGCCGGAAGAGTTCGTTGAGGACGCTCACCAGCCCTCCCAGACCGCGCGAGACCGTCAGCCCCCCGGACGGATCGCGGTGGAAAGAGACCGGCCCGCGGTTGGCGGCGACGATCAGCCGCCGATCGATCGGCGGTCCCCCCCGCTGGTCTTCGCGAACGGCCACCATCGGCAGATACCGACCCGCGCGATCCAGCCGTGCCTGGTCGTCGTGCCGCTCGCCGGATGCGGTCACCGCCGCCCCCTTTCCGTGGCATGAACAGAGCCGCCGCACCGGCCGCGCCCTGCCGTCACGTTCATTACATCATGCCCGACCGTCGACGCGACACGCTCGACCCCGACGCTCGCCCGGACTCTCGCCCGCGGCCGGGGCGGGTCCGCCGGCAGACGATCGCCACCGGCGTCGCCGCTGCCTCCTCACTTCGTGGCACCGAGACATGCCGCTGGTACACTCGAGCGCATCATGGCGGACGCGCGGCCCACGCCTCACAGACTCCGCATCGACGCCGGCGGCGTGCACCTCGCGGGGCTCGTCGTCCTGCCCGTCACGGCCGTCCGCGGCGCCCTGCTCGTGTGCCACGGAGCCGGCAGCCGCAAGGAGAACCACGTGATCATGGCCGAGCAGGCGGCGGCAGCCGGACTGGCCTCGCTCGTCTTCGACTTCCGCGGCCACGGCGAGAGCGACGGCGTCATGGACCACGAAGCCGGTCACGATGTGCCGGCCGCCGCCGCGGCTCTGCGTGCCGCCGCCGACCCGCCCTGGCTGGCGGCGCGCGGCTCGAGCCTCGGCGCCTACTGGCTGCTGCGAGCCGCACAGGCTGAGCCGGACACGTTCCGCTCCCTGGTGCTTCTATGCCCCGCCGACGAGCACTCGCTGCTGTCCGGCCTCGACCGCTTCGCCGGCTGGACGCCCGCCGGACAGGCCGGCCCGCGAACAACGGCACTCGACGCGCCGACGCTCCACACACCGGCGCTCGACATACCGGCGCTCGACACACCCCCGGGGATGCCGCCCAGGCTGTCCGCTGCGGGCGCCGGATCGCCGCACGGGCGCTTCGACGTGCCGCGATTGCGCGCCCTCTGGCAGTCGACCGACATCTTCCGTAGCGCCAGCGGCCTTCAGCGCGTGCTGCTGGCTCACGCCCGCAACGACGAGGACGTACCCTTCTCGGTCAGCGAACGACTGCTGACGGCGCTCTCGCCACCCAGGCGTCTGATCGCTCTTCCGCGCGGAGGACACAAGGCCGCGCAGCGCTCTCCGCTGGTGGCTCAGGCGACGATCGAGTGGACTCTCGATCACGGTCGGTAGCGCGGGACGGCCGATGATCGGGCATCCGGGCCCGCCCGGCCGACCGCTCGCCCGGCGGTCCGCTCTGCGGTCACTCCGACGTCACGACCTGCAGGCGGCCCACTCGATGACCACCGATCGCGGTCAGACGAGAGCCAGCAGCCGCGCGACGCCGCCGCCCACAAGCAGGGCGATGGCCAGCGTGCCGGCCGAGATGCCGAGCAGGACACGCCAGCCCATCTCCCGACCCAGGACGGTCATCGTAGAGGCACACGGCAGGAAGAGGCTGTTGACGAGGGCGAAGACGACGATCTGATCGGGCGTCATGAACGAGGTCAGCTGAGACGCGCCGCTCCCGTACTCGACGACGGCGAAGGCGACCAGCAGCTGCAGGGCGAGCTCCTTGCGCAACACGCCGAACAGCAGCGTCAGACCGGCCACCGCCGGCAGACCGAGCCACCCTTCGACGACCGGCGCCAGCGGCTCCGTGAGGCGCCAGACAAGACCGGTCTCGTAGAGCGCCCCGAGCACCAGGCTGCCCAGCAGGATCACCGGCGCGGCGATCCAGATGAAGTCCTTGAGCCGCGCCCACGTCTTGCGAAGAACGAGGCGGAAGGCGGGTCGTCGCAGCGGGAACATCTCCATGACAAGGCCGCCGGGCTCACCCGGCATGAGCCGGTTGAGCGCCAACCCCGTGGCGACGGTGATGACGAACAGGACGCCGTAGACGAAGAGCGCCCACTGCCAGCCGGCGTACAGCGACACGGCGCCGACGATGACGGCCGTGCTGGCGCTGCAGGGTACCAACGTGATCAACACGCCGGCGATGATGCGTTCACGGCGCGTGCCGAGCACCCGGGTACCCATGATCGCCGGCACCCGGCAGCCGCCGGCCACCAGCAGCGGGATGACGGCCCGGCCGTGGAGTCCAAAGCGGTGCATCACACGGTCCGACAGGTAGGCGACCGCGTTCATGTACCCGGAGTCCTCGAGCACCGCGATCATCAGGTAGAAGATGCCGATATACGGGATGCCGACGGCCAGCGTCGCGAAGATGCCGCCGTTGACCGCCCAGAGCACGGTGTTGCCGACGGCGCCGTCTCCGAGCAGCGCCTCCACACCCCGTTCGAGGAGCGGCGCCGGCGCTGCTTCCCAGGCCCAGGTGAGCGCCTCGGAGATCCATCCGCCGACCACGAACAGGGCCGCGAAGATGCCGGCCAGCACGACCAGCGCGATCGGCACGCCGGTCGCCGGCCGGGTCGCCAGGCGCCACAGCGCCTCGCTGGTGGGCCGGCGGCCGGTCTGCGAGCAGACGTCGGCGATGGCGGCCGCGGCGGCATGGCGCTCGCCGGCGATCTGAAGCGCCAGCGCGTCATCCGGCGCACCGTCTGGGACCGATGCGTCGCCGGCCGGCGTGGCCACGGTCCCACCGGCAGGAGCCGGCGTCGCATGATGCCTGCCGTGCCGGCCGCTGCCGTCGCCGCCCCGGCCGCCGGCGTCGGGTCGCCCGCCGCGCCGCCGGCGACCCACCTGCCGGCGGCGCCGCAGGTCCTCGAGCCGGCCGATCTGACAGACGGCGCCGAACCCTTCCACCACAGCCAGCGCCGCGGCGCGTGGCGTCATGCCACAGAGATCGCACGCGTCCTCGGACCCGGCCGTCAGCGTGGCCCCGATCTCGGTCAGACGGCCCTCGACGTCGGGCGAGTAGCGGCGCGGCGTGTGGGCCGAGTCGGTGCTCCAGGCCGCCAGCTTGCCCACGCTCAGCTTGACCTCGCCGACTCCCTCGCCGGTGGAAGCGACGGTGTCGACCACGGGCACGCCGAGCTCGCGAGAGAGGCGCCGGGCATCGACATGCAGCTTCCGCTTCCGCGCCTCGTCCGACATGTTGAGGGCGACCACGACCTGGAACCCGAGGTCGAGCAACTGCAGGACGATGTACAGGTTTCGGGCCAGATTCGTGGCATCGACCACAGCGATGACCACGTCGGGCCGGCGCTCCAGCAGGACCTCCCAGGCGAGACGCTCGTCGCCCGCCAGCGCACCCAGCGAATAGGTGCCGGGCAGGTCGAGGACCTCCACCGAGCGTCCCTGCCACTCGTCGCGCGCCACGTTGAGGTCGACCGTGATACCGGGGTAGTTGGCAGCCTCGGCCTCCTCGCCGGTGAGACAGGTGAAGAGCGTCGACTTGCCCACGTTGGGGTTCCCGGCCACGCACACCACGAGCGGCTTCTCGCCGCGGGCCTCGCAGGCCCGTCGTCGTCTGCCCGCGCGACCTGACTCGCCACCGGCCGGCGGTCTGCCGAGGTCGTCACCCTCACAGACGCGACGACGCTGCTTCACGCGGCCCGCTCGTCGGCACGGACGAAGACCCTGGCCGCCACCTCGGGACCGACCGCATACTCCGACCCGCCGACCCGCACAAGATGAGGCCCGCCGAAGGGAGCGATGCTCTCGACCGAGACCCGCGCCTGCGGGATGAGACCGAGCGACGCCAGGTACCGAAGCAGCTCCGGCTGGTCCTCGGAGACGTGCGCGATGACCCCGTGCTCGCCGGCGCGCAACTGGTCGAGCGACCGTACCGGCGGCTCCGCGAGATGGCCGTCCTCATCGGGGATCACGTGCCCATGGGGACAGGTCGACGGGTGGCCCAGTCGGTCGGCCAGTCGTGCTTCGACCTCGGGGCTGAGCGCGTGCTCCATCTTGCACGCCTCCTCGTGGACCTTGTCCCAGGGCAGGTCCAGCAGGTCCGAGAGCAGCCGCTCGCTGAGCCGGTGGCGGCGGACGAGCAGGGCACCCTCGTGCTCTCCCTGCCCGGTCAGCTGCGGGGTCCCGTCGGCGCCGCGGACCACGAGTCCTTCTTCCGCCAGACGGACGAGCATCTGCGAGACGGAAGAGGGCGCTACGTGGAGCTCCTCGGCCAGCCTGCCGACGGTGATGCCGCCGTCGCTGCGAGACAGCTTGAACAGCGCCTCGAGATACTCCTCGGTGCTCTCGCTGCGACCGCTCTTGTCATGCGGCATGTCGCCCCTCGCTTTCGCTGCGCGTCTCCGCTCACTTGACCCCGTTAGGATAGCCTAACAGATGTGATTCGGAAAGCATCAGGACGTTTCGTAGGCGACCCATTCAGAGCGGTGCGGCGTCGCACCGGGTCGGGTCGGCGGTGAGATGGAGCGGATGACGGGACTCGAACCCGCGGTCTTCAGCTTGGGAAGCTGACGCGTTACCAGCTACGCTACATCCGCTCGCGGAGGAGCATCATTCAACCACGAGCCGTTCCCGCCCGCAACGCGACGGCGTGGGCGGCGTGCGCACGGCCTGCTCGTCGATGGCGTCCGAGCCGTCCCCGAGCGATCGCCCTGAGCAGTCGGTCACTCGCGCGCGGCCTGGGCCAGCTCCAGGCAGGCCTGCAGCGCCACGAACGTGTGCAGATAGTCGCCACCGACGATCTGCAGCGTGCACCCGTCCACGCGTTCGGTACCCGGACAGCGCTCGGCCGAGTCGCAGGCCCGCGTGGTCCTGAACGTGATCCGCAGCGGCAGGTCGGTGAAGTCGAGCGGCGCCGGCCGGTCGGTCGCCGTCAGGGCTTCGGCGACGCCGTTGCGGATGAGCGGCGCCGTGACCTCAGGCGGGAGCAGGCGAGCCGCGGTCCGTGAGGTCCCGTGCTTGACGATGGCCGTACGCACGCCCGGCAACAGCTCGCAGGCCTCGTCGGCGGTCACCTGATCGCCGGACACGAACACGACCGGCACGCCGAAGCGCCCGGTCAGACCGGCGTTGATGCCGATCTCGCCCACCTCGAGGTACTCGTCGATGCGTACACGGAAGACGTCGTAGGTGTAGGTATGGTCGAGGACACCATGACGGGTACCGGCCATGGCGTGGTAGCCGATGAAGATCGCCGCGCTGCACGTCTCGTCGAGACCGTGCAGCATGCTGGCCCTGGTCGGGCTGCCGGAGGCGAGGCGGACCTGCGCCGGCAGACCGTCTATCCTGAGGTTCGCGCCCCGGTCGTGCGCGTCGCACACCACGATCTCGGTGGCACCGGCCTCGAGGCAGCCGGCGATGGCGGCGTCGAGGTCGGCCCGCATCCAGCCGATCGCCTCCGTGTACTCCGGCGTGCCCATGGTGGTCTGAGCCTCGAGGCAGACGCCTGTGATGCCCTCGAGGTCGATGCTGATGAAGACCTTCACGTCGTCCTCCGCGATCGTCGCCGCGTCAAGCCAGGAACCTGTCCGCGTCCATGCCTTCCAGCTCACGGGTCAGCGCCACGATCAGCGCCACCGTGGCCTCCATGTCGTCGCCGCGGACGACTTCAAAGGGCGCGTGCATGTAGCGCATCGGGATGCTGATCGACAGGGTGGCGGCGGCGGCGGCCGCCATGAGCTCGTCGGCGTCGGTGCTCATGGCGCCGCCGGCGGCCTTGACCTGGAATCCGATCTTCTCCCGGCCGGCCACGTCCACGGCCAGCCGGAACAGCTTCTCGTTGCTGCCCGTCCCACGAGCCAGGACCGGACCGCCGCCCAGCTTGACCTCGCCGCCGGCCTTCTTCACATCCACGTCGGGCTGGTCGCTGGCGAAGTCGCCGTCGACGACGATGATGATGCTCGCGTCTGGGAGGCGCCGGGTCTGCGCCTTGGCGCCCATGAAGGTCGTCTCCTCGTGCACTGTCACCACGGCGGTGAGAGCGGCCCCGCGCCGTGCCGCGGCACGCTCCTCGACGGCCCGGCAGGCCACGTAGACCCCGGCCCGGTCGTCGCAGGCCAGCGTCGCGTACACGCCGTCGGCCAGTTCGAGGAAGCGCTGGGCGAACGTGATGGGATCGCCCACCGCGACGCGCCCCTGCGCCTCTGCCCTGGTTCGAGCACCGATGTCGATGTACTGCTCGTGCAACTCCGGCGCCTTGCCGCGATCTTCCTTGGGGATGAAGTGGGTCGGCTTGCGACCCACCACGCCGTCGACCGGCCCACCCGCCGCGTGGATCGCCACGGCATGCCCGGGCAGCACTTGCCGGTCGATGCCACCGATGTGGTCGAACCAGACGAAGCCCTGATCGTCGATGTACGTGACGATGAGTCCGATCTGGTCCGCGTGAGCCACCACCGCCACTCCAGGGCCGTCACAGTCACCGGCACGCGCCCACGTGTTGCCGAGCGCGTCGGACTGCGGCTCGGACACCCTCGCAAGCCGGTCGCGTACCACGCGCATGACCGGCCCCTCGAAGCCTGTGGGACTCGGCGCCTGGGTGAGAGCGCGGAAGAATGCGACGTCGATCGCCATGGTAGACCTCCGGTCGGTGACCCGCCGATTCTAGACCATCCGCCATGCCGCCGGCGCCGGCACGACGGGCACGCAGCGGCGACGATCGGTCGCACCGTTCCCGGCGACAAGGTACGGCGTTGCCGGACGGCCGCCCTCCCTGCCTGTCGGTGAGCAGCTATGGTAGGGTTTTGAATCGAACAGGCAGGGGCATGCGACACTAGACCGACGTCATACGAGCCTGATGTGACCTCAGAAGTGGGGTCCGCGTCTCAAGAATGAGGTGGTAGCGATGCAGGAGCTCAAGCCCAAGTGGTTGCGCAGCACCAAGGGCGCACCGTTCACCGGGATCGGGTCGCTGGAGGCCGACATCCTGGCCATCGTCTGGGATCTCGGCACTGCCAAGGTGCGTGACGTCTACGAGATCCTGCGTGAGCGGCGCACCATCGCCTATACGACCGTCATGACGGTCATGAACAACCTCGTCAAGAAGAACCTCCTGAGCCAGGACCGCTCCGGGATCGCGTACGAGTACACCCCCGCCATCCCCGGCCGCGAGGTCGCCACGACCGTCCTTGACAGTGTCGTGCAGCGCCTGCTCGGCGGCAGCAGCGCGCTCGCCGTCGCGCATCTCCTCGAGGTCCGTGACCTCTCCGATGAGGAGTTCGAGGAGTTGCGCTCGTGGGCGCAGCAGCGCTTCGGGAAGTGACAGAGTAGCGCGATAGTCAGAGCAGCGGCGTCGACGGGCGGCCGGTCGCGTGCAGCGACCGGCCGCCCGTCGCTTTTCACGCTCAGACCGCCGCCCTCCCCGAGCGAGCTGCGTGCGGGCAGCGTGGCCACACGGTTCACATCGCGTCGGGCGCTCCCACTCCGAGCAGGTCCAGCCCGGTAGCCAGCGTCTGTCTGGTCGCCAGGCAGAGGCCGGTGCGGAAGGTGCTCACCGCCGGGTCGTCCGCCAGGACGCGACAGACCCGGTAGAACCCGTGGAACTCGGCGGCCAGCTCGCCGAGATACGTGTGCATGCGATGCGGCGCCCGCCGGCGGGTAGCGTCGAGCACCACCAGCGGAAAGCGCGACAGCGCCTTGATCAGCGCCTTCTCGGCCGCTTCGATCGGCACCTCGGGGAGGCTCGCCGCAGGCTGCGGCACCGTCTCCGGAGCTCTCTCACGGACGTTGCGCAGGATGCTGCAGATGCGTGCATGCGCGTACTGCACGTAGTACACGGGGTTCTTGCTCGACTCCTCGACGGCCAGTCCGATGTCCAGATCGAGGGTCGAGTCGTGACTGCGTCCTACCAGGAAGAAGCGGGCTGCGTCGACGCCGATGGCCTCGACGAGGTCGTCGATGGTCACGATGTCGCCGCGGCGCTTGGACATCCGCTTCTGTTCGCCGCTCTCGAGCAGGTTCACCAGCTGGCCGATGATCAGCTCCAGCGCATCGGGATCGTGTGGCGGCAGGGCCGTGAAGGCGGCCTTCATGCGTGCCACGTACCCGTGGTGGTCGGCGCCCCAGATGTCGATGAGGTGTTCGAAGCCGCGGTCGAGCTTGTCGCGGTGGTAGGCGATGTCCGAGAGGAAGTAGGTCGATTCGCCGGTCTGACGGATCAGGACGCGGTCTTTGTCGTCACCGTACTGCGTGGTGCGCAGCCAGACGGCCCCCTCCTCGTCGTAGAGCAGACCTTCGGCGTCCATCTGCGCCAGGGCCTTGCCGACCTCGCCGCGGAAGCCGCGGTGCTCACCGGGACCGTCGTAGAGAGTCGACTCGCTGGTCCAGACGTCGAACGGCACACGCAGCTGCTCGAGCGTGCCGCGGAACTGGTCCAGCACCCGGTCGCGGCCCCAGTACCGGACGGCGTCGACCACGTCGGCCGGCAGGCGCCCGGCATCGGGGGCCGCCTCGCGCACGGCATCCAGATAGCGCTCGCCGACCTCGCCCCTGAGCTGATCGGCAAGATCCAGCAGGTACTCACCCTGGTAGCCGTCGGCCGGCACCGGCATCTCGACACCCAGCCGTTGCGCGTACCGGGCCGCCAGCGACTGGCCGAACTTGACCATCTGCGTGCCCCAGTCGTTCACGTAGAACTCACGCGTCACGTCGTGACCGGCGAACGCCGACAGACGACAGAGAGCATCGCCGTACGAGGCATAGCGCGCATGACCCACATGCAATGGTCCGGTCGGGTTCACGCTCACGAACTCGATGTTGACACGGCGCCGCTCCGCCGCCGGGAGCACATCGCCACCGTACGCGGCGCCGCGATCGAGCATGCGCTGCAGCGCGCCGCCGTACCAGGCGGGAGACAGGAACAGGTTGAGGAACCCCGGACCGGCGATCTCGTACCGCTCGCAGACTTCGCAGCCGGCGCCCTCTGCCCACGTGCGAGCGATCTCCGCGGCCAGCTCACGCGGTGGCCGCTGCGCGACCCTGGCGCCCACGAGGGCGGCGTTGGCGCTCAGGTCGCCGAGCTCCGGGCGTGGCGGCACGCTGAGCTCGGCGCCGGCCACCGGCGCCCCGATCACCGCGGCCGCCGCCTCCTCCAGCGAGGCTTTCAGCCCGGCCAGGTCGTACACGTCGGTCATGCTCACCCCTTCAATGATGGTACGTCTCGCCGGCGGCTATCTTCAGCGCCCGGAAGAGCTGCTCCATCAGCACGACCCGCGCCAGCTGGTGGGGCAGCGTCAGTGCGGACAGTGACAGCCGCGCGTGTGCCCGGTCCTTGACGGCCTCCGGCAGGCCGAGGGATCCTCCGATGACGAACGTCGGCACCCCCTGTTCGAGCCAGGCCGCGAGCTGCGCCGCGAGCCCCACGGAATCGTACGGGGTACCGGCCTCGTCGAGCACGATGATCGGCCGTGCTCCCATCAGCTCCGCCAGGACGCGCTCGCCTTCATCGCGCAGCACCTCAGCCTCGCTGCGGCCCCGCAGCGCCACATCGCGCACCTCGCGAACGGTCAGCCGGACACGCCTGCCCACCAGGCGGCGGTAGTGTTCGAAGGCCGGCCGCAGGTCGGCATCGAGACGGCCCACGGCTACGATCTGCAGACGCCCCGGCATCAGCGCATCCTATCGCGTCGCCGGGGCGCCGTGCAGGAACTCTGAATGATCGACGCCTGCGCGCGTCCGCCTGCCGACCGGCGAGCGCCGCCTCTCCGCCGACGGCGCCTGCTCGTGAGTCCGGGTCAGACCGACGAGGCGCCGTAGAAGCCCACGCTGCCGCGACCGCCCGACTTCACCGCGTACATGGTGGTGGCCGCCTTGGCCACCAGCTCCTCCACGCGTTGACCATCCTGCGGATACACGGCCACCCCGGCGGCGGCCGAGACACGGATGCTCTCGCCGCCGACCACGCATTCCTGATCGCCCAGCACGCCCAGTATCCGCTGCAGGGCGACATCGGCCTGCGTCTCTGCCGTCTCCGGCAGGACCAGGAGGAACTCGTCGGCCCCGTAACGGCAGACAAGGTCGCAGGCGCGCAGCTGCGCGCGCAGGGCTTCGGCCCAGTGCCGTATCACGGCGTCGCCACCCGCAGCGCCGACCTTCTCGACGATCGCCGAGAAGTCGTCGAGGTCGATCATCACGAACGTCACGTGGCGACCGTAGCGGACGGCACGCGCCAGCTCAAGGACGGCATGCTCGCGCATGTGCCGGAAGTTGTAGAGGCCGGTCAGCGCGTCGCGGGTCTCAAGCGACTTGCGCTCCCGGACGAGACGCAGGTTCTCGACCGCCAGCTCGGTCTGATCGGCGATGCTGGTGAGCAGCCGCTGCTGCACATCCGAGTGCCCACCCTGCTCGCGATAGGCATAGCCCGGGCCGTCACCGGCGTAGGCCTCGAACTGACAGACGGTGTCGCCGAGACCCCAGCACAGGGTCTCCTTGGTCAACACCTCGGCCCCTGTGATGCGCTCCAGGACCCCATCGATGAGCCCCCGCTCGAAGTCACAGAGGGCGACGCCCACGTTGGGCAGCCGGTGACAGGTGGGGCAGTGGGCGAGCTTGACGACCAGCTTCTCGTCGTCGAGCTCCACCTCCAGGTCGCCGAGACCCATCCGCGTGAACCATTCCTTGAGCGCCTGCAGCGACGTCAGCGACAGGTTCTGGCTGAACCGCTTGGCGCCGAGATAGAGCACCGGGCCGCTGCTCTGCCCGAGCACCTCCGGCAGCGCGCAGAGCTGCAGGATGCGGAAGAGCGTGGGGGACACGCAACCGTCGGTATCGGCGGCCTGCACCACCTGGTCGGCGGTGGGACCGGTGGCACGGACCTCCTCCTCGGTCAGCGTCAGCAGGTTGCGCAGCGCGCGGGAGAAGACGGCGGCCATAGAGACCTCGTCGTCGGCTCGCAGTGCCATCGCGACTCCTTCCTCGCGGCCGGGCTCCTTATACTACTCCCGGCACCAAGTCCGGGCGGTCGGGCACGGCGCATGATGCGTCCACCGCGCCGTCATGTATGTCGGAAGGAACGGCCGATGAGTAAAGCCACTCAGAGAGTGCGCGCGATCGCGCATCGCGACGCCCTGCATCCGGCGACCAGGGCCCGCGCCAGCGCGGCGATCTGCGCGCGGCTCGAAGACATGCCAGAGGTGACGAGCGCGGCCTGCGTCTTCTGTTATGTGCCGTTCCGCACCGAGGTCGACACGCTGCCGTTCCTGTACACGATGCTCGCCCAGGGCAAGGTCGTCGCCACACCTCGCGTCGAAGGCCCGCGCACCATGCACGCCGTGCGGGTCACCGACCTCGACGCCGACCTGGAGGCCGGACACTGGGGCATCCCCGAGCCCCGCCGGGACCTCGAGATCGTGGCGCCGGCGACCATCGACGTCATGATCTGCCCCGGAGCCGCCTTCGACGACCAGGGCCATCGCATCGGATACGGCGGCGGCTTCTACGACACCTTCGTCGAGCAGCTTCGGCCCGGTGTCCCGCGTCTGGCGGTGGCTTTCGAGGCTCAGCTGCTCGAGAACGTGACCTGTGAAGACCACGACGCCTGCGTGCACGCCATCGTCACCGAGCGTCGGGTGATCCGCGGCACCGACGGCGACCCGGGCGGGACACGGTAGCGACCCGCCTGCCGGCCGCACTTCCCGGCCGCGGCCGCCGGACAGGGGGCGGCTCGGACCCGATCAGTCGCCGCTCGACAGGTGTCCGGCCAGGCGACCGGCCAGGTCACGCGCAGCCGCCATCAGGTCGGCGTTCCCGGCCGCGTCGCCCAGTTCGTAGGCCAGTCCGGTCAGGACCTCGACCGGTATCTCGCGCTGCGTCGAGAGACCGATGAACCGCCGCAGCGCCGCGATCGTGTCGTCCAGACCCGTCTCGTAGGCCACCGCCACGAGACCGATCACACGCGGCTCGAGCCAGCGTTCGTGATTGTACTGCCAGACGGTCCGGTCCATGAAGGCCTTGAGCTGAGCGGTCACATTCTCGTAGTAGACCGGTGAGGCGAAGATGGCGCCGTCGGCTCCGTACACCTTCTCCAGCAGCAACGGCATGTCGTCCTCGAGCGGGCAGCTCCGCAGCGATCCGCACGTGTCGTGGCCTTCGCAAGGGTAGACCCGGTAGTCGGGCAGAAAGAGCAGCTCGGTGTCGATCTGCCGGCCCTCCAGCTCCTGCAGCACCGTCTTCACCACCGTCACCGTGTTGCCGTCGGGCCGCGGGCTGCCCACTACCGCCACTACCCGCGATCGCTTCTGATCGGTCGTCACCTTCGGCCTCCCTGTCGGATCCCTCTGGCCGTCATCCCCGCCGCCGGTCTGGCCGGGCACCGCGACCAGCGTCGCAGCCGCGATCCGGTCGGCGACGGCCGCGGCGGGCTTCAGTACGTAGGGTACACTCGTGGCGGACAATGATGGAGCACCCGTCACCTCTGGAGCCGCAGGTGCCCGAGCCACCACGACCACCCACGACCGACCGGCGAGACTCGAGCGCCCGCGCCGGAGCCGTCACCTCGGCTCTGCTGCTGGCCGGCGGCAGAAGCCGCCGGACGGGGACCGACAAACGACTGCTCACGCTGGCCGGCCGGCCGCTCGTCCTGCGGGCGATCGACTTCCTCAGCCGACGCTTCGCGGACGTGACCGTGTCGGTCTCGTCAGGCGACCCGCTCGACCTCGGCGATGCCGCCGGCCGCGTCTCGGTCGTCCCCGATGCCTGGCCCGGCGCGTCGCCCCTGGCCGGCCTGGCGAGCGGGCTGCGGGCCCTCGACCGGCCGCTGTTCGCCATGGCCGCCGATCTGGCCTTCCCCCAGCCGGCCGCCCTCGATCGCGTGCTCGCCGCCTGGGACGAGAGCATCGACGTCTGCCTGCCGATCGTGGACGACGGGCACGAGCCGCTGTTCGCCGTCTACCATCCCCGCTGCCTGGCGCCGATGGAGCGCCTGCTGCGGGCCGGAGAGCATCGCATCGCGGCGGCGTTCCCGGAGTTGCGCGTGCACTACGTCCGTTTCCTCGACGCGTCGCCGTTCCGCAACGTCAACACGATGGATGACTACGCAACAGCCCGGCGTCTGGCCGACGCCGACCGCCGGCCCTTCCCGGGCCCGACGCCGGCGGCCGCAGGACCGCCGCTGGTCGCCATCGTCGGCAAGAGCGGGACCGGCAAGACCACGTTCGTGGAACGTCTGATCCCTGAGCTGCTGGCTCTGGGCCTTTGCGTGGGTACCATCAAGCACGATGCGCACGATTTCGAGATCGATCACCCCGGCAAAGACTCGTACCGCCACGGCGCCGCCGGGGCGCGCGCCTATGCAATCGCCTCACCGAGTCGCCTCGCTTTCGTGACGCAGCTGCACGAGGAGCTGCCGGTCGTCGAGATCGCGCGGCGTTTCTATCCCGGCTTCGATCTGGTCGTCGCCGAGGGATACAAGCGCTCGGCGCCGCATCGCGTCGAGCTCTTCCGCCGCGACGCCGGGCACCGCGAGCGGTTGCTGGAGCCCGAGGAGAGCCTCGCCCTGGTCACCGACACCGACCTGTCGCACCGGCACCGCTTCCGCCTCGATGACCCGGCGGCACTGGCTGCGTTCCTGGTGATGCGGCTGGAGAGCCTGGGGCGATACTGACCCCGGCGGCTCAGGCTGTGCCGGCGGGGACCCTCTCCAGCAGGCAGACGGCGGTGGCGCCGATGCCTTCGCCGCGGCCCTCGAACCCCATCCGCTCGGTCGTGGTGCCCTTGACGCCCACAGATGCCGCGTCGATCTGCATGGCCCCGGCGAGGTTGGCCTTCACGGCATCCCTCACGGGACTCAGCCGCGGCATCTCGCAGACGACCACGACATCGACGTTGACGACCCGCCAGCCGGCGTCCGCCAGCCGCACTGCGACATCGCCGAGCAGCCGCAGGCTGTCGGCTCCTGCGAAGGCCGGATCGGCATCGGGGAAGAGCTCGCCGATGTCGCCGAGTCCGGCGGCGCCCAGGAGCGCGTCGATGACGGCGTGCACCAGCACGTCGGCATCGGAGTGGCCGGCGAGGCCCTGTGGATGATCGAGCCGTACGCCGCCGAGTACAAGGTCCCGGCCCTCGGCGAACCGGTGGGCGTCGTAGCCGAGCCCCACCCGGAAGCTCATGCCGCCGTCCCGGCCGATGCCCGGCAGCCCACGGCCCGGGTCAGACGTCGACCGCCGTCTCCCACGAGAGCAGCGCCGCCGCAAGGGGAAGATCGGCAGGAGTAGTGATCTTGACGTTGGCCGGAGTGGAAGGCACCACCGTGACATGGCGGCCGACGCGCTCGAGCAGGACGGCGTCGTCGGTCGCGCCGCTCAGCTCCGGCTGCCGGTAAGCGGCACGCAGCGCCTCGGCCCTGTACAGCTGCGGCGTCTGCACCGCCCACAGCGAGCGGCGGTCGACCGTGTCGATCACCGTCCCGGCCTCGTCGGTGCGCTTGAGCGTGTCCGAGACGCGACACCCGGGCACGGCGCCGTCGTGCTGTTCGAGCGCCGCCAGGCAATCCAGAAAGGCCCTGTGAGTGAACAGCGGCCGGGCGCCGTCGTGCACGGCGATGACCTGCGCGTCGTCCGGCACCTCGAGCAGTCCGGCGCGGACCGAGTCGTATCTCTCGAGGCCACCCTCGGTGATCATGAGCGGCTTGTTCTCCTCGAAGCACAGCAGCTGGCTGGCGAAGCGGACCGTGTGTGAGGGATGCAGGACGCAGACGACGCCGGCTACCTCTTCCATGGCGAGCAGCTTGCGCACCGAGTGCGTGATGACCGGCTCCCCGCCGAGCAGCAGGAACTGCTTGGACTCGCCGTCGGGCAGACCCATCCGGAGGCTCTCTCCGGCGGCCGCCACGACGGCCCACACAGACCCTTCGCCGAACGTGCTCATGACCCTGCCGCTCCTCCCTGCCGTGCGCCCGCTGCGCGGGCCGGCCTCCTGCGGCCGCCGGGAAACCGGTGCCGCCTCTGCCTGCTACTTGGCCGCCTTGGCGAAGATCATCTTGCCCGAAGGACTCTGCAGGACGCTGGTGACTTCGGCCTTGACGGTCGCCCCCACCATCTCGCGCCCGTCTTCGACCACGATCATGGTCCCGTCGTCCAGGTAGCCGACGCCCTGATGATGCTCGCGCCCCTCGCGGAGGATCTTGACCTCGATCTCCTCGCCCGGCAGGACCGGTGACTTCACGGCGTTGGCCAGCTCGTTGACGTTCAGTACCGGTACTTTCTGGATGCGCGCCACCTTGTTGAGGTTGTAGTCGGTGGTGATGATGGCCGCCTGGGTCGCGCCGGCGATCCGCAGCAGCTTGGCATCGACCTCGGAGAGATCGGAGTAGTCGGTGTCGGTGATGTGGACACGCTTGCCCATCTCCTGTTGCAGCTGCTGGACGAAGTCGAGACCGCGGCGGCCGCGGACACGCTTCTCGGGGTCAGACGAGTCGGCGACGCGCTGCAGCTCCTCCAGGACGAACCGCGGGATGATGAGGTCGCCGTCGATGAAGCCGGCCTTGACCACGTCGATGACCCGGCCGTCGATGAGCGCACTGGAATCGAGCACCTTGGACCCCGGCCCGCCCGAGACCGACGGGCGCACCTTGACACCCAGCAGGCGCAGGATCTCGGCGGCCTTGCGCTGGGCCACATAGGCCGTGACGTAACCGCAGACCAGGAAGACGGGGATGTTGAGGTAGACACCGACCACCGGCACCCTGGAGACGCCGAGGCTGAGAAGCGCGGCGATACCCAGACCGACGAGCAGTCCGATGAAGATGACGAGCAGCTCGAGACCGCTGTTGCGGGCCAGCACGTCGTCGAGTCCGCCGACGAGACGCACGATGGCGCTGGCCAGGATCCAGCCGACGAAGTACCCGAGGATGCCGCCGGCGAGGACCATCAACGCGATGGTGACGATCTCCCAGCCCGGCGAGGTGACCGGGATGACCTGGGCGCGCTGGTTGAGCAGCGCGACCTCGTAGCCCGCCACGCCGCCGAGCACGAAGAAGGCGAACCGAGTGATCGGAACGAAGACGGCGCTGCCCTTGAAGGACACGCGACGGGGCATGTGGGCGGCCCTCAGGAGGCCGGTACGACCTGTTCGAGATCGTCGAGCGGGTCAGGCTCGACCATGCACTCGGCCGATGGATCGACATCGTCGAGGAGGCTCTCAAGGTAGGCCGTCGCCTCCTCCTCACTTATGTCTCGCGCGTACATGAGCTCAGAGGCCAGGATCTTCTTGGCCTTGGAGAACATCTGCTTCTCGCCGGTCGAGAGGCCCTTGTCTGCGTGCCGCACGGCGAGGTTGCGCACGACCTCGGCGACCTCGAAGATGTCGCCGGTCTTGAGCTTCTCGCGGTTGTGCTTGTAACGCCGACTCCAGTTCTTGGGCATGGTCGTGGGGTGCCCGTGCAGGACTGCCACGACCTCGTCGACGACGCGTTCGTCGACGACGCGGCGCAGGCCGGTGCGATCGGCGTTCTCCACCGGCACCATGACCGTCATATCGTTGTGCAGGATCTGGATGGTGAGATACGTGCGCCGCTCGCCGAGGACGTCTTTCTCCTCGATCTGCATGATGCGGCCCGCTCCGTGATGCGGGTACACGACCTTGTCGCCGACCTGGTACAAGCTGATCACACCCCCTGACGGGTCACACGGTCTCCATCACGACCGCGTTCTTGCCCTTGGCCGTAGAGATGAGAGGAGAAGCGTTTCCGGCGCATGGAGACGGCCAAGCATGAGCACTGCTCCGATGGCCCGGAGACGGGACGGATGGACCTATGGCTGTTCTCGTCAATACAAGCCGCGAGGAGTACGGAGGGAGGAGACACCGGACAAAAAGGCCTCACATCATGTATGCCGACGCCGCTCCCTGATGCACATTCCGCCTGCTATGATAGCAAAAGTAGCGCCGTTCGGCAACGCGGCGGCGTGAGTCGGCCATGGCTCAGACGGCTTCTCCCGGCACCCCCGCCACCGGCGCGTCGTCGGCCACCGGGGTCACACCCGCGGCGCCGGCCAGCAGCTCCTTCTCATCGAAGCCGGCAAAGGGCAGCTCCACGGCACCGGCGATCTTCTCGCCGTTCACCGTGAGCACCGTGTCGTCGTTCTCGGCATCGACCATCACGACAGTGCCCTGCGGGAACTGCCGCTCGAGCATGGCATCGGCGAGCTTGTCTTCTATGTAGCGCTGGATGGCCCGCCGCAGCGGCCGCGCGCCGAGCGACGGATCGAAGCCCTTCTCAGCCAGCAGGTCGCGGCCGGCCTCGGTGAGCTTCAGGGTGATGCCCTGCGGCGTGAGCTGCACCTGCACGCGGCCGACCAGCAGGTCGACGATGTGGCGGATCTCGTCGCGCGCCAGCTTGTGGAAGACGATGACCTCGTCGACGCGGTTGAGGAACTCGGGCCGGAAGAGCTTCTTGAGCTCGCCGGTGATGCGGCTCTTCATGTCCTCGTAGCTGAGTCCGGTCTCGCTGGCCAGTGCGAATCCGAGCGGCGCGTTCTTGCTGATGGTGGCGGCGCCGATGTTGCTGGTCATGATGAGGATGGCGTTGCGGAAGTC
>DIWP01000061.1:0-6966 GCA_002423545.1 Thermoleophilia bacterium UBA6103
GCCGACCACCTCATCGAGGACATCCTGTACTGGAGGTTCCAGTACCCCGACATCCGCGGCGCGACCGACGAGTGGGAGGTGGTGGTCAACCCCTACCACCTGCCCAAGATCCGCTGCTGGATGCACATCATCGAGTCCAACCCCGCCCTCTTCGAGCGCCTGGCCGCCGCGCTCAACGTGCAACTCCGGCTGGGCGGCGTGTACATCGCCGACACCGATCTGTTCCAGCGTGACGTCACGCAGTTCCTGAACGCGGACATCCGCCCCATCTACTTCGTCGCCAAGCAGCTGCTGCGCACGCTTCCCGTGTACTTCGGAGACGTCGGGGCGGAGGGCGAACTGCGCGCCGTGTCCACACAGATCGACGAGATCTGCGGGCGCAGGGACACGCTCATGCACTTCCTGCGCAAGCAGGCGCACGCGGAGTCGTCCAACCGTCTTGTCGCCTTCAGCCGGGCCGTGCTGCGGTACTGGATGACGCTCGACGCCTCGCTGCTCGCGCCGTACCTCTCCGCCAACACGCTGGACCTGGTGCGGGGCGAGCAGGACTGGGCCGAAGGGCCCCACGCCGTGCTGCTGGCCCTGCAGCGCCAGTCGCTGCCGGCGCCGGACGGCGCGACCGCGGGAGGCGGCCGGCGTCGCGCCGCCCGCTCGCGCAGCGAGGTCGCCGAGCTGTCCCCGGAGATGGAGGAGTTCCTCGACCGGCTGCTCGTGTTGTCCACGGCCGAGCTCGGCGACCGCCTCGCGCGGATCCGGGCGGGCAAGGGCCGCGAGGGCACGATCGAGACGCAGCGCCGGCGCGTGGCCCTGCTCGTCCGCACCCATCAGTTGCTCGCCCAGAAGTACTCGCTCTCGGCGGCGGACGTGGGCGGCGCCGTGGGCCACCACCTGCAGCTGGAGGCGCGGGTCCGCGAGGCGTTCCAGGCGGCTCTGGCCGCCTGGCAGAGCCGCCCGGCCCCGCGCACCCGCGACCGGCTGCTGGACGCGTCGCTCACCGTGCTGGAGGAGCTCAAGGCCATCATCCTCGACCCGGCCCCGTCGGTCGCGACCGAGAACCTGTACCAGAAACGGCACATCGCCGCCGGCATCCCGTCGATCTACGGCAACTACAGCGAGCCCAAGTTCGACGCGCTGGGGTTGTCGTTCCGCGTGGAGGTCCTGGTGGGCAGGCTGCTCGAGGACCTGGTCGCGGAGGGCATGGAGGCCTACGTCACGCGCGATTCGCTGCGCCGCATGGCGACCGCCATCAAGCGGTTCGAGCGCGCGCTTGCCGCCGACGGCGTCGACTCGCGCGTCCTGGGCGCCAACCTCGGCATCCTGCAGGCGAGCTTCAGCCTCCACAACTTCACCTTCCACCAGTATCAGAACGTGTTCCAGTTCCTGGCGCAGAGCGTCACCGAGCTGTCCTCCATCTCCGTCCTCAGCCACGAGCAGGTGCTGCACGCGGTGCTCACCAACGATCCCCGCCAGGTGGAGGCGCGGCGCCTCTCGGTCGACGCCGTTGCGGAGATGGTGCTGCGCGAGGTGCTCGTGTCGGCGCTCGGTATGCAGACGGTCGACCGGTACGTCACGGCGGCGCTGCGCCAGATCTCCATGCTGCACGGGCGTATGGACAACGAGGCGCTCACGCGGATGATGAACTACGACCCCGAACGGCTGGTCTCTCCCATCCACAGGCGCAAGGCGTTCACCGACGACCAGGTGACCCTCGGGTTCAAGGGCCTGGGTCTCAAGGAGATGGCGGCCTACGGGCACAACGTGCCCGAGGGCTTCGTGCTCACCACGGAGCTGTTCGGGGCCATGCCGGCCATGTCGTACCCGCCGCTGTACGACGACACGGTGCAGCGCGTGCACAAGGCCGTGGCGCAGCTGGAGCGCAGAGCGGGGTTGCGCCTGGGCGATCCCGCGCGTCTGCTGCTGCTCTCCATCCGGTCGGGCGCCGCCATCTCCATGCCGGGGCTCATGACCACGTTCGTGAACGTGGGTCTCAACGACGAGCTGGCCGAGGCACTGGCGCGGCAGCCCGGCCTGGACTGGGCGTCCTGGGACAGCTACCGGCGCTTCCTGCAGTCGTGGGCCATGTCCGACGGCATCGAGCGCGACTTCTTCGACGAGATCATGACGGAGTACAAGGCGAGGTACGGGGTCGGCCAGAAGGTGGACTTCACGGCCGCGCAGATGCGCGAGATAGCCCTGTCCTACAAGTCGCGCGCCCGCGAGGCGGGGGTCACGTTCGTCGACGAGCCGTTTCCGCAGGTTCTCGACTGCATCCGCCGCGTGATCGATTCGTGGGATTCGGAACAGGCGCGCATCTACCGCGGATACCTCGGCATCTCCGAGGAGTGGGGCACTGCGGTCGTCGTCCAGCGCATGGTGTTCGGCAACCGCAGCCGCGAGTCGGGGTCCGGCGTGACGTTCACCAACAACCCGCTCGAGCCGCACACGCGCCAGGTGCGGCTCTTCGGCGACTTCGCCGTTCGCAGCCAGGGCGAGGACCTGGTCGGCGGCCTGGTCTTCCCGCTGCCCATCTCGGAGGCCCAGCGCCGCGGCAGCCGCACCTACAGCGGAACGGAGCACTCGCTGGAGCGGGACTTCCCCGGGGTGTACGAGCAACTCCTGTCGGTCGCGCGCGACCTCGTGGGCGAACGCGAGTACGACCCTCAGGAGATCGAGTTCACCTTCGAGTCGCCGGCCGCCTCGGACCTCTACATCCTGCAGAAGCGCGCGCTGGTGCAGGAGCAGACCAAGGACGCCGCCTACTTCGACACGGCGTCCCCCAATTACGGCCAGCCCGTGGCCGTGGGCATGGGCGTCGCCGGCGGCGCCTATGCCGGCCGGGTGGCGTTCACGGCGGAGCAGATCGGCCGGCTCGAGAGAGAGGCGCCGGACGACAACATCGTGCTGTTGCGCCCGGACACGGTGCCGGAGGACATCGCCATGATCACGCGCGTGAGCGGCATCCTCACAGCGCGCGGCGGCACCACGTCGCACGCCGCGGTCACGGCCAAGCGACTCGGCAAGACGGCGGTGGTCGAGTGCCTGGACCTGGAGGTCGTGGAGCAGCAGGGCATCGGCCGGCTGGCCGGCAAGGAGGTGCGCGCCGGCGACTGGCTCTCCATCGACGGGCGTACCGGCAACATCTTCCTCGGACGCATCCCCACCCGGGCGCAGCCGGCGCTGGGCGAGCCCCGCTGAGCGCCGGCTCCGCCGCCCCTCGGAGACCCGGCGCGGCGTGCCCGTTTCAATCCCGCGCCGCTGGTGAAGATGGTGCTAGACGCCGCCGCCGCGGCGTCGTTCCCGGAGCTTGCTCTGGTGTAGGCTGTCGCGAGCAATCGAATGGGAGGATGCGATGACGGTACGTGTAGGCGTCAACGGGTTCGGGCGGATCGGTCGCCTCGTGGTGCGGGCCGCGCTGCGACAGGGCGCCGACATCGAGTTCGTGGCGATCAACGATCTCACCGACGCGACGACGCTCGGTCATCTCTTGAAATACGACTCCGTGCACGGCGTGTTCCCCGGCGCCGTGGACGTGGAAGACGACGCGCTCGTGATCGACGGCAAGCGCGTCCGCGTCACCAGCGAGACCGACCCGGCCAACCTCCCCTGGCGAGAGCTGGACGTTGACGTGGTCATCGAGTCCACCGGCCGCTTCACCGAGCGTTCCGCGGCCGCCAAACACCTTGAGGCCGGCGCGCAGAAGGTGGTCATCTCGGCTCCCGCCAAGAACCCGGACGTCACCATCTGCCTGGGCGTGAACGAGGAGATGTACGACAAGACCAAGCACGACGTCATCTCCAACGCCAGCTGCACCACCAACTGCCTGGCGCCCATGGCCAAGGTGCTGGTCGACAACTTCGGCGTCGAGCGTGGCTTCATGACCACGATCCACGCCTACACCAACGACCAGAAGGTGCTCGACTTCCCGCACAAGGACCTGCGCCGGGCGCGGTCGGCGGCGCTGTCGATCATCCCCACCACCACCGGTGCCGCCCGGGCGGTCTCACTGGTCATCCCCGAGCTGCAGGGCAAGCTCGACGGGCTGGCGCTGCGTGTTCCGACGCCGGACGGGTCGTTCACCGACATCGTCGTCGAGCTCGAGACCGAGGTCGAGGTCGAGGAGGTCAACGCGGCGATGAAGCAGGCCGCCGAGGCGGGACCGATGGCCGGCATCCTGCAGTACTGCGACGAGCCCATCGTGTCGGCCGACGTCATCGGCAACAGCCACTCCTCCATCTTCGACGCCGAGCTGACCATGGCCAAGGGCCGTCTGGTCAAGGTCATGTCGTGGTACGACAACGAATGGGGTTACTCGTGCCGCATCGCCGATCTGCTGACGCGACTGCTCTAGCGGCCTGCCACTGAGCTGCCGGAGGAGACGAGGACGATGGCGAAGCGCTCGATGAGCGACTACCCGCTCGACGGCAAGCGCGTGCTGGTGCGGGTCGACTTCAACGTGCCGCTCGCCGACGGGGCGGTCGCCGACGACACGCGCATCCGGGCGGCGCTGCCGACCATCCGGGCGCTGGTCGACCGCGGCTGCCGGGTCGTGCTGGCCTCTCATCTCGGCCGGCCCAAAGGCGAACGTGTCGATGCTCTGAGCATGGCGCCGGTCGCCGCCCGCCTGGCCGAGCTGCTGGGCCGTCCGGTGGAGACGGTGGCCGACTGTGTCGGCGACGAGGTCGAGGCGGCGGTCGCCGGCCTCGGCCCCGGCGACGTGCTGCTGCTCGAGAACCTGCGCTTCCACAAGGAAGAGACGGCCAACGACCCCGACTTCGCGCGCTCCCTGGCGGCATCGGCCGACGTGTACGTCGACGACGCCTTCGGCACCGCCCACCGCGCGCACGCCTCCACCGAGGGCGTCACGCATCACCTGCCGGCGGTCGCCGGTCTGCTGATGGCGCGTGAGCTGGAGACGCTCGGCCGCCTGCTGAGCGATCCGCGGCGACCGTTCGTGGTGGTGCTCGGCGGCGCCAAGGTCTCGGACAAGATCGGCGTCATCGAGACCATGCTCACGCTCGCCGACGCCATCCTCATCGGCGGCGCCATGTGCTTCGCGTTCCTCAAGGCCCAGGGCCTCGAGGTCGGCCGCTCGAAGGTGGAAGAGGACAAGGTCGGCGTGGCCGCCGACATCCTCGCCAAGGCCGCAGATGCCAGCTGTGAGCTGGTCCTGCCGGCCGACGTCGTCGTGGCCGCCGAAGCGGCCGCCGGCGCCGAGCGGCAGACGGTGGCCGCCGCTGCCATGCCGGCCGACCGCATGGGCCTGGACATCGGCCCGCGGACGGCGGCCGACTTCGCCGCCCGGATCCGCATTGCCGGCACGGTCTTCTGGAACGGTCCCATGGGCCTGTTCGAGATCCACGACTTCGCCGCCGGCACGCGGATCGTCGGCGAAGCGGTGGCGGACTGCCCCGGCACGACGGTGGTCGGCGGCGGCGACACCGTGGCCGCCGTCCGGGCCTTCGGACTGGAGGACCGCATCACCCACGTCTCCACCGGCGGCGGCGCCGCCATGGAGCTTCTCGAGGGCCGGACGCTGCCCGGCGTGGCCGCCCTCCTCGACGCAGACCACTGACGGCGCCTCCGTGACGCCAGAAAGGAGCGCGGCGATGGCAGCCACGCGACGTCCCCTCATGGCCGGCAACTGGAAGATGTACAAGACGCGGCCGCAGACGGCGTCCTACTTCGAGGCGTTCGTGCCGCAGGTGGCCGGCGTGGCAGACCGCGACATGCTGCTCTGTGTCCCCTTCACCGACCTGGGCACCGCTCTCGAGGCCACCGCCGGCAGCGGCGTGCAGATCGGCGCCCAGACCATGCACGCCGCCGAGGAGGGAGCGTTCACCGGCGAGGTCGCCCCCGGCATGCTCGTCGAGCTCGGCGTCTCCTGGGTCATCCTCGGGCATTCCGAGCGGCGCCAGTACTTCGGCGAGACCGACGAGGCGCTGGCCGGCAAGGTGCGCGCGGCGCTCGACCACGGGCTCCGTCCCGTCCTCTGCGTCGGCGAGACCCTCGACGAGCGCGAAGCCGGCACGACGCGGGACAAGGTCGTCGGCCAGCTGCGCGTCGACCTGCGCGAGGTCAGCGCCGAAGAGCTGCCCGGCGTCGCCGTGGCCTACGAGCCGATCTGGGCCATCGGTACCGGCCGCACGGCCACGCCGGAGATGGCGCAGGAGACGGTGGCGGTCTGTCGGGCGGCGCTGGCCGACGGCTTCGGCGCCGCCGCCGAGCAGGTGCGCATCCTGTATGGCGGCAGCGTCAAGGCGGCCAACATCGACGAGCTCATGGCCCAGCCCGACATCGACGGCGTGCTGGTCGGCGGCGCCAGTCTGGACCCCGGCGAGTTCGCCCGCATCGTCAGGTTCCAGGCGCCGGTATGACGCCGGCGGCCGACGCTGCCTCAGTGGCCGGCCGCACGTTCCGGCCGGTCGTCCTCATCGTCATGGACGGCTGGGGCATGGCGCCGGCCGGACCGGGTAACGCCATCGCCCTGGCGCGGACGCCGGTGTTCGACCACCTCTGGCAGACGTACCCGCACGGCGTTCTCCAGGCCGGTGGCGAGGCGGTCGGCCTGCCGCCGGGNNGCACCTGAACATCGGCGCCGGACGCGTCGTGCTGCAGGAGCTCACCCGCATATCGAAGGCGATCGCCGACGGCAGCTTCTTCCGCAACCGCACGCTGCAGCAGGCTTTCGCCAAAGCCGTCGGCCGGCGCTCGACGGTGCACGTCATGGGACTGGTGTCCGGCGGCGGCGTGCACTCGGACCTCGGCCATCTCGAGGCGGTGCTGCAGATGGCCGCCCGCGAGCACGTCACCGATGTGGTCGTGCATGCGTTCCTCGATGGGCGGGACACGGCACCGCGCAGCGCCCTTGAGTACCTGGCCCGGGTCGACGGCTTCATGGCCGGCGCCGGGATCGGCCGGTACGGCACGGTCGCCGGTCGGTTCTACGCCATGGACCGCGACACGCGC
>DIWP01000061.1:7030-9857 GCA_002423545.1 Thermoleophilia bacterium UBA6103
CAACTTCCGGCCGGACAGGGCCCGCCAGCTGTCCCGGGCGCTGTTCGACCGCGACTTCAGCGAGTTCGACCGCGGTTCGCAGCCGCCGACGGTCGACCTCGTGACGATGACGCGCTACAAGAAGGAGTACCCGGTCCCGGTGGCCTTCCCGCCCGCGGCCCCGCAGGAGGTCCTCGCCGAGGTCCTGGCTGCGCACGGTCTGCGGCAGCTGCACATCGCCGAGANNACGTCACCTTCTTCTTCAACGGCGGTCGCGAGGCCGGGCATCCCGGCGAGCGGCGCATCCTGATCCCCAGCCCGCGCGAGGTGCCCACCTACGATCACAAGCCGCAGATGAGCGCCGTCGAGGTCACCGACGAGCTGCTGGCGCAGCTTGGCGGCGGCGAGTTCGACTTCGTCGTCGTCAACTACGCCAACNNCCGACATGGTCGGGCACACCGGCGATCTGCAGGCGGCGATCACGGCCGTCGAGACGGTCGACGCGTGTCTGGGACGGGTGACCAACGCCGTCGCCGGCCTCGACGGCGTCTGTCTGGTGACCGCCGACCACGGCAATGCCGAGAGCATGCTCGACGAGCACGGTGGCATCGAGACCGCGCACACCACCAATCCCGTGCCGTTCATCGTCACCGTCCCCCCGGGTACGGCGACGGTGCGCGATGGCGGCATCCTCGCCGATATCGCCCCCACGGTCCTGCACCTGCTGGGGATCGAGCCGCCGGCCGCCATGACCGGCAGCGATCTGCTCATCGCGCCGGTCGCCGGCGACTGAGCCGGCGCCCGGTCACGCTCCTGTCTCCGGACCGGTGCCCCGGCTCCTCCCGCGTGAAGGCGCCGTCGGAGCCGTTCGGTGTCGCCACGGCTGCCGACGCGAGGCGCTTTCCCGGTCGCACGCGGGACAGGCGGGAGCCGTGGCGAAGACATGCAGGTACAATGGTCTCCGGGACGGCCGTCCGGCCGCGGGAACGTGGACGCGACGCTGCTTCGGACGTTGCATACGTGCATAGACGGGATTATCCTGACGGCCGATGGCGCGGTCGTTGAGAGGCAAGGAGAACGGCGTGGTCATCAACTCGATACTCATCGTCATCCATCTCATCGTCTGCGTGGTGCTGGTGGGGCTGATCCTGCTGCATTCCGGCAAGGACTCGGGCATGGGCAGCATCAGCGGCTTCTCGTTCGCTTCTCAGGCGAGCGTCATGGAGCGCAACCNNAACCTCACGCGCTACACGATCATCGCCGGCATCGTCTTCTTCATCACCACCTTCGTGCTCGTCTGGAGACTGTAAGGGGCGGCCTGCTGCGACCCCCGCAGCGCCGCGAGGCAGGACCGACAAAGGGGGTAGTGAGCAGCGGAACATGAACGTCAGGAGATCCGGCGCCGCTGGTGACCGAGCCTTTGGGGGGGTGTCGTCACCCGGCGGTCGAGAGTGACAGCAAAGGAGGACGCAGTGAGAGGTGTGGACACCAGATGGCGCGGCGGCTTCGCCGTGCTGGCGCTGCTCGTGATCGCGATGCTCGCCGTGGCCGCCTGCGGCGGTGACGAAGACACCACCGGTGGCGGCACCACGGGCGGCGGCGATGAACCCAAGGCCGGCGGCACGTACAACTACGCGCTGTCCGCCAACCCGGTCTACCTCGACTGTCTCCAGGGCAACTACGAGTCCGAGGGCAGCCAGGTCCAGCATCAGATCTACGAGTGTCTGATGAAGTACGTGGTCGGCGAGGACGGCAACATGGCCGCCGAGCCGTGCATCGCAGAGGGCTTCGAGGTGAACGACGACGCCACCGTCTTCACCTTCACGCTCAAGAAGGGCGTCATGTTCCAGCCGCCCGTNNGACTTCGTCGATTCGTGGAACCGCGTCACCGATCCCGAGAACCAGTCGTACACCTCGTACATCCTCGGTCCCGTCGATGGATGCGGCGACGACGGCTACCAGACCGACCCCGAGGCCGGCCTGACAGGCGTCAAGGCCATCGATGAGTACACGCTCGAGGTCACGCTGCGCTATCCGTTCGCCGAGTTCCCGCTCACGCTGGGCCATCTGGTCACGGCCGCCAGCCCCATCGAGTACATCGACGAGGTCGGCGCCGAGGAGTACAACAAGAAGCCGGTCGGCACCGGTCCGTACATGGTCGAGGAGTGGGTCGACAACCAGAAGGTCGAACTGGTCAAGAACCCCGACTACTGGGACAAGGAGAACGCCGGCTACGTCGACCGCATCCACATGCCGGTCTACGAAGACACCAACACCATGTGGCTCGAGTTCCAGAAGGGCACCCTCGACTACACCGATGTGCCTCCGGGCCAGGTGAAGGCGGCCGAGAACAACGCCAAGGTCAAGTCCGGTGAGTGGACGGCCAAGAAGTACCCGACCCTGTCCACGTACTTCATCGGCATCAACATGACCGACAAGGTGGTCGGCTATCCGGCCGGCGAGAAGGGCTCCCTGCTGCGGCAGGCCCTCAGCCTGGCCGCCGACAAGAACGCGGTCATCAACATCGTCAACGAGGGTGTGCCGCTCGAGGCGACCACCGTCACGCCGCTCGGCCTGGCCGGCTACAAGCCCGACCTGAGCCCGTACACGTACGATCCCGACGAGGCCAAGGCGCTCGTCGAGCAGTACGGCGGCGAGGTCCCGACGCTCCAGTACTGGTACAACACCGACCTCGGTCACCAGAAGATCGCCGAGGCGCTGCAGGCCGGCTGGAAGACGGTGGGCATCGACGTCAAGCTCAGCAACTTCGAGTGGGGCACGTTCCTCGACAAGCTCATGAAGAGCAACAAGGGGAGCGGCAGTCAGGTCTTCCGTATGGGCTGGATCG